>JARHYD010000012.1 GCA_029258655.1 Mailhella sp.
TATTGAAAATATCTATGCTCATAGAAAAAATAAATTCGGTTCATCAACGCTTTTTGTCCAAGAAGCCGTTAGAAAACGCTTTATTAATGAACAAAAAGATGCTCTCAATATGTTAGGATAATAAAAAAAGAGAGAAAATAAAAAATTTTCTCTCTTTTTTTATACCTAAGGTGTGTTTCTAAATTAATTTTTATTTTTCTTGTTTATATAACATTTTCTTATTTATTCTACTATTACATAGCATCACATTTTATAAAGGGTTTCACACTCTTTCAGCAAGTTGCTTCGCTCCTCGCTTCCAGAGAGTGAAACTTATTAGGTCAGTGATTTTATAAAAATATTTTTTATTTTATAAATCTAATATGTTAAAAGAATTATAAATAATTTGGAAACACACCCTAATAGCATTAGAAAATATTAATAGTTAATATACAAAATAAATTAAAAAAACTTTCTACTAATCCCCTAACTTAGGCAAATTTATTGAAATGTATTTCGATAAACTTGCCTGATTGAGGGGGGTTGGGGGAAATCATTTCCCCCAAAAAACTCTTTTTTTATTTTCATATACAAAAAATTTGACGATATAACAAAAAAAATGTATTTTCTTATAAATAACTATTCATAAATGAGGGTATTCTATGCCAGCAGAATGTTCACCTCCAGAAAAAACGTTTTGGGTATATGTTTCCCTTTGGATTGCCAATTTTTTTTCTCCTCTTCTTTATAGTGGTGTTACCACTATTTTACCTTCCATAGCACATGATTTTAATACATCAGCTGCAACCATATCCCTTATTGTAATGCTTTTTGCGTATTCTCAAGGTTTCATAGGAACTATTGGCGGACGTATGAGTGACCTTTTTGGATTAAGAAAAATGATGACAATAGGTTTTATCATTTGCTTTCTTACTTTAATAGGTCTTTTTATTTCAACTAATTTCACTATACTTAGTATTTTTAGATGCATACAAGGTATTGGAACAGCACTACTTATTAGTAGTAGCACAGCCATTGCTATTAATATTACACCTATTTATAAACGAGGTGCAATTTTAGGTATTTTAACATCAGCGGCGTATCTTGGAGCATCGCTCGGACCAATTATTGGTGGAGCAGTTGCTACTTTTTTGGGTTGGCGTTTTCTTTTTCTTTTACTTATGATTCCAAGCATTGTAGGACTTATTCTTTTTCGAGGAGCATTAAGACTTGAATGGTGTACATTAGATGAAGAAAAATTTGACGCAAAAGGTGCTATCATGCTTGGACTTGGCACAGGTGCAATTTCACTTGGAGCAGGATTATTTAATTTATATCACCCTCTTCTTTATCTTGTACCACTTGGCTTTCTTTTCCTAATTATTTTTGTTTATATGCAAAAACATACAAGGTATCCTATTATTAATATTAATCTTTTTACAAAATCAGGAAAATTTAGTTTAGGTATTGTTAGTATTATGATAAACTTTGGAAGTGCAACAGCTTTTGTTTATTATTCTACAATGTATTTCCAACAAGTACGTGGTTTTACTCCACTAATGGCAGGTTTTTTCCTTTTATTTAAAAGTATGGCACAATTTGCCTTTACCCCTTATGCTGGAAAATTATCAGATAAAATCCACCCAGAATATATTATTATCATTGGGATTATTCTTTGTACTGTTAGTCTTGTTGGCACAGCCTATTTAAATGAAACTTCAAGTATTTATTATATTTATACTACACTTTTTTTATCTGGCTTAGGTCTTGCTATTTTTTCTGCTCCAAGCACGGTTTCTGCTTTACAAGATATTCCATCCAAAGAACTTGCTGTTGCCTCAAGCCTTACTGCTACATCAAGAAGTATGGGAGTTTTAACAAGTCAAATTATTGTTTCCCTTTCTATTTCACATTATCTAGGTAAAGCAACAGTTAATGCCAATACTATTCCTGCTTTTTTAAACTCAATGAAAACCTCGTTTCTTTCTTTATCATTAATCAATATTATTTCCCTTATTTGTTATATTGTTTTAGCAATAAAAATTCATCATATTGACGCAGATAAGAAAAAAATAAAAGAATAAAGATTGATATTGACATAATATAGTATTATGACTAAACTTTTTTTATTAAAATTATAAGGGGAAAATTATGCAATTTGCTCAACGCCTTTCTCGCGTTAAACCTTCGGCTACACTAGCTGTCAATGCAAAAGCATTAGAACTAAAAAACAAAGGGATTGATGTTATTTCCCTTGTTGTGGGTGAACCAGATTTTAATACCCCAAATCATATCAATCAAGCAGCTAAAAATGCTATTGATGAACATTTTACAAAATATACTGCTGTTGCTGGTATTCCAGAAGTACGAGAAGCAATTTCTACGTATTATAAAAGAAATTACGCTATTTCACCAAAACCAGAAAACTTTATTCTAAGCAATGGAGGAAAACAATGCCTCTATATGCTTTTGCTTTGCTTATTAAATGAGGGAGAAGATGTTCTTATCCCAACTCCTTATTGGACAAGTTATCCAGATATGGTTTCCCTTGTGGGAGCAAATCCTGTTTTTGCTGAAACAACAGTTGAAAATGGATATAGAATAAATATTGAAATATTAGAAAAATCACTTACCCCAAAAACAAAACTCCTTATTCTCAATAGTCCAAGTAACCCTAGTGGTGTTACCTATTCACAAAAAGAAATTGATGAAATTATTACTTGGGCTATCAAAAAAAATATTTTTGTTATTGCTGATGAAGTATATGATCAATTAGTTTATGATGAAAAATACCAATCTTCTGCAAGTAAATTATGGGAACAAAATCCAGATAAAATTGCCATTGTAAATGCTCTTTCAAAAAGTTTTGCCATGACAGGTTGGCGACTTGGATATATTTTAGGCCATGAAAGCCTTATTAAAGAATTAACAAAAATTCAAGGACAAATGACTTCAAATGTTTCTTCCATAGGACAAAAAGCTGCTATTGCAGCACTTACAGCTTCCTATGATTGCATTTATACCATGAAAGAAGCATTTAAAAGACGCCGTGATTTTGCCTATCAAGAAATTTCCTCATGGAACAATGTTACTTGCCCAAAACCAGAAGGGGCTTTTTATCTTTTTCCTGATGTAAGCAAACTCTTTTGCGAAAAATATAAAAATGCCACAGAACTTTGCACCTTCTTACTAGAAAATGCTAATGTTGCTATTATGCCTGGTGATGCTTTTGGATCTCCAAACTGTGTCCGAATTTCTTATGCCGTATCAGATGAAACCCTTAAAAAAGCTTTAACTGCAATTAAAAAAGCATTATATACCTTATGATAACATTTTATAATACTGAAAAGTTTTCTTTTTCTAAAGAAGATCCTATTGCTATTAATCAAATTAATAATTTTATCCAAAAATTAAAAATAGAAAAACTTCCCTTTTCTACGCTAGATTTTATAGATAATCTTTTTCTTGAATTAGAAAACCTTAAACCATATTTTAATCAATTTGATCATTTACTTTTACTTGGCATTGGTGGTTCTGCTTTAGGACCTCATGCATTACAAAAAACTTTTAGCCCACAAGATAAATTTGTTTTACAAAACGAAAAACAAAAACAACTTTGGGTTATAGATAATGTCCATTCTGCACATTTAAACGAATGCCTTGAAAATTTACCTTTGGAAAAAACTCTTGTATTAACCATTAGCAAATCAGGCTCTACACTTGAAACCATTGCACAATATTTTATCTGTAAACAACAATTTGAAAAAATATTACCTCAAACATGGAAAAATCATTTTTTCATTATTACAGATGATGAAACAGGATTTTTACGCGAAGAAGTAAAGACATATAACTTCAAATCATTACCTGTACCTAACAAACTTGGAGGAAGATTTAGTATTTTTTGTGCTGTTGGTCTTGTACCTGCGTGTTTTTTAGGAATTGACTATAAAAGTTTTATTCAAGGAGCAATATCAGCAAAAAATTCTTTTTTTCAAGAATGTGAATTATTTCTTCACTCAAACCAAAAAACTTTGCCTCAACTTTTTGAATTAGCGTATTTTACATATAGCACAATGCAAGCTGGTTTTTCTGAACTTATTTTCTTTAATTATATTCCTAAATGGGCAAGTCTTAATTTATGGTTTCGGCAACTTTGGTCAGAAAGTCTTGGAAAGCAAAGTTTAGGTTCAACTCCTGTTATTGCTCTTGGTACTGTTGACCAACATTCTATTTTGCAACTTTTTCTGGATAGCAAACCCAATAAAGCAGCCTTTTTTTTAGAATCATATACACAAGAAAAAAAATCTCTTTGTACTCTTTCTGAAAATTTACCTAATAAATGGAAATGGTTAGCTAATAAAAACATTACAGACATTCTCTATGCCGAAACAAAAGCAACCAAAGCATCTATGATCAATCATCATATTCCCCTTTGTAGTATGGAATTTACAGAAATTGATGAAAAAAACTTTGGTAAACTTATGTGGGACTTATGCATGGTTACAATTTTAACAGCATATTTTCTTAATATCAATCCTTTTGATCAACCAGCAGTAGAAGAAAGCAAAACTATTGCTAAACAATATCTTTCCGAGCAAAAATAATGATAGTACATACAATCCCATTAAATACAAATAAAAATACCCTAAAAATAACAAAAACAATCGGACATTATTAATTATTCAAAACAACTATATTTATAAAAATTCAAACTAGAAACGTATTATTATAACAAACTACTTAGATAAAAATTACTCATCCCAAAAAACACCTAATCTTAATATGTTGTTATATTAAAATAATTAAAAACAAACAACGTCCTAATACAAATATAAATAAAATTGTTTAGTTTCATTAAAAAAAAATGTCAATATTTCTATTGAAATTTTTCTTCAAAACGGACAATATTAAGTATATTTGAAAACCTTTGATCTTTCATGATCACGTTTCACTTAATACAAATTATAGATCAATAATAAGGAAAAAAAATGCTTATTGCGGTTCTTACCGTTGAATATACCCTACATGGCAATGATTCATTAAAAGGAAAACGCCGTGTTGCTAACAGTGTCAAAACAAAAATACGAAACACATTTAATGTTGCAGTAGCAGAAGCTGGAACAGAACATTCTTTAACAAAATTACGATTACAAGTTGTTTCCATAAGTAACGAAGAAAGACATTTACGATCACGTATGGATAAATGTTTGCTTATGATGGAAACCATTACTTCTGAAGAAATGACTTGGAGTGATATTGAAATTTTTGACGCTGATTAGGGTGTGCTTCCAGGTCAATTTTATTATATCTTTTCTTTGGATGTTACACTGTCTTTACCCGTAGCTTCCTGCGTCACAACGACTAAAGCGAAATGATTTCCCCCAAAAGAAAAAAATAAAATAAGATTAATTTAGAAACACACCCTAAATATTATTTATATTCTTGTACTTCTAATACATTAAAGTAATTATAAATAATTTAGAAACACCCCCTAAATAATACTATCAAAATATTAAATAAAATAAACAAAATAAAGACGGACACATAAAAGCACCCGTCTTTATTTTGTTTTTGTGTTAGCTTATAAATTATTGCATATTTGGTACAGCTTGACGCTTTTGTACTGCTAAAATTCTTTGTAACACTGGATCTTCTTCTTCAGTCGGTCTTGGAGTAGTTAATTTTACTTCTTTTTCTTCTTCTACCATTTGTGCTGCAATTTGAGCAGAAGAAAGCACTTGTTCTTTATCAAAAGTATTATCATCTAAGCCACGTATTTCAGCAAAAGAAGAAGGAGTATAACTCATAGTACTTTGTTGAGCTGCATATTGATTTTGTGCCATTTGCGTATTTTGCATATTTTGTACAAATTGCATTTGTTGCATATTTTGAGCATACGGATCTTGTTCTATTTGTTGCATATTTTGAGCATATTGGGCTTGTTTTGAAAAACTTGCAACATCAGCTGTTGGAATTTTGCTAAGCGTACTTTTAATACGAGCTGGATCACTTAATAAATCATTTCTTCCTTCACGTTCAAACATAACAGCTGTACCAAAACAAGAAAAATATTTACTGCCGTCTGGGTGAAAAGCTATATTTTCATTATACCCAATAATTCCTTGTGCTCCTTTATTTACAGCCATAGCAGCCATACCATAAAAAGCTTCTTCAGAATCAAAACCACGACAACATACTAATCCTAATACTTTAGCAATTGGTCTATTTTCTATTAATTGTGTTGTAACAACAGGGAAACGTCCCATATTAAAAAGTTCTTTTGCTTCTCTTATATTTTCATTTTGAGAACTATCTTTTTTATTTTTTTTCTCATTTCCATTAAGTAAATTAAACATATTCTGCCTCCACAAAAACAAAAATTTTATAAGCTAAAACACATATAGCAATTACTATACCAATACAATAATTTCAATATGTTATAATTATAAAAATTTTAGAGTGTCAAAATTTTCCTTTTTTTGACACCAAAAAAAGAATTTTATTTAATTTTTTTTTAAATTTAACTTGTAATTTTGTTGTAAAATGTTACAATAAATAGTGTAAAAAAATGATACAGTTTTTTTTATCCTTCATTAATTAAAGAAGAATAAAATTTTGTATCGAAAAAGCTATGTAAAAATGTATTCAATAATTAGACGGCATATGCCAAAACAATTTATTACAATGGAGGAAATATGGCAGCAAAAATGAAAACTATGGACGGTAACACTGCAGCCGCCCACGTTGCCTATGCCCTTAGTGACGCAGCAGCTATTTATCCTATTACCCCATCATCAGTTATGGGCGAACTTATGGACGAATACGCAGCTCAAGGTAAAAAGAACATTATGGGTCAAATCGTTAATGTTCGTGAAATGCAATCTGAAGCTGGTGCAGCTGGTACTGTACACGGTAGCTTAGCTGCAGGTGCTTTAACCTCTACTTTTACGGCATCTCAAGGTCTTCTCTTGATGATTCCTAATATGTATAAAATTGCTGGTGAACTTTTACCAGGTGTTTTCCACGTAGCAGCTCGTGCTATTGCAACTCATGCTCTTTCAATCTTTGGTGATCACCAAGACGTAATGAGTGCACGTCAAACAGGTTTTGCTTTCCTTTGTTCCAATAACCCTCAAGAAGCAATGGATTTAGCTTTAGTTGCACACTTGGCAGCTATCGATTCATCTGTTCCTTTCTGTCACTTCTTTGACGGTTTCCGTACTTCTCACGAAATTCGTAAAATTGAAGTTATTGATTATGAAGATATTAAAAAAGTTGTAAACTGGGATAATGTACAAGCTTTCCGTGATCGCTCTATGAACCCAGAATATCCACATCAACGTGGTACAGCTCAAAACCCAGATACATACTTCCAAAATACTGAAACCAGTAACCCATACTATAACCAACTTCCTAGTATTGTTATTGATGCAATGGAAAGAGTGGAATCTATTACTGGCCGTAAATATAAACCTTTTGATTATTACGGAGACCCAGAAGCAGATCGCGTTATTATTTCTATGGGTTCTTCCTGTGATGTTATTGAAGAAGTTGTAGATTATTTAAATGCACGTGGTCAAAGAGTTGGTCTTGTAAAAGTTCGTTTATATCGTCCATTCAGCGTTGAACATCTTTTCCAAGTTCTTCCTGCAACTGTACAAACTATTACTGTTCTTGACCGTTCTAAAGAGCCAGGTGCTTTAGGGGAAGCTCTTTACCAAGATATCTGTTCTGCTTTTGTAGAAAAAGGTGAAGCTATTCGTGTATTCCCTAAAATTATTGCTGGTCGTTATGGTCTTGGTTCTAAAGACTTTACTCCTGCAATGGCTCGTGCTGTATATGATAATATGCTTGCAAGTGGACCTAAAAACCACTTTACCGTAGGTATTAAAGACGACGTAACCTATCTTTCTCTTGAAATTGGTGAAGAAATCAATACCGTTGCAGAAGGTACTGTACAATGTAAATTCTTTGGTCTTGGTTCTGACGGTACTGTTGGTGCAAATAAACAAGCTATTAAAATTATTGGTGATAATACCGATATGTTTGCACAAGCTTACTTTGCATACGACTCCAAAAAATCTGGTGGTTTCACTGTTTCTCACTTACGTTTTGGTAAAAACCCAATTAAATCATCTTATCTTGTAAATAATGCTGACTTTGTTGCTTGCCACAAATCTGCATACGTACAACTTTATGATGTATTAGAAGGTATTAAAGAAGGTGCAACCTTCCTTCTTAACTCTGCTTGGAATACTGTTGAAGAACTTGAAAAAGAACTTCCAGGCAAAATGAAACGTACTATTGCTCAAAAGAAACTTAGATTCTTCAATATTGACGCAGTTAAAGTAGCACAAGAAGTAGGTCTTGGTGGCCGTATTAACATGGTAACTCAAACCGCTTACTTTAAACTTGCTAATGTTCTTCCTTTTGAAGAAGCTATTGCCCTTCTTAAAGAATCTATCCGTAAAACTTACGGCAAAAAAGGTGAAAAAGTTGTTAATATGAACATTGAAGCAGTTGATAAAGCTATTGCTTCTCTTGTTGAAATTAACTACCCTGAATCTTGGGCTACTGCTCCTGATACTCCAAGTTTCTATAATGATAGTGATCCATATATCCGTGATGTTGTTCGTCCTATTCTTTCACAACAAGGTGATAAACTCCCTGTTTCTGCATTTAGCCCAGATGGTGTAGTACCACTTGGAACAACTGCTTGCGAAAAACGTGGTGTTGCTATCAACATTCCTAAATGGATTGCTGAAAACTGTATCCAATGTAACCAATGTTCTCTTGTTTGCCCTCACGCTTCTATTCGTCCAGTTCTTGCAACTGAAGAAGAACTTGCTGGTAAACCAGAAAATATGGAAACCAAAAAAGCAGTTGGTAAGGGCTTAGAAGGTATGCAATTCCGTATGCAAGTTTACGCTATGGATTGTCAAGGTTGTGGCTCTTGTGCTAACGTTTGCCCAGCTAAAGAAAAAGCTCTTGTTATGACTCCTCTCCATGAACTTCAAGAAACAGAAAAAGCTAACCTTGCTTTTGTTGAAGAAAATGTAGAACTCAAATCTAATATTTTAGATCGTTTCACCCTCAAAGGTTCACAATTCCAACAACCACTTCTTGAATTCTCTGGTGCTTGTGCTGGTTGTGGTGAAACTCCTTATGTAAAACTCCTTACACAACTTTTTGGCGAACGCATGATGATTGCAAACGCTACTGGTTGTAGCTCAATTTGGGGCGGTTCATCTCCTGTAAACCCATATTGCACCAATAAAGATGGACACGGTCCAGCTTGGGGTAACTCCTTATTTGAAGATGCAGCAGAATACGGTCTTGGTATGCATGATGCGTATGTTCAACGTGTTGCAAAACTCGTTCAACTTTGCGAACAAGCTCTTACTCTTGAAATTTCTGCGGAACTTAAAGAAGCTATCCAAAACTGGCTTGATAACAGAAACGACGCTATCAAATCAAAAGAATGTGGCGAAGCTGTTATGGATCTCCTTTATAATGAACCTTCTTGTGATTGCGGTTGTGGTTGCACCAATGTACTCCATGAAATTAGCCACATGAGCGACCTCTTTACCAAAAAATCTTTCTGGATCTTTGGTGGTGACGGTTGGGGATACGACATCGGCTTTGGTGGTGTAGACCACGTTCTTGCTTCTGGTGCTGATATTAATATCCTTATTATGGATACCGAAGTTTACTCCAATACTGGTGGTCAAGCTTCTAAAGCAACCCCTCTTGGTTCTATCGCTCAATTTGCTGCTAGTGGTAAACCAGTACGTAAAAAAGACATTGGTCGTATGATGATGAGCTATGGTTACGTTTATGTTGCATACGTAAGCATGGGTGCAGACATGAACCAAGTAATCAAAGCTTTCAAAGAAGCCGAAGCTTACAAAGGACCATCACTTATCGTTGCTTATGCTCCATGTATTAACCAAGGTATCCGTAAAGGTATGGGTAAGAGCATGGAAGAAGCTAAACTTGCAGTAAAATCTGGTTACTGGCCACTTTATCGCTTCAACCCAGAACTCGAAAAACCATTTACTCTTGATTACAAGAAAGATCCTGACGGAACAATGGAAGAGTTCATGCTTGGTGAAAACCGCTTTGCTCAACTTGAAGCTGCAAAACCAGAACTTGCAAAACAATACCGTACAACTCTTATTGAACAATACAATGCTCGTCACGAAGAACTTAAGAAAATGGAAGCTCATCAAAACGAAGAAAGTAAAAGCGAATAATTGTATTATTCAATAGCCCAAATATAAGCCCAGTCTTAGACTGGGCTTTTTTGTTATTAAATTTAAAATTTTTTAGGGGAAAACTTTTGCAAAAGTTTTCCCCTAAAACCCCTTTCAAAAACTTTTAATACTATCCTTATTAAACTTATGCGTTCAGATTATTCATATTCTATTTTATTATGTAAAAAACAAAAATTTTTTTACACGCAAAAAAGCTTTTAAATTAAAAAGTTTTGAGGAAGTTTAAGAAGGAAACTTTTTTCAAAAATTCTTCTCTCAAAAAAATAAAAGAAAAAAATATTCTAAAACAAAAAAACTAGACAGTTCTTTTTTTTTAAGCTAAAGATTATAAACGTTTGCTAGAAACGTGTTTTTTGTTGTGTCTACTATTCATTTTACTTTGACCAACAATTTGATTTTATTTACAATTTTGGTTTTATATGGAACAAAAACACGGTATTCTTTTACTCAATAAACCAAAAGGTATGAGTTCAGCTTTTGCTATTGGACGATTAAAACGTCTAGGACAAAAGAAAATTGGTCATGCTGGAACATTAGACCCAATGGCAACGGGACTTTTAATTGTTCTACTTGGAGAGGCAACAAAAATTTCAGGGTATCTTTTAGAAAATGGTGAAAAAACCTATTCTGGAACATTGGAACTTGGTAAAATTACTGACACATGGGACGCAGAAGGTAAAATAATAGAAGAACGAGATACTTCTTTTATCACCAAAGAACTGCTTGAAAATGCTGTAAAAAATTGGTTAGGTGCAAGTATTCAAGAAGTACCACCTTATTCAGCAGCAAAACATAATGGACAAGCATTATACAAACTTGCTAGAGCAGGAAAAGAAACACCTGTAAAAACAAAAGAAATTTATATTTCGTATGCAGAAATTCAATGGGTGAATTTACCTTGTATGCGATTTCGAGTAACTTGTAGTTCTGGCTCTTATATACGGTCTCTGGCCCACAGCTTGGGGATACGACTAGGATGCGGAGCAATGCTCACAGAACTTACTCGTGAATATAGCCACCCTTTTAACCTTCAAGATGCAATAACACTTGAAGACTTGCAAGAAAATCCAGAAATACTTAATTCAAAAGTTATTTCCATTGAAAAAGGTTTACCAAACTGGAGAATAATTGAACTTTCAGATCGTGAAGCTCTTGCCATAAAAAATGGTAATCCCATTTTAATAAGAGAACATGATTTTATGGTAAATGAAAAAGTATTTCTACGTTATCAAGGAAAGTTGCTTGCATTAGCAGAAGCAAATCAAAAAGATAACCAAAATATATGGCAAGTACTAAGGGGGCTAGTAACCCAATAACTCCATGATATTATCGTGGACAGGAGGATATCGCTGTGGCTATGGATGCAGCACAAAAACAAGCAGTTATCGCTGCTCACGCAAAACACGAAGGTGACACTGGTTCTCCAGAAGTTCAAATTGCACTTCTTACCGCTCGTATTGAAAGTCTTGCAGATCACTTTAAATCTCATAAAAAAGACTTCCACAGCCGTACAGGTCTTTTAAAACTTGTTGGTCAACGTCGTAAACTTCTTACTTACTTGAAAAAAACAGACATTCAACGCTATCGTTCTCTTATTGAGAAACTTGGCTTACGTAAGTAATTTTAAGGGGAGGCTTGTCTTCCCCTTTATCTTTTATGCAGTCGCGTAATGGAGGATCCGTGAAAAGGACTAATTTCCTTAGTATTTTTCACGGAATCTCCTTACGCAGGAGAAAAAAAATGAGTCTATTAGATTGTACCCGCGTTTCTGCCATTGTAGGTGGAAAAGAAATTATTTTAGAAACAGGCAGACTTGCTCGCCAAGCAGCTGGGGCTGTTTGGATTCAATGTGAAGGCACAGTTGCTTTTACAACAGTTTGCGAAACACCTCTTGATGCACCAAGAGATTTCTTTCCTCTTACTGTTGAATATGCAGAAAAAATGTATGCAGCAGGTCGTATTCCTGGAAACTTTTTCCGTCGTGAAATTGGTCGTCCTAGCGATAATGAAACACTTATTTCACGTCTTATTGACCGTCCTATTCGTCCTTTATTCCCTAAAGGTTATGGCAATGAAGTACAAGTGTTAGCACAAGTTCTTTCCCATGATGGCAAAAATATGCCTGATGTACAGTGCATTACTGCTGCTTCTGCAGCTCTTTGCATTTCCCATATTCCTTTTGATGGCCCTATTGCAGGAGCAAGACTTGGTCGCGTTAATGGTGAATTTATCATCAATCCTACCATTCAAGAACTTGAAGAAAGTGATCTTGACCTTGTTTTTGCAGCCTCTGAAACAGCTGTTGTTATGGTTGAAGGTGAAGCAAAATTTGTACCAGAAAATGTTATTATAGAAGCTCTTGAATGGGGACATAAAGCTATTCAACCTCTTATCCAAGTACAAAGAGAATTAGCAGCTAAAGCTGGAAAACAAAAAGTTGAATTTACTCCAAAAGAAGATGATGAAGCTCTTTATGCTCATGTAGAAAAATTAGCATTAGAGGCAGGAATGGATAAAGCACTTCGCATTCCTGAAAAATTGGAACGCAAAGAAGCAAGAAAAGAAGTAAAAAATACTGTAAAAGAACTCATGCTTCAAGATCCAAATTATGCTGAAAATGAAGAAGCACTTAAAGAAGTTAGTGTTATTCTTGAACATTTAGAAAAGAAAATCGTACGTCAACGTATATTAAAAGAAGGTACACGTATTGATAATCGCGATACAAAAACTGTTCGTCCTATTGAAATTGAAACAAGTGTTCTTCCAAGAACTCATGGCTCAATTATTTTTGCACGTGGTGAAACAAAAGCTCTTGTTGTTACCACATTAGGAGCTAGCTCCGACGAACTTCGTACTGATGGTTTAGCTGGTGATGAAGTAAAAAACTTTATGCTCCACTACAACTTCCCTCCTTTTAGTGTTGGTGAAGTAAAACCTTTAAGAGTTTCCCGTCGCGAAATTGGACACGGTCACTTAGCAGAAAGAGCATTAAAAGCAATTATTCCAAGTCAAGAAGAATTTCCATTCACTGTTCGTGTTGTTTCTGAAACTGTTGAATCCAACGGCTCATCTTCTATGGCTGCTGTTTGTGGTGGTTGCTTATCACTCATGGACGCAGGAGTTCCAATTAAAACCCCTATTGCTGGTGTAGCAATGGGTCTTATCAAAGAAGATGATGAATATCTTGTTCTTACAGATATTTTAGGTGACGAAGATGCTCTTGGCGATATGGATTTTAAAATCGCTGGTAGTACAGAAGGTATTACAGCTGTACAAATGGATATTAAAATTAACGGTCTTCCAACTGATGTTATGGCTCGTGCTATGGCTCAAGCAAAAGAAGCTCGCTTACATATTTTAAATACCATGCTCACAGCTCTTCCAGAATACCGTAAAGAACTTTCTCCATACGCACCACAACACGCTCAATTTACCGTAAATCCTGATACTATCCGAATGATTATTGGTCCTGGAGGTAAAAATATCAAAGCTATTACGGGAGCTACTGGGGCTACTGTTGATATTGATGATTCTGGTGCAATTAGCATTTTTGCTCCTACAAAAGAATCTATGGAAAAAGCAAAACAAATGGTTCTTTATTACGACCAAAAAGCAGAACTTGGTAAAAATTATCAAGCAAAAGTTCGCCGTATTTTAGAAATTGGTGCTATTGTTGAAATTCTTCCCAATATTGAAGCTCTTGTACATATTTCCCAACTCGATACAAATCGTGTTGAAAAAACAGAAGATATAGCAAGACTTGGCGAAGATATGACTGTAAAAGTTATTGAAATTAATGGAGATAAAATTCGTGCTAGTCGTAAGGCTGTTCTCTTAGAAGAACAAGGCATTGAATGGAATCCAGAAGATACTGCCCGTCCTGCTCGCAAAGAACGTAATGATAAAGATCATAAAGGCGATCGCCACGACAAAAAACCACGCCGAGATCGTGAGCATAGAGATTAATTCTATATAAAAAACTAAAAAGCCGTGTTTAATACACGGCTTTTTTTATATTTTAATGTGTTATTTTTAGGGGGAAAACTTTTGCAAAAGTTTTCCCCCTAAAACCCCTTTTCAAAAACTTTTAATAAAATATATTTCTAACTTATGTAGAATTATTGAACTTCATTCTCTAATAATAAAAATATTGCACTACAATAGCATGGAAAATATTTATAGTTACACTGTGAAAACAAAGAACTTTTTTATTTTTATTTTAATTGTAACCCCAAGTGCGACAGGTATAAAAAAAAAGTAGCCCAATACAAAACCTTTATGTAGAATAATATTTGGATAAACAATATACATGGAGGTTTTACTATTGAGCTACACACATCT
>JARHYD010000030.1 GCA_029258655.1 Mailhella sp.
TTGGCACTCTTTGGAGCCTTTGACCGGTCAAAGAATTTTAGTGGTACGAGAGAAGAGACTCGAACTCTTAAGGATTACTCCGCTGGATCCTAAGTCCAGTGCGTTTACCAATTCCGCCACTCTCGCATTAGAAAAATCGCTTAAAACAATTAATACATATTTTATAAGTTGGCAAGTAATTTTATAAAGAAAAAAAAATTATTAACATTATTTTATTCTAAGGTCACGAATTAGAATAAAAATTTTATAAAAAAAATGTTTACAATGAAAAAAATAATGCATAATCTTTTTTTCTTGTGAGGGTATATGAGTAAAGTTATTTCAATAAAAAAACAGCTTATTTCTTTAACTTTTCCTATCTTTATAGAAACATTGCTTGTTATGCTTTTAGGTTTCATGGATATTTTAATGCTTAGTAAAGTTTCAGATAATGCTGTGGCAGCTGTTGGTTTAGCTAATCAAATTTTATTGCTTGTCAATATGGTTTTTATGCTTGGTGTTTTGGGAGCTACTGTTGTTTGTTCTCAATATATTGGAGCAAGAAATGATCATGCTTTTATCCAAACAACTGGTGTTGCTTTAGTTTATAATTTTTTAATTGGTATTTTTTTTGGATTAATTTTTATTTTTTTTACTCCACAAATTATGTTGCTTTTAGATGTAAAATCAGAATTAGCCCCTAAGACTGGTATTTATTTTGAAATTGTTGGAGGGTTATCTGTATTAACGTGTTTAAATTTAACGCTTTCTGCTATTTTACGAAGTTGTAACTTAGCTCATTATCCAATGTTTGTTTCTATCGTTGTTAATATTACAAATATTATTGGAAATTATTCTTTAATTTTTGGAAAATTTGGCTTACCAGAACTTGGTGTACAAGGGGCTGCTATTTCTACTGTATGTAGTCGTCTTGTGGCTTGTATGTTATTATTTTATGCGTTAAAAAAACAAAAAATTAGAACATCTATTTTTAAGGCTTTATTTCCTTTTCCATTGGATAAATTACAACAAATTTTTAAAATTGGTATGCCTGCTGCTGGTGAAATGGTTTCTTATACCTTATCCCAAACATTAATTGTGTATTTTGTTAATAAGTTGGGTAATGAAGTACTTGCCGCTAGAACATATTTAGTTAATACTATTATGTTTATTTTTTTGTTTGCGTTAGCATTAGGACAAGGATCGGCTATTATGGTAGGGCAATTAATTGGAAGGAAAAAACAAGAAGCAGCTTTAAAAATTGGTCGGTTAAGTCTTAAAATTGCAATTACTGTTTCTTTTACATTATCTTTTATATTAGCTCTCATTGCACCTTGGTTAATGCCTTTAATGACAGAAAATCAAACTATTATCTCACTTTGTTTATCTATTTTATGGATAGATATTTTACTTGAAATTGGCAGAGCAATTAATATTTTGGGTGGACGTATGCTTGGTGCTGCTGGTAATCCTGAATACCCTTTTATTGTTGGGGTTATTTTTATGTGGAGTATAGCAACACTTGGTTCATATATTTTTGGAATATGGCTTGGATATGGATTAATAGGAATGTGGGTATGTTTTTTACTTGATGAATGTATTCGTGGTATTTTTATTTGGAAACATTGGTCAAGTAAAAAATGGGCAAATAGAAAATTGATTACCTATTAATATATATAATTATAGAATATATTATTAATCAAAATAGTAAAATAATATTAGAATTTTTTTTATACACTATTATCTTGTATTATGATAGACGATTTTGTTGTGATGTTATATTTATCCTATTTTGGAATATTGTGGTAAGGATGAATTATTTTATATGGAAAAATGGTTATATTCAAAAGAAATAAAAATAATTAGTTGTATTTGTGTATTAATAATTTGCTTTATCGCTTTTCAAATAAATAATTTTTTTTATCTTACTGAAAAGCTGTATGGTTTATCTTTAAAACATTCTATGGAGCAAGTTAATGAATTATCAATGTATATTGAAAAACAATTTTGTTTAGAATTAGATCGTAATACAAATTTTTTACAAGTAATGTCAAATGAGTTTAGTAAAAATGTTCTGCTAAGCGATGTTGATATACTAAAGTTGAAAAAAATACAAAAATTATCCTATGCTAATATTATTGGAATTTCTGATTTAGAGGGAAATAGTATAGATTCTAATAATTCTTATTCTGTTTTTGATTATAATAAAGCCAAAAAAAGTTTACTGAAAAAAAATGTTTATTTTTCAAATGTGATTAAAGAAAAAAATCCTTTATTTATTATTGCTGTTCCTATTTTCCAAGATAAAGAAATTATCGGAGTATTATGGGCAAAATATTTTATAGCTGATATTTTTAAAAAAATAGAATTAAGTGATAATATCTATAAATATTTTCAAATAGTTGATGATAAAGGGTATTATATTCTTTCTTCTACAAATAAGTTTGCTTTAAATAAAAAAAATAATCAAGACGAGGGGACTATTTGGCAGGAATTAAGTAAATATACACTTGCAGATGGCGTAACTGTTCATAAAATTTTTGAAATGGTTAAAAGAAAAGAAAAAGGAAATTTTTATTTTAAAAATAATGAAAATCAAGGTCGTTATGTAAATTTTAGACCATTAGATATTCATAATTGGTATTTATTTTCTGTACAAGTTGAGGCAGAACTATATCATCATGTAGAAACAGCTAAAAAAATAATACTAAAAATTTTTCTTAATTTTAGTATAGGATTATTTATTATTTTTGGTTTAATTTATAGTGTAATCTATAATATGTATAAAAAAATTTCTAAGCAACATGATGAAATACAAATGATTAATTCAATGTTTCAGGCAACATTAAAGAAAACAGGAGATATTCCTTTTAATATTAATGAAGATACTAAAAAAGTTAGTTTTTATGGTATGTTGAAAAAAGATGTTATTTCCTATTATTCTTTTAATGATATGTTACCAGATGTATTGCTTGAGAAAAAGATAATAGATCCTATTAGTTATGAGGATTATACAAAATTATATCAAAATTTAATTATTGAGAAAAAAATATGTAAGCCTGTTATCCTTTATTTAGAAATAAATGGAAGAAAAGAATGGATTCGTGTAAGTATTATATCACAAGGCTATGGTGAACGTAAACAGCTTATAGGAGTTTTAGAAAATTATGAAGAACATAAAGCAAAAGATTTACAAATTAAAAATCGTATTGAGGATATAAAACGGATTAAGAAAAAATCACAAATAGATTTTTTGACAAATCTCTATAATAGAGAAGCATTTCATAAAAAAGTGCAATATCTTCTAAAAAAAGGTTTTCTTGAACAATCCATAGGAGCTTTAATTCTTATTGATTTAGATTATTTTAAAGAAGTAAATGATACGATGGGACATGGTACAGGGGATTTAGTTTTACAAGAAACAGCACAAGTTTTACATAATTTTTTTAGAGAGGGTGATATTGTTGGTCGTCTTGGAGGAGATGAGTTTATAGCTTTTGTAAAAAATATTTGTGATGTGGACGCGTTTAAAAAACGTATTCAAAATCTTAATACATTATTATGTAATACATATAATAAAGATGCTGTTTCTATTCAAGTAAGTGCATCTATTGGAATTGTTTTTACTGATAAAAAAGAACATAGTTTTTATGAGTTATACGAAAAGGCAGATCAAGCATTATATAAAGTTAAGCAAAGTACAAAAAACGGATATTGTTTTTATTCAGAAAAGGATAATAACTAATCTCGTTATGCTAGGAGCTGTCTCTAAAAAAAACTGGACATATTTTTAATTATGTGTTTAACTTTATTTATGAGTAGACATGATATTTCTGATGAAAAATGGGCTGTAATAGCTCCTATGCTGGTAAAAAATAGCAG
>JARHYD010000039.1 GCA_029258655.1 Mailhella sp.
AATTCACTTGTAGCAGTAGCTGTTAAATCCATTGAAAAACATTCAATAATTTTTCTAATTTTATATCTACTTAATCTATTGAATTTCATTATAATTAACCATAATCTTAGAAAAGATAATGGTCAAGAGCCTTCTTTTTTTTAAATTTTATTTATTTTATATAAAATGCACTAAATTGTGCAGAATATAACAAATCAATTTTTTATACTTTTTTTAACAATAATAAAGGGGGTTCTCATGCTTAGCGAAGAATGCACCGTAAAAAATGGTAAATATTGGCTATTTTGCTTTGGTTTAGCTGGTCTTATTACATTTTTAATGTATGATCCCAATAACATGAAATTAAATCTTTATTGGTTTGGGACAATTCTTGCTTTATCTGTTTTAGCTTTTGAATTACTTAGCATGGTAGTATCAATTATCATGTTGGCAATGTTTTATATTACAACTGGAATTTCAACGCCAGATGTTGTTTTTGCAGGTTGGCAAGCTCCTGTGCCTTGGATGTGCTTTAATGGTATGCTTATTGGTATTTTAATGGATAAAACAAAACTTGCAAATCGTATTGCGTTATTATTATTATCTAAAATTGCTAAAACGCCGTTAAAGTTGCTTGTTTCCTTTTTTATTGCAGGGGTAATTATTAGTTCACTTATTCCTGATATTATTACAACACTTATTATTTTTATGACTATTGCAACAAGTATTTGTAAGAGTCTTAATTTAAAAGAAGATTCTAAAGAAGCTGCTACTATTATTATGGGTGCGTTCTTTGGTGGTGCTATTTCTTGTGCAATGTATTTACCTAATAATACAGGATTAACTGGATTATTAATGCTACAAAAATCTGGACTTCCTGTTGAATTTAACTGGGTAGGATTTTTTATTGAAAACTCTACATATAATTTAGTCCATATTGTTATTGCAATTACTTTACTTTATTTCTTTGGTAATAAAGCCTTAAAACCACATATTGAAAAATGTGTTGCAGAAGCAAGTTCTCAATTAAAAGAGCTTGGAAATATGAGTGTTGCTGAAAAGAAAACTCTTGTTCTTACTGTATTGGCTCTTTTAGGCTATATTCTTGAACCTCTTCACGGCTTGCCTCCTTATTTTCTTTTTGGATTAATTGTTTTTCTTGGTTTTACACCTATTTTTGGATTGCTTGAATGTGATGATATTAGCCGAGTAAATTATTCAATTCTCTTTTTTATTGTTGGTTGTATGGCTATCGGGTTTGTTGCTGGTACATTAGGTATACCTGCTTGGCTTTCTGGAAAAATTGTACCGATTCTTTCAAATATTGAAACACCTGCTATTGCTAATATTTTTGCATATTTTACAGGTGTTATTGCAAACTTTTTGTTAACTCCTATTGCTGCGGCTTCTTCTTTAAGTGTGCCAATGGCTCAAATTGCTATTGATTTGGGTATTTCAATGAAACAAATTGTGTATAGCTTCCTTTATGGTTTAGATCAATTTATTTTACCTTATGAATTAGCTCCAGCTCTTATTATGTTTTCAACTGGTTATGTACGATTAAAGTATGTTATGATAATTATGACTATTCGATTATTATTAGTTCCTATTGGTATTCTTGTTACATCATTTACCACATGGCAAATAATTGGATTGTAAAAAAAGCCCCCATAAGGGGCTTTTTTTGTAGGTAATTTTATATGTTACTTTATAATAAAATTTATTTAAAATTAGAATGTGTTTCTAAATTATTTATAATTATTAAACTTTGTGCTTTGATAAAAATAAAAGATTTATAATACAATAGCATTAGAAAATTTTTATGGTTATGATGTAAAAAATAAATAATTTTTTTATTTTTGGGAGATTTTTTTACTAATATAGGCAAATTTATTGAAATAAGTTTCAATAAATTTGCCTGATTGAGGGGGCTTGGGGGAAATCATTTCCCCCAAGGAAAAAATAAGATTAATTTAGAAATACACCCTAAAAACACACTCAAACAAAAAAGTAGAATGAAAAAATGTTTTCTGAAAATAAAAAACCACCCATTTTATGGGTGGTATATAAATTTATTATTAAGGAAGTTGGTTTATTCAATACCAATTCTTAAGCAGTCGTGCATATGAATAAGTCCTTTCATATAGCCATGCTCATCTAAAACAACAAGGCTTGTTATGCCTTTTTCATTCATAATTCCTACTGCTTTTGATGCCATTGATTTTTCGGTAATAGTTGCAGGGTGTTTTGTCATTATTTCTTGAACATTTTTTTCTAATAAATTTGGTGACATATGCCTACGTAAGTCACCATCAGCTATTAATCCTAATAAGTTAAGATTATTGTTATTATCTGATTCTACAATGGCAATACAACCTAATCCTTTTTGCGTCATTTCGACAATAGCTTGTGCCATTTGGGCATTTTTATCAATAATAGGCAAATCTGTTCCTTTATGCATAATGTCTTTTACACGCATAAGTTGTGAACCTAATTTTCCACCGGGGTGGAAGTCGTGAAAATCTTCTGCACTAAAACCGCGTAAATCCAAAAGTGCCATTGCTAACGCATCACCTAACGCTAATGTCATCGTTGTTGAGGAAGTTGGAGCACAGCCAATAGGGCAGGCTTCTTGTTCATTAGGTAATTGGAGGCAAATATCTGCTTGCGTACCAAGCAGGCTTTCTCTGTTTTTGGTTATAGCAATAATTTTAATTGCATGGCGTGTTGCATAGTGTAAAACTTCTACAAGTTCTTGTGATTCGCCAGAGTTGGAAATTGCTAATAAAATATCTTGTCTTGTTAATGCACCTAAATCTCCGTGGCTAGCTTCACCTGGATGTAAGAAAAAAGCAGGTGTGCCAGTGGAACTCATGGTAGCTGCAATTTTTCTTCCGATATGTCCACTTTTTCCCATACCAGAAATTACTAGTCTACCTTTACAATTATAAATTAATTCAATAGCTTGACAAAAATCTTGACCAAGACTTTCATAGAGTGCTTGCAGGGCTTTTTTTTCTTGTTCTACGACAAATTTACCTAATCGTAAGCTTCTTTCAATTTGATCTTTTGATAACATAATTTATACTTTCTTCATTTTGTTTAATGCTGCTTCTTTTCTTTTAGCGGCAACGGCTCGCATATCCTCTGCAACATCAGATTCATCAACTATTTCACGTCCTAATAATTCTTCAAGAATATCTTCAAGACTAAGTACACCAGCCAAACCGCCATATTCATCTAATACAGCAAATAGATGCTGTCTTAAATCAAGAAATCTATGGAGAACTTGTTCTAAGTTTTGGTTTTCTAATACATAATGTATTGGTTTCATAATTTGTTCAAGGGATTGGTTTGCTTTTCCTTCTCGAATAGAAAGGGCAATTTCTCGTCGTTGGACTATGCCCACAATATCTTCATTATTTTTATCATATACAGGGATACGGCTAAAAGACCAAAATAACTCATGGCTATATGCTTCTTGAATTGTTGTTTGCATTGGAAGAGAAAAAACAACTGTTCTTGGAGTCATTACATCGTTAACTTTCTTTTTATCGAGAGCCAAAACATTACTGATAGCCTTTTCTTCGTAATCATTAATAGTGCCTGATTGACGGGAAATACTTGCTAAAATTCGTATATCATCTTCTGTTGCACTTGGTGCAGATTTTTTTGGGGTGATAATTCGTGTAATAAATCCTGTAACATAGGTTATAGGTGATAATACAAGTATCATTATTTGTAAAGGATAAGCTAGAACAACGGATAAATGTGTTGAATAAACAACCCCTATTGTTTTAGGTAAAATTTCACCAAAAATTAAAATTAAAATAGTAAAAAAGATACTAAATAATAATAAATTTTCTGTGCCTAATGCTTTTGCTGCCAATGCACCTGCAACAGTAGCACCTGCAGTATTGGCAACAGTATTTAATGTTAAAACAGCAGTAATGGGTTTTTCAACATTGGTACGCATTTCATATAAAAGTTCACCTGCTTTGCTTCCTTTGGCTTTTAATCGTTCAATATGTGTCCATGAAAGGGAATAAAGCATTGCTTCTGTTGTAGAACAAAAAGAAGATATTCCTGTTGCAAGTGTTACAGCAATAATAAGTTCTAACATAATTGTCCTCAAATAATAGAAAAAAGCCCACAACTTGCACGACAAGTATGGGCTTTTTATCGCATAATTAAAAAATATTAGTCGTTTAAATATTCTTTTAATTCTTTGCCAGCACGGAAAAAAGGCAAGCGTTTTGCTTCAACTTCAACTTTTTGACCAGTGCGAGGATTACGACCAGCATAAGCTCCATATTCTTTTACTTTGAAACTTCCAAAACCACGAATTTCTACGTGATCACCTTCCAAAAGTGCATTTTTCATATTATCAACAAATGTATTTACAACTAATGTTGCTTCATCAATAGAAATATTGGTTTGTTCAGACAAACTTTTAATAAGTTCGCTTTTATTCATGGGTCGCTCCTTGACAAAATATAGCTACATCAGCATTAATGAGGATACTGACGAAATTAATCAAATTGATTAATAGATAATTTCACACAAAACTAAGTATGTCAACAAATATATTAGTTTTTTATAAATTTGTTATTTTTTCCCCATAACTCTTAAAGGTTCTTGTCCTTCAAGATAAGGTTGCATTTTATCATAAATTTTTAATAAACGATCAGCTAAAACATTAATATCTTGAGCAGCAGGGGAGTCAGGGAAAAGTTCTACAACAGGTTTTTGGCGAGTAACAGCTTCTAGGATTTTAGGGTCATGTCGTACACTGCCAAGTAAAACAGGATTAACATTAAAAAACTTTTGGCAAGCCATTTCAAGTCTTTTAAAGGTCATTTCCTCTTCTTTTTTATTGACAACATCGTTAACAACAACAAGGAAATCTTTCACATTAAGGTCTTGGCTTAATACTTTGATTAAAGCATAAGCATCTGTTAAAGCTGTTGGCTCTGGAGTAAGTACAATAATGCGAATAGCAGCCATAGCAGCAAAAGATTGCACAGTGTTATGAATACCTGCCCCTAAGTCCATGATTATAAAATTGTAATTTGCTAGAGCAGGATTGATGCGTTTGATCAAAAGATCCCGCATTTCATTGTTCATATCTGTAAGTTCTGGTACTCCAGAGGCTGCGGGTAAAATATCAAAAGGCTTAACTGTATCTTTTTTTAAGGATTCAATAGCATTTTTAACATCAGCTCCACTAAGAAGAACATCTTGTAAATTTTCTTCAGGAGTAATGCCTAAGAGTACATCAAGATTTGCTAATCCTAAATCGCAATCCATTAATAAAAGAGCATGATTTTTTTGAGCAAGACAATATCCAAGATTGAGAGAGATGTTGCTTTTGCCTACCCCTCCTTTGCCACTCATAACAGCCAAACTCATTGTAGTCATAAAATTTTTTCTCTATTTATATGCCGAAAAAAAGAAAGCGTTTTTCATTTGAATGAACAATTGATGAGCTTTCTTCTCTTTTTTGTTGATTGTTAATAATATAAGATTTTACTTTTATTCCAATTGGACTTGGCATTGCTAAAGCTTGTTTTGCATGGTCTAAAATAGTTTCTGCGGTGTCACCTTGATAGTATTCAGCTAAACCAACACTAAAAACTGTTTCTAATCCATTAGCAAGTAATTTTTTTTCAAAATTATCTGCAATTTTTTCCATTACAGCACTAGCAGCAAAACTTTTACGTCCAGCAAGTACCAAGATATATCCCATACCTTTTATTTCGCAAAGATAATCTTCTGTTGTTAAATATTTTGCAAAGCATTGCAAAAGGAGATCGTTTTGGCTTGCATCAGCATTAACTCGGAAAACAACAACAGAAAAACTTTTTCCAAAGCTATGGCAATCTACTCCAAGTCTATATTCAAAAAGAGGATATTCAATAAGCGGTAAATTATATTGTCTTTCTTCTCTTCTAAGCCAACCCTTTTTAATACCTTCGGAAAGCCAATTTTCAACACCTTCTAAAGGATTATCAAGAGAATTATCTAAATTAGCAAACTTATCTTTCCCATACGCCATAAGGCATAATCTCCATAAGTTTGCATTTTTGGGATTTGAAACCAATTCACGCAAAATACTTTTTTCTTCGCTTTCTGAAAGGTTAGCATAATGCGTTAAACGAACAGAACTTTCTTCAATTTCTTTATCTTGCCATGAAAGATCAAATTCATCTATTGAAAAATTGGAACTATCATGTTTGTGTGGTATTTCTTCTTGGGTTTCGGAACTAAACCCCCAATCTTTAGCACAATCAGCAAGCAAATTCCATTGACTAACAGGATCCAACACATTTTCCCCCTAAATCTTATTCTTCTGCTCGTGGATATAAAGCAAAAAACCACGAATAAAACTATCAATTTCACCATCAAGAACAGCGTCAACATCACTCATTTCGCAAGAAGTTCTATGATCTTTTACTAGGCGATAGGGTTGCATAGTATAGGTTCTTATTTGACTTCCAAAGGCAATAGTATCTTTGCCTGCATAATCAGCTTGCTTTGCTGCATCACGAATACTTCTTTCATATTCGTAAAGTCTTGATTTCAAAATACGCATAGCAGATTCTTTATTACTATGCTGTGATTTCTCATTTTGACATTGTACCACAATTCCTGTTGGAATATGTGTAATGCGAACAGCAGATTCTGTTTTATTAACGTGCTGTCCACCTGCACCAGAAGCTCGGTAAACATCAATACGCAAATCTTCTTCTTTTATTGTAATGTTAATATCATCACTTGCATCAGGGATAACATCAACAGACGCAAAAGAAGTATGTCGTCTTCCAGAAGAGTCAAAAGGCGATATGCGTATTAATCTATGAATTCCTTTTTCACCTTTCAAAAAACCAAAAGCATTTTTTCCTTGAATACGAAAAGTGATACTTTTTGTTCCAGCTTCTTCACCAGGTAAATAATCCAAGATTGTTACTTTAAAATTTTTTATGTCTGCATAGCGAAAATACATACGTTCAAGCATAGCTGCCCAGTCTTGTGCTTCTGTTCCGCCAGCTCCTGGGTGAATGTCCATTATGGCGTCCATGTGGTCTGACTCATCAGCGAGCAAGATTTCCATTTCAGTATTTTCTAAGATTTTATGCAGTAATTCTGCTTGTTCATTAAGTGAAATAAGGGCTTCTTCCTCACCTTCACTTGCAAAAATAAGCCATTCTTGCATATCAGAAAAAGCTTTTTCAAGAATTTTGTATTCTTTTATTTCTTCTTCTAACTGGCGCTTTTCTCGTAGAAGTGGCGTTATTTTTGTTTGATCATTCCAAGCAGCAGGGGCAGAAATTTCATCTTCGATTTTCTTAAGCTGTTTTTCTTTATGCTCAAGGTCAAAGACGCCTCCAAAGAGTTTCATATTGCTGTGTAAGGCTTTGACACCAAGCACGCAACTCTGCCATCTGTAACATAAAAAATCCTTTTAATCTTCAGTCAAACAAAGTAAAAATATTAATAGACACATCTTATAAATTTTGCAAGAAAAATTCTAGACTTTTTTAAAAAAAGGATAAAATGAGAATAAATTTTACAATTTGGTTAATTGTATTTTTTAGAAATAACAATATGTTATTATGTATTTTTATTTGTAAAAAAAATTTAATTAAACTTCATTGTCTATAATCGTCTATTTTTAAGTTATCTTTAGTTTTTATGATTTTTTAATACGTTAAAAATAGGGTGTATTTTTAATTTGTTTATAATAATGACATTTCCTTTTTTAATGATAAAAATAAAAGAATTGCAATGTAATAGCATTAGAATATAGTTATATTTGTTATATAACATGAGTCTTTCTTTTATTTTTTAAAGTTGGAAGTATATATAAATAACTATATAAAATTATTTTTTATTTTTATAATAGAAATAAGAATGAGTAATATAGTAATGTTTATTAACTGGTGAAAATAAATGAAAAAGAATAAATATTTTTTTTTATCTATTCTTTTGTATAATATTTGACAAATTAATAATAAGGCGTATTATAGAAAAAATGAGGATAACCTCATTATTTTAGACAATAATAAGCCAAAATTGGAGGCTCAAAATGAAGTTTAAAAGTCTTATTGCTGCATTTGCATTAGTTCTTGGTTTTAGTTCTGTTGCAAGTGCAAATGGTCTTGTTCGTTCTGTTGATAGCTTTGACTATCTTGTTGACTATTCTGGTTCAATGATGATGACTGAACAAGAAGCAAAAATGCCAAAAATCGAAGTTGCTAAAAATGTACTTAATAAAGTAACAAAAGCAATTCCTGATCTTGGTTACAAAGCTAGTATGCATACCTTAGCTCCTTCTGGTGAAGTTGTTGCTTATGGTGATTTTAATCCATCTACTCTTGAAGAAGGCGTAAACAGTCTTAGCTCTGAAATGCCTATTTTTGGTAGAAAAACTGCTATGGGTAATGGTATTAATGCTATTGCACCAGCTTATGAAAAAATGGCTCGTCCAACAGCTATTATTTTGGTAAGTGATGGTTTAAATAACTATGGTATTGAACCAGTTAAGGCTATTGTAGATAATAATATTGGTGCTTGTTTCCACATTATTTCTTTTGCTGATACTGAAGAAGGTAAAGCTACTTTAGATGAAATTGCAAAAATCAATAGTTGTACTGTAATGGTTAATGGTATTGACCTTTATAATAGTGATGCTGCTGTTAATGAATTTGTACAAAGAGTATTCTATGATGGCTTAGCAAAAGACGCTTTAGTTCTTCGTGGTGTAAACTTTGCATTCGATTCTGCTGATCTTACTGATGAAGCTAAAAATATTTTAGGTGATGTTGCTGTTCTTCTTAAAGAAGATGGCAATGCTGTTGTTTTAGAAGGTTATACTGATAGTGTTGGTAGTGATGCTTATAATAAAACCTTGTCACAACGCCGTGCTAATTCTGTAAAGGCTTATCTTGTAGAAGAAGGTCTTGCTGCTGATAAGATTGAAGCAAAAGGCATGGGTAAATCCTTTAAGTATGATAACAACAATGCTGATGGTCGTTACTTAAACCGTCGTGTAGAAGTTGTTGTAAAATAACTCTATAAAATAAATAGGTTATAAATAAAAAATGAAACGGGCATTTATTACTATTAATAAATGCCCGTTGTCCGATTAAAGAATAAGAAAAAGAAAATATCATCTTTAACGGAGTGTAAAGAATGAAAAAATTGTATGTAGTTGTTTCGTTTTTATTAATGGGATCTTTATCTGCGTGTTTTTTTGGTGATAAAGATGCTAAAGTAAATAAGCCAGAGAGTACAAATAAACCTAAAGTAGTAATAGCCAAAAAAGATAAAAATTCTCTTACTGATAGTGAAAAAAATGTTTATCAAGAATTAGCTGATTTTGCGAAATCTCATATTATTACTAGCAATAAAAATATTGTTCCAAATAAACGTTCTCCAAAAGTTGAAAAACAAAATAATATGTATGTTGCAAGTTATGTGGAATTTGATCCAAGTAGTGTGAGCTTAGAGCTTATACCAACGCCACATAGACAATACAAATATATGGCAAAAGTAAAATATCGTGAAAGACTTTTTCAAAGTAAAGGGGAAAATCTTAATTCAGCATTAAAAGGTGAGTTTAGAGTTGTTGGTAGTCGTTTTATTACAGAAGTTCCTCGCTATAATAAAGGAAAATGGACATATTAATCAAAAAGAGGCTTAGTCCTCTTTTTTTTATAGTATTATGCGTAGTTGTATTATATCTTCAAATTGTCAAGGGGTGCCTTTGGCATCACAATTAGCGTCTTTTCCAGAATTTGATAAAGAATTTACAATAGAAATTTTTTTAAATTATACTCATGCAATAATTCCACATTCTAAATTAGAACAATGTGATTTATTAATATACCAGCAGTTAGATAATTCATGGGGTGAGTTATCAGAAAAATCTTTGCTGCAAAACGTAAATCCAAAAGCAAAAACAATTTGTATGCCTAATATGATGAATTTTGCATTATGGCCAACAGCTTGTAACAGTGGAGGCGGAGCAGATGATTTATGGGGTGATAGATATATAGATTTTCTTATTTCAAAAAAATTAGATGTACAAGAAATTGTTTTTCTTGCTAAAAAGGCTAATTTAGCAAAATTATATCAAATAGATAAGGTTATAGAAGATACTTTTCAAAAAGAAAGAGAAAAGACGTATTTTGCTTGTAAGGAAATTTGTGATTTTGTAGAAGAAAATTACAAAGCAAAGCAGCTTTTTTCAACACCAAATCACCCTTATGGGGATTTATTAACTTTTATAGCTAAAATAATTTTAAAAGAAATTGGGTATAATAGTTTTCCAGATTGTTTTTTGCCTCAATTAGACTGTGATCCTGAGTTTCATTTGCCTATTCACCCAAATGTTTTGGAATATTTAGACGTTTCATATATATATATATATTCACAAAAAAAATATCCTGTTTTTGGAAGAATGTTAACCTATGAAGAATATTTATATGATTATGTATTGGCAAAGCAACAGGGTATTTTAGTTGGTACTTTTTTGAAAGAAATGGGAAAGATTGTAAAAAATAATTGAAAAAAATTTTAAAAATTGTATTATACTGCTATGTTAATGATAGGGTAAATAATTATATGCGTCATTGTATTATTTCTGCAAATTGTCAATCAGTTCCATTAGCAAAACAATTATTAACTTTTTATCCTTTTGCTTGCGAATTTGAAGTTGAGATTTTTACTAATTTTACAAAAACTATTGTGCCTCTTCATTTGTTAAAAAACTGTGATTTATTGATTTATCAACGCTTAGATGAAACTTGGGGTGAGTTATCAGAAAAATCTTTGCTTGCTAATGTTAATCCAAAAGCAAAAACAATTTGTATGCCTAATGTGGTGAATAATGGTTTATGGCCATCTATGACTCATAGTGGAAATTTAGCAGAATCATATTGGGATTCATATATTGAGGAATTAATTGCTCGTAAATTAAGTATAAAAGAAATTATGTACTTAGCTAGAAGAGCTGATTATTCAAAACATTATGATATAGAAAAAAAATTTTGGGAAAGTATTGAGTTTGAAAGAAATAAAAAATATCTTGGTTGCGATATTATTTGTGATTATATTATAGAAAATTATAAAAAGTTTCAAATTTTTACAACTCCAAACCATCCTTTTGGGCCATTGCTTAATTTAATTGCAAAAATTGTGTTAGAAGAGATAGGATATTCAGATGTTCCAGAAGCAATTATTCCATATTTAAATTGTGATGATGATTTTGATTTACCTATACACCCTTCTGTTTCAAGATTTTTAGGTTTAGCGTATGGAGATGAAAATCAGCTTTATAATGTTTATGGTAAGCAATTTACATATTATGAATATTTATATGCTTATACGTTTGCAAGGTTACGGAATGTTCCTGTTACATATTTTTTAATGGAATGTAAAAAAAGAAAACGTATTGACTAAGTAAATTTACTCCTTATTTATATAAAAGTAGTTATAAATAAGGAGTTTTTTTTTATGTCTGCAACACATCAATTTAAAGCAGAAACCCATAAGGTTTTAAATATTCTTACACACTCACTTTATACTAATCGTGAAATTTTTCTTCGTGAACTTCTTTCCAATGCTTCTGATGCATTAGATAAGCTTCGTTTTAAACAAAATAAAGGTGAGGCAATAGTTCATGCAGAGCTTCCTTTAGAAATAAAAATTACTACTGATAAAGAAAACAATGTGCTTACTATCCAAGATACTGGTATTGGTATGACACAAAAAGAAATGCAAGAAAATTTAGGAGTTATTGCAAAATCAGGCTCAGAAAAATTTTTAAAAGATATTGGTGATACTGCTTGTGATTCTGCAAATCTCAATATAGATCCTTATGCTGAAGAAGAAATTATAGAAAAAACAGAAGGAGCTAATAGCGACGCCTCACAAATTATCGGGCGTTTTGGTATTGGTTTTTATTCTGTTTTTATGGTTGCAAAGAAAGTAGAAGTTTATTCAATTCCTGCTCTTGAAAATACAAAAGATGAAGGCGATGCAAAAGCTTATATGTGGTCTTCTACTGGATCAGATAGCTATACTATTACTCCATTGGAAGAAGTGGAAAATCTTAGTCGTGGTACTATGATTAAGGTTTATTTAAAAGATGATGCAAAAGATTTTGCAGAAACTTTTAGATTAGAAAATATTATTCGTCGCCACTCTAATTTCTTGCCATTTCCAATTATGCTTGACGATAAGCAAATTAACACAACACCAGCATTATGGCGTGAACCAAAATTTAATATCAAAAAAGAACAATATGATGAATTTTATAAATTCTTAACCTATGATACAGAAAATCCTTTTGATGTTATTCATTTATCAGTAGATGCACCAGTGCAATTTAATGCATTAATGTTTATTCCACAAAAAAGTGAAGATTATTTTATGGATCAAAAAGATACATGGGGACTTGATCTATATGTTCGCCGTGTTCTTATTGAAAAAAATCGTCAAGAACTTTTACCTAATTACCTTGCCTTTATGAAAGGGGTTGTTGATACTGAAGATTTGCCTTTAAATATTTCTCGTGAAACATTGCAAGAAAATATTGTATTAAAGAAAATTGCACAAACTATTGTCCGTCAAATTATGTCTCATTTTGAAAAAATGGCAGTGCAAGATAAAGAAAAATACAATGAATTTTGGAAAAAGCACGGAAAATATTTCAAATTTGCCTTTAATGATTTTATTTATCGTGATCGCGTTGCAAAACTTATGCGTTTCATTTCCTCAAGTTCTGATGAATTATTAAGTCTTGATGATTATGTGGCACGTGCAAAATCAGGGCAAAAAGAAATTTGGTATGTAAGTGCTAGTTCCAAAGAAGCAGCAAAACTCAATCCTCACATGGAAAGATTTACTCGCAAAGGCTTAGAAGTTTTATATTTACTTGAACCAGTTGATGAAATTGCCCTTGAAAGTCTTGCAAAATTCAATGATTATACATTTAAAAATATTGAACAAGCAGACGCTCATGCTTTAGATTCTTTCCCTGATGTAGAAGAAAATAAAACAGAATTGCCAAAACTTACTGAACTTGAACAAACTGAATTTGATCAAATGCTTGAACGTATAAAAGAAGTTTTAGGCGATAAAGTAAAAGAGGTAAAAAGCACAGATAGACTTTCTGGAAGTCCTGCTTGTATGGCGTCAGCTGATGGCGTAAGTTCCACAATGGAAAAACTTATGCGTTCTATGCAAAAAGATGATAGTATTCCACAAAAAGTGCTTGAATTAAATCCAAATCATAATTTAATTCGTTCTTTACTCGCTATTTACAAAGACGATAGTCGTTCAAGTTTGTTTGAAGAAATAGTATGGAGTATTTTTGAAAATACAGTACTTTTGGACGGCTATATGAATGATCCATATCTTATGGCACAACGTAGTTTAAAACTTATGGAAAAAGCTGGTCAATGGTATATGGACTTACGGTCTAAATAAGTTTTTTGTTTTTT
>JARHYD010000041.1 GCA_029258655.1 Mailhella sp.
ACTTGTAGCAGTAGCTGTTAAATCCATTGAAAAACATTCAATAATTTTTCTAATTTTATATCTACTTAATCTATTGAATTTCATTATAATTAACCATAATCTTAGAAAAGATAATGGTCAAGAGCCATAAAAAATATATGTTATTGATAATAATAATTTTCAATGATCCTTTTTATTCCAAAATAAGAAAAAAAGAGAAATTAAAATTTATTTTACTAGGCGATATTAATGTGGTAAATTAATAATGTTTAAATTTACTTATGTAATAATGTATTATTTATTACATAAGTAAATTTGAATAGCATATTAATATAGTTATTTTTTATAACTACGTTATTTTTTTTTATATTTTTGCATTTCTTCATGAACAAATTGTAAACCTATCATAATATTTTTTTCAAGATTTTCAATAAGTTTTTGTTCATCTTTATTCAATAACGCTTCAATAATATTTTTATGTTGAATATTAAAGAGCTGAATATGTTCTTCTGAATATGTTCTTGTTGTAAGAAATGTTTGGATAAAATCCATTAAATGTTCAACAACAGCTAAGAGATGAGGCATTTGGGATAATTGATATAATTTTCTATGAAAATTTCTATCAATATGGAAAAAATAATTTTCATTTTTACTATTTTTTTCCATTTCTTGAGCTAAATTGGATAATTCTTTAATATCTTCCTTACTTGCTTTGTTAAGAGCTTCTAGGGCTAATATTAATTCTATTTCTTTACGTTGCTGATAGATAATTTCCATTTCTTTTATATCTGGAGGAAGAGTAACGATAGCTCCTTTGTAGGGAATGTTTTGTACAAGTCCTGATTTATCTAAAAGTAAAAGAGCATCACGTATTGGACCTCGACCAACGCCTAGTTTTGCTTCTAAATCCATTAAAATTAGTCTTGTACCTGGTAATGCATTTCCAGTAAGAATCATTTCTCTAATAATATCGTATGCTTCACGAGATTTTGTTTTAAGTTCATTTTCTTTCATAAGAATTTAATAACAGAAATTTTATTGATGTCAATGAAAATAGAATGAAAGATAAAAACTATACTTTGTTAGAAACTATTAAAAAAAATCATATATAATGTATTGTAAAATAAAAAGTTATGAAAAAAATTTAAAAAAATATCATAAAATATTTTATAAAATATTGACAAAAATTTTTAAATTGTATACATTCTAATTACCGATTGTGAAAAAATTTATTAATTAGAAACTATTGGGGGTCTTATGGTGGAAATGCATGATTGTAAGGATAGGGCAGAATTAAAGAAATCTGTTTTGCCGGCTCAAGCATGGGCATTAGCTGTTGGAGCAATTATTGGTTGGGGCTGTTTTATTTTACCCGGAACACGGTTTTTACCTTTTTCTGGTCCTGTAGCAAGCTTAGTGGGGTTAATAATTGGTGCTGTTGCAATGAGTATTGTTGCATTAAGTTATGGGATAATGATTAAAGCATATCCTGTGGCAGGAGGAGCATTTGCTTATGCTTTTGCAAGCTTAGGAAGAATTGCAGCAGTAATTTGTGGTTGGGGATTAGCATTAAGTTATAGTTGTGTTATTGCATTAAATGCTACGGCAATTATTTTATTATCTCGTTTTCTTTTACCTGGTGCATTTGAAATAGGACATCTTTATACCGTAGCAGGCTGGGATATTTTTAGTGGAGAAGTTGCATTAATTTCTGTTATTATAATATTCTTTGCTTTTATGAATTATATTGGAAGTAATTTAGCAAATAATATTCAATTACTTCTTTCACTTTCATTAGCAATAGGAGTTGTTATTTTAGCTATTGGATCAGGTATTCAAGAAACAGCTGGTATTGAGAATTTACAACCTTATTTTAATGAAAATCATGCAGGATTTATTAGTGTTATTTCTGTTGTAGCATTAGCACCATTTTTATATCAAGGATTTGATACAATTCCACAAACAGCAGAAGAGTTTGATTTTTGTCATACAAAATCAAATATGCTTATGATTTTTTCTATTGTATGTGGCTGTATATTATATTCTCTTGTATTATTAGCAGTTTCAATTATTCGTCCATACCCTGAAATGCTTGAAGCAAATTATCCATGGTTGACTGGTACAGTATCCAGTATGGCGTTTGGCAAAATTGGAGGAATAATTTTAGCAATTCCTGTTCTTGCTGGTATTTTTAGTGGAATGAATGGATATTTTATAGCTACAACACGTATACTTTTTAGTATGGGTAGAAGTAAATTTATTCCTTCTTGGTTTGAAAAAGTTCATTCAAAATATAATACTCCAGTAAATGCTATTTCATTTGTGTTAGGATTTTCACTTCTTGCTCCATGGTTTGGACGTCCTGTACTTGCATGGCTAACAGATACCTGTGCATTAAGTGCAGCTCTTAGTTATTTCTTTTCAACTTATGCTGCATGGAAATATGTAAAAATGTATCCAGAAGAAGTGACAACACGTGGTGCAAAATTTGTAACTTTTATAGGAACAGTTATTTCTATCTGTAGCTTTTTCCTTTTAGCTATTCCAGGATCACCTGCAGCTATTGGAAAAGAATCTTGGATATTGCTTATTGTATGGTGTGTAATTGGATATTTTCTTTATAAACAAAGAGCAAATGAATTAAATGCAATTTCAACAAAAGATTTAAAATATATGCTTTTTGGTGAAAAAGATTGTCCATTGTTATTCAAATATGAAAAATAAAAACAATATAAAACATAAGGAGAAAATGTATGCGTTACATTAAAAAAGCAACTAAAACAGCAGAAGATAACAGTAATGATGCAAGAAAAATTGTTGAACAAATGTTGGAAGAAATTCGCATTGGTCGTGAAGAAAAAGTAAAAGAACTCGCAAAAAAATTTGATAATTGGGATCAAGATTTTATTCTAAGCGAAGAAAAGAAAAGAGAATTAATTGCACAAGTACCAGATGATGTAAAGCGTGATTTAGAATTTGCACATAAACAAGTGTCAGGTTTTGCAAAAGCTCAACGTGAGAGTATTAAAGAGTTTAAAGTAGAAGTCACACCTGGTGTAGAACTAGGTCAACGTATTATACCTATGGAAGTTGCAGGTTGTTATGTTCCTGGTGGTAGATTTGCTCATGCTTGTTCTGCTCTTATGAGTGTTGCGACAGCAAAAGCTGCTGGTGTTCCATTTGTTGTTGCAGCAACTCCTCCAAGAGGCACACATATTGATCCTGCAACTTGTTATGCAATGCATATAGCTGGTGCAGATGTAATTTTAGAAATGGGTGGAGTACAAGCTATTGCAACAATGGCTTATGGATTATTTACAGAAAAACCCGCAAATATTTTAGTTGGTCCTGGTAATGCTTATGTAGCAGAAGCTAAAGCATTAGTAAGT
>JARHYD010000136.1 GCA_029258655.1 Mailhella sp.
GTAAGAGTTGTTAGAAAAATACTAGAAGCTTGAGCAGGATCTCTGCCTAATGCACGTAAAACAAGAGGAATAGAACCTCCAGCAATAGCCCCAAGCAACATATCTAGTAAAAGAGATAAGCCCATAACAACCCCAAGTAAAGTATTTTGTGTGATAAGGGAAACGATTAAAATTGCCATAATAGCTACAATAAGACCCGTAGTAAATCCTATTTTTCCTTCACGTAGTACTGCTTTCCAAGATTTTTTGTTATCAAATTTTTCTGTGGCAAGTTGTCTAATCATTACAGCTAAAGCTTGTTGTCCTGTGTTACCAGCTTGATTTGCAACCATAGGCATAAGAACAGCTAAAAAAGCCATTTGTGCAATAGATCCCTCATATAAATATACTATATAAGCAGATAAAGAGGAATTTAACATATTAATAAAAAGCCAAGGCAAACGAATTGTTACAGATTTAAACCAAGGAGTATAAATATCTTCATCTTGACCAGCACCCACCATACCTAAAAGATCAGAGCTTGCATCTTCTTGAATAATATCAATAACATCATCATGGGTTACAGCTCCCATTAGATGTCCTTCTTTATCAACAACAGGTAAAGCCAAAAAGTTATAGTGACTAAGAATTTTTGCTACTTCTGATTTATCCGTATCATATTCAACTGTAATGAGTTCTTTTTTATCAGATAAGAGTTCACTAATATTTGTGTGTGGCTTTGAAAGCATAAGTTCACGTAAGGAAATAATGCTAACAAGTTTATCAAAATCATCAACAACATATACATAATAAGGCATATCTTTATCTTCAAGATCTTCTCGTATATGTTTTATTGCATCATCAACATTTTCATTATGAGAAACAGTGATAATTTCTGTATTCATTACCCCAGCGGCTGTGTCTGGATCAAATGTTAATAATGCACGTAGTTCCATAGCATCTTCTGGTGCTAAGTTTTGTAAAACTACATCACGATGATCTTCATCAACTTCATCTAAAACGTCAACAGCATCATCAGGATCCATAGCAGAAAGAATACGAGCAGCATCTTGAGCATCAAGGTTTTCAATAAGATCTTTAGCTTGACTTTCATCAAGTTCTGCTAATGCTTCTGCAGCGTCTTCTGTTTCCATGTGCGTAAGCATACAGATTTGCTTTTCTAAAGAAAGCGATTCCATAAGTTCTGCACGGTCAGCAGGGTGTACAAGTTCTTTATCTAAAAAATTAGGATCGCAAGGATCAAAGCTAACAACTTTATTATCTTCTGTTAAATAGGAAACATTATTATCTTCATGTTTTTTTATCTTTTCATGCGAAGAGGTATTTTTTTCAAAAATTTCAGATGAATGTTTTTCTTCTTCATTTTGATTAATAAAACGAGTAAGAGTATCTTGTTCTTCTAGTTGTAATGTATTTTGATTTTGTATGGAAGTATGTTGATTATTTTGATTTTCTTCATTTTTATTTTGCATAACATACCTCCTTGAACTAGCGAAAAAAAGGATTTACTTGACGCTAAATCGGAAAAATCGTAAATTATGAATTAGTGTATATTCATAAAAGTGCTTTAGCTTTACCACTAAAACCCGATTGGAGCAAGTCTCAATTTTTTAGGTTTAAGCGTAAGTTTTTATAGGAAAGGAGTTGTTTGTGAAACAAAATCTTGAAGATATTTTTGGCGTACAAGGAAGTCAATATGTACGTGAAATTATAAAACTTGCCTTAGCTGAAGACGAAGAAGATCTTACTTCTAATGGAATTTTTGATTCTTCTGATATTTCTTATGGTAAACTTATTGCAAGACAAGATACGTATGTTGTTGGATTACCACTTATCCCTTTTATTTTTCAAGCATTAGGTGTAGAAGATCCAGAAAAATTATATACATTAAAAGTTCAAGAAGGTTCTTATTTAAAAAATAATGATATAGCAGCAGAATTTCATGCAAATACAGCGTTATTGTTAAAAGCAGAACGAATTATATTAAATTTTATTACCAGAATGAGTGGTATTGCAAATATCACAAAATTATATTTACGGGAATTGGAAGGTACAACGGTAAAACTTTTGGATACACGAAAAACTTTGCCCGGTCATAGATATTTAGATAAATATGCTGTTCGTATAGCAGGAGCAATGAATCATCGTATAACGTTAGCAGATATGCTTATGATAAAAAATAATCATATAGATGCAGCAGGTTCTATTACAAAAGCCGTAGAAAAGTTACGTCTTGTTTATGGAGAAAAGTGTCCTCCAATTATTGTGGAATGTCGTGATAAAAATGAAGTTTTAGAAGCCGTAGCTGTAAAACCACAAAGAATTTTGCTTGATAATATGGATATACCTACATTAGCTGAAAATTTACCTTATATTCCAAAAGAAATTGAAGCAGAAATTAGTGGTGGTGTTAATTTAGAAACTATTCGTTCTTTAGCATTATCAAGTAAAAAAAGACCAGCAGATTTTATTTCTGTTGGAAGAATAACACATTCTGCACCTATTGCAGATTTTAGTTTAAGAGTAAAAAGAATTACAAAATAACGGAGAATATATGCAATCATTAAATGTTTATGCAAATAAAATTGCTGAACTCAAAAAAGCACTTGGTTCTAAACTTGTAATTATGGGGCATCATTATCAACATGATGATGTTATTGCTCATGTTGATATGGCAGGGGATTCTTTACAATTAGCACAAATGATTGATGGAATTGATGCAGAACATATTGTTTTTTGTGGTGTGCATTTTATGGCAGAATCTGCTCGTTTACTTGCAAAGCCAAATCAAAAAGTATATTTGCCAGATGAAAATGCTTCCTGTCTTATGGCAGAAATGGTACCAGCACAATTATTAGATACTGTTATTACAAAAATTTTAGCACATGGTAAAAAAATTATTCCTCTTGCTTATGTAAATACGTCTTTAGCTGTAAAAGCTATTGTAGGTAAGCATGGTGGAGCTGTCTGTACTTCTTCCAATGCAAAAAAAATGCTTGAGTGGGCATATAGTCAAGGAGATTGTGTTCTCTTTTTACCTGATAAAAATTTAGGAAATAATGTGGGAAATATGCTTGGAGTGCCACACGAAAAGCGTTATGTTTTAGATGTTGAAAATTTAGATTTTACCGCTATTGATAATGCTAGTTTATTATTATGGCCTGGCTGTTGTCCTATTCATGAATATTTTACTTTAGATCATATTGCAAAAATGCGTGAAACATATCCAAATGCAAAAATTTATGTTCACCCAGAATGTCCACAAGAAATTGTAGCAAAAAGTGATGGAGCTGGTTCTACATCATTTTTAATTGATGTTGCAGAAAAAGCAGAATCAGGAAGTACTATTATTATTGGTACAGAAGTAAATTTAGTAGAGCGACTTGCAAAAGATCATAAAAAACGTGGTGTTACTGTTATTCCGCTTTTTGATGCACAATGCCCTGATATGGCAAAAATCACAGAAGGTTTATTGTGTAAAACGCTTGAAGATATTGTAGAAAATAAAGCAAATCCTGTAACTATTGATAATACAATGATTGAAGATGGTAAGAAATCACTTACTCGTATGCTTGAACATTGTGCAAAAAAATAAAAAGGTGTTAATATGTACTACCGTTCTGAAGTTTTAGTTATTGGTACTGGACTTGCTGCTTGTACAGCAGCTCTCACTTTAGCAGATAAAGGTATTCAAGTGAATATGCTTTGCCCGACTGAAACGTTAGACGGTGGCAATTCGGAACTTGCACAAGGTGGTATTGTGTATGTTCATGATAACCCTGAAGATGCGTATGCTTTAGAAAAAGATATGCTCAATGCAGGAAGAAATTATAATTTTGTTACAGCAGTACGCCATCTTGCTGATGAAGGTGGCAATGCTGTGCAAGAAATTTTAATTGATCGTTTAAAAGTTCCTTTTAATGTAAGAAGCAGTAATACAGCTGACTGGGATTTGACTTTAGAAGGTGGACATTCTGCTCCTCGTATTTTGCATTGTGCTGATTATACAGGACGTTCTATTATAGAAGCAATGCATAAAGCTGTTTTAGAACATGATAATATTGTGGTTCTTTATAAACGCTCTGCAGTTGACCTTATTACCACAGATCACCATTCTTGCCTTGATATGTATAGATATCAACTTGAAAATCAATGTGCAGGGGCGTATGCTTTTAATGAAGAAACATCACAAGTAGAACGTCATCTTGCGACATTTACTATTTTAGCAACTGGTGGGGTAGGTAATGTTTATTTGCATTCCACCAATAGTGAATGGGCTGTTGGTGCAGGCATTTCTATGGCACAACGAGCTGGGGTTCGTCTTGCAAATATGGAATTTGTACAATTCCACCCAACTTCTCTTTATCATAAAAGTAAAAAACACCCTCTGATAACAGAAGCTGTACGGGGTGAAGGTGGACATTTGGTCGATATAAATGGACAAGCTTTTATGCATAAATATGATCCACGTAAAAGTCTAGCTCCACGTGATATTGTATCACAAGCTATTGCAACAGAAATGCTTATGACAGGAGCACAACACGTTTTTCTTGATGCAACAAAATTAGATTGTGATGTAACAGAACGTTTTCCAACTGTTTATCAAAGTTGTATGGAAATTGGTGTGGATATGCGAAAAGATTTTATTCCAGTTGTTCCTGCTGCCCATTATTTTTGTGGGGGAATTTTAGTTGATCTTACAGGAAAAACAACACTTGGAAATTTATATGCTGTGGGTGAATGTAGTTGTACAGGGATTCATGGGGCAAATAGATTAGCAAGTACATCGCTTTTAGAAGCTCTTTTATGGGGCTTTGGTGCTGGAAAAAATATTGCTGATAATTTACATTCAAAAAAATGTATTGATGAACGAGTATTTGCATCTATTTCTGCTTGGGAAAATACAGGCAATGAACATAATGATGACCCCGCATTAATAGCACAAGATTGGGCAACTATTAGAAATATTATGTGGAACTATGTGGGAATTATGCGAACAGAAAGCCGTTTACATCGTGCCTTTGCAGAACTTCGTGATTTATCAAGCCATTTACACGATTTTTATCGCCATACCCCATTGTCAACAGCTTTGGTGCGTCTTTTTCATGGTTGTAATACTGCATATCTTATTACGCAAGCAGCCCTTAGAAATAAAAATAGCTTAGGTTGTCACCATAGAGTAGAATAGTTTACTTACAAATATAGAATGTTTTTTATTTTTTTGAGAGGGGGAACTTTTGAAAAAGTTCCCCCTCTTTACTCTTCTTTCAACATTTTTTGATTTAGCAGCTCTTTTATATAAAAGAGCTGCTGTTTTTAATTTATAATTTAATACTAGTTGCATTAAATTTGATACTTAGATTTATTTAAAAGCTGAATTGTTAATCCAAGTGCGACACCTCTTGTAGAAAAAACTTCAATTGGAGTTGTCCAATTTAGACACTTTCTAGGTCTATTATTAATAAGTTCTAATTTTTGTCGTAATTCTTCTTATGTTACCTTAGATAAATTTGTTTGTTTAGGATAAAACTCTCTCAATAAACCATTAGCATTTTCATTACTACCTCTTTGCCATGGAGCATAAGCGTCTGCAAAGAAAAAATCTATTTTTAGTTCGTCT
>JARHYD010000137.1 GCA_029258655.1 Mailhella sp.
GGGGTTTCACCCCTTTACCCCGAGCAGGGGGTAAGCTAACGGGGGGAAATCCCCCCTAGCTCTCACCCCCTGCACCCCCAAGCAATGCCCCCCAGTTTCACACTCTTTCAGCAAGTCGCTTTGCTCCGCGCTGCCAGAGAGTGAAACTATTAGGTCAGTGACTTTATGAAAATACTTTTTGTTTTATAAGTCTAATATATTTAAATAATTATAAATAATTTGAAAACACGCCCGATAAAAATTTTACATCTCAAGTACTCTTTCTTTTTATTGACAAAAGTAAAACTATTAGATTTAATGCAAAAAATACTTTGAAAAAAGGTAATTATGCAAAACTTTCTTGTTATACAATTAGCACGCTTTGGGGATATAATTCAAAGTAAACGCCTTATTCTTTCTCTTATAGCACAAGGAAATGTTACTCTTTTAATAGATAGTAGCCTTTTACCCATAGCAAAAATTATTTATCCAACAATTAATATTATTGGTTTACCTATTATTAAAGCAAATATTGCAGAACTTTTTTCAGAAAGTAAAAAAATTTTTGAATATCTTAAAAATCAAAATTTTGATGAAGTATATCCACTCAACCACTCCCCTTTATGTCAAAGTATTTGTACTCTTTTTTCACCTGAAATTCTTAGAGGATATACAAGACACAAAGGATATAATCGTCAATCATTATGGGTAAAATTAGCTTTTCGTTGGCTTAGCAATAGACGAAAAACACCTCTTAATCTTGTAGATTTTTGGGGACTTTTAACCAGCAAACCTCTTTCTGCACACAAAATAAATCCTATTGCCAAAGGAAAAGGACATGGTTTAGGTATTGTTTTATCAGGACAAAATGCCAGAAGATCATTTACAGCAGAACAATATGCTAAAATAATAACAATTATTTACCAACGCTTGCAACAACAAAATAAATTAATAGATAACACACTATATTTACTTGGAACAATAAAAGAAGAAAAATTTGCTAAAGAATTATTAGTCTATTTACCACAACATTTAAAACCTTTTATAAAAAATACAGCAGGCAAAACAAATTTTTTTGATTTACAAGAAATTTTAAACCAACTAGAACTTTTAATTAGTCCTGATACAGGTACTTGCCATTTTGCAGCTCATCTTGGCACACCAGTAGAAGGCTTTTATTTTTCTTCTGCCAATATGTTTGAAACTGGACCATACGGAGAAGGACATAAAATTTGGCAAGCTCAACTCTTATGCAGTCCTTGCAAAGAATTTGAAAAATGCACAAAAATAATTAATAATGAAACAGCCTGCTCCCAAGCTTTTCAACACCCACATTTTTTTTATCATCTTCTTAATAATACTCTTGAAAAAGAAAATTTACAAAAAAAATCATTAGAAAATATTTTGCCCTATTTTTCTTCTTTTTCTATAAATGAAAATAATTTTGCTTTTTCGCAAACATGGAATAGTCCCTTAGTCAATATCTATGATAAACAAAGGCAAAATGAAAAAAATCTTTTAGAAACATATTGTACTAGTTATATAGAGCAGCATATTATACAACATACAAATCTTAATAATACACTAATTAATGAAATAGACTGGATTTTACCACAACAAAAACCATAAGCATAGGATAATTATGTTTGATAGACCACTAAAAATTGTACTTGTTTTGCCTTTATATGGAGGTTCACTTCCTATTGGATATTATTGTGCAGATGCGTTGCGTAAGCTTGGACACGAAGTTGAAATTTTTCAAGCTCCAGAATTTCTTAATGCTCATACAGCATTACGTCAAATGAATATCAATCAAGATAAATTAGGACAACTAGAGCAAAGCTTTGTACAACTTCTTTCTCAAGCTGTGTATGCTCTTGTGGAAGAAACTCAACCAGATTTAGTTTTAGCAATGGCACAAGCCCCCATTAGCAAAATATTATTAAAAAAACTCAAACAAGACAATATTCCTTCTGCCATGTGGTTTGTAGAAGATTACCAAGTTTTTCCATATTGGCAATTTTTTGCACCACTTTATGATTATTTCTTTATTATTCAAAAAGAACCTTTTTTATCAAAACTCAAAGAAATTAATGTCCAGAATGCTTATTATCTTCCAATGGCTGCTGATATTAATTTCCATAAAAAACAAACTCTTACCCCAGAAGAAGAACGCTTCTATAAAGCCGACCTTGCCTTTATGGGAGCAGGTTATCCTAATAGACGTGTTGCATTTCGTGCTTTATTAAAATATAATTTTAAAATTTGGGGTAGTGATTGGCAAGGTGATGAACTTTTAGCAAAATACCTACAAAAAAATGGCGAAAGAATCAGCCCAGAAGAAAGTTTAAAAATTTATTCCGCTACTAAAATTAACCTAAATTTACATTCAAGTATTCATACAAATACTTTAATTTCGCATGGAGATTTTGTTAATCCCCGAACTTTTGAACTTGCCTCTCTTAATGCCTTTCAATTAGTTGATAAACGCCTTTTAATGGACGAACATTTTATCTGTACAAGCCTTGATAATCCACGTGAAGATGCAGAACTTGCTACATTTAATTCTATGGAAGAATTACAAGAAAATATTTTATTCTACCTTAATAATCCAGAATTAAGAAATAAAATTGCAGAAAATGCTCGCAAACGTGTTGAAAAAGAACATACATACGTACATCGTATGCAAACACTTCTTAGCATAATCAAAAATCATACACCAAATTGGCCTAAACAAATACAAGTAAATAAATTTTCTGATACTCTTTCTTCTGAAACTCAAGCAGAATTACAAGACTTACTCCACAAACTCGATTTAAAATTAGATTGTGATTTTGAAACAGTTATCACACGACTACGCCAAAAATCTGGTGAATTATCTGCTAGTGAAACAGCTTTACTCTTTTTATCAGAATGGAAGAAATTTTATAGTTAACTATTATTACTATATTTAATTATTATAACAAATAGGGAGTATTTCCAAATTATTTATAATTATTAAACTTTGTTCTCTGATAGTAAAAATAAAATATTTACAATGCAATAATATTAGAAAATATTTATAGTTACAATGTAAAAATAAAGAATTTTTTATTACTGCTTTAATCTAGGCAAATTTATTGAAATAAATTTCAATAAATTTGTCTGATTGAGGGGGGGTGGGGGAAATCATTTCCCCCAAAAGAAAAAATAAAATAAGATTATTTTAGAAATACCCCCTAAATTAATGTATAAAAAACATAGCAAAAAAATATTTTTAACCCCAAAAAAAACTCAAAAAAACAAATGCGAACTTATTATACGTATAACAACAATAAAACCACATTACATTTAGGTTCATTAAAATCTAAATATGCTCGCTTTTCTTTACATATTGTCAAAAAAGCCATGCAAGAACTAAATATAAAAAACTTACAAAATAAAAAAATCCTTCTTGCTGTTTCTGGTGGAGTTGATTCTATTGCTATGCTTGGTATTTTTATTGCCAGTCAGCAATATTTTGGTTATAATTTACACATTTGCCATTATAATCACTGTATTAGAAAGGAAAGTATAGAAGAAGAAAAACTTATACAAAAACTTTGTACCCACTTTAACCTTTCGTATTCCATTGGGCATGGTGATGTACCCCATTATGCAAAAGAAAAAAAAATAGGACTAGAAGAAGCTGGAAGAATTTTACGTTATGCTTTTTTTGCAAACTGTATGCAAGAACAAAAGGCATTATGTATTTGTACTGCTCACCATGCACAAGATTTATGCGAAGATATTCTTATGCGTCTTATTCGTGGTACATCTTGGCCTAAATTAGCTGGTATGCCTAGTTATGATCCAAAACGTAAGCTTTTACGTCCTCTTTTATCCACACAAAAACAAGAACTCATTGAATTTGTGACAGAAATTTCATTACCATTTGCCCAAGATACAAGTAATTTTGACTTATCTTTTCAACGAAATAGAATACGCCATACTATTTTGCCTTTATTTGAAAAAGAAAATCCACAATTTTATAAAAATATTTTAAAACTAAAAGAAAATGCAAATTATGATACCATTCTTTTCAATAAGGCTCTTACCCCATTAATACAATTAATAAAACAAAATAATCAAGAACTTCTTATTCCCATTATGGAATTGCAAAAACAGGAAAAAACTATTCGTCTACATTTTTATTATTATCTATTAGAAAAATTAGGACAAGGTCATGCCAATAACGATAATTTTGAGCGATTAGATACCGCTGTTATGCAACATCATGGGAATACAGAATTTAAATTTTCTCATAATGTAAGAATAAAAATAAAAAATTCTTTTCTTATTGCCTTTATAAAAACTACCGTTTAGAAAAACTCATATAAATACGCAAATATCCTATTATTAATAATAAAAAACAAGGACACCACGCTGCAAAAATAGGTGGAATTTTACCACTTTGTCCAATAGAAATCCCAATAGTATTCAATACATAACTCACAAAAGCTGTTACGGTTGCCATAATTACTGCAAGATAAATATTTTCCTTATAACTAATTATTGCAACAGCAAGAACAGAAAAAACTATCATCATAACCGAATACGTAATTTTGCTATGCCAAATGGTTAATAAATTTTCAATATTAGAACCTGAACTTTTTAATTTTTCAATAGCTTCATTTAAAACAAAAAAAGATAAATTTTGTGGTTTTTCTTCTTTTGTACTAATAAAATAAAAACGTATTGATTGGCTTATAGGCAATATAAATTCCTCTTTAGTACTGCTTTCAAATTCATTTGGATTATATATAATTACATCTTCTAATGTCCAAAGACGCTTTTTGACCGTTACCTGTTTAGCACGAATAATTTCTTCTATTTCTTTTGTATCAGCAGAAACTCTGTATGCTGTAAGGTTACTACCTTTTCCACTTTCTGTAATTTCCCCTACTTGCACTATATAACCATTATCAACAAACCACAAATTTTCTATTTTTTGTTCTACCATTATACGTTCTCGCACATCATAACGCCATAAATGATAAGCTTTTTCTTCTGCAATAGGCATAATAAGCTGTGCTAAAATAAATTGAAAAATAGCCCAAAATATTCCCACATACACTAAAATTTTTGTAATCGTAAACATGGAAATACCACCAGCCTGCAAAGCTATTCCTTCTCTTGCACCAATCATAAGTGCTAAAAAAATAACAGAAGCTAGTAAAAAAACAGAAGGTAAAATTTGTGAAACAATGAAAGGTAATTTTAATGCATAATATTCAAAAGCATAAATTAATGGTTTTTTTGATCCCATAAAAATATCTGCTTTTTCAATTAAATCAATAAGAATAAATAAACTTACCCCTATACCCAAAGTCATAAAAATAAGTCTAGTATGATTTTTAAAGATATATTTTGTCAATAAATTCATTAACTATGCCTTTTTAACAAATTTTTTACGGAATTTGAAAATTGAATAAAAATTAAGCCATGAAGGAAACCTTTCATTTGCAGAAAGAAATACACCATAAATACTTATACAAAAGAAAAAGACAACAGGTAGCCAAATCGAAATATAAGGATTAAAACCACTATATTCTGCTAAATTCATACCCAAAGAAATAAGAATATAATATGTAAAGAAAATAATTAATGCTAATACCAATCCTGATTGCCTATGCATACCTTGAAATGATGTTGCAATAGGCACAGCAAAAATTGTCAAAACCAAACAAGAAAAAGGAAAAAGCCAACGCTTATGCATTTCAATATTAATTTTTTGTGCTAAATCAATACGTTGCTCTGCAACTTTATCCAAATCAAATGCTGATAAATCTTTCCAACTCATTTCTTTTGGCTGTATAGCTCCTAAATCAAGCCCTTTAAATAAGGAACTCAATGCAAAACGAATAACATATTCTTTAAATTGTAATTTTGTTATTTTATTATCTTTTTCAGAATAAATTGTTCCATCTTGCAAAAGCATAACAATATCACTTTTTAAACTATCAATAGATAAATTTCCATAAGGTGCTAAAATTGTAAGAGCTACATCTTTTCTGCTTGTATCTTCCACTAATACTTCTGCTAAACTTCCATTCTGGACATCAACTTTTTTTGCAAAAAAAACAAGATTAGGAATTTCTTGATTAAAAATTCCAGGTTGCAAGGCAATATTAACCCTATTTTGTGCTATATCAAGAAGATGTGAACGAAAATTATTTGCACCCCATGAAATTAAAGAAAATGAAATCCAAAAAGTCAATGCTGTACTCAAAAAACCAAAAGCAAGTGGAGCTTTAAACATTTGATATAAACTTATTCCACCAGCTTTTAAAGCAATAAGTTCTTTATCAGAACTCATACGCAAAAAAGTCAAAAAAACTGCCAACATAGCAGAAACTGGCATCATAATCAGCAAAAAACTTGGACTTAAATATAAAAACATCAAAAGAGTATCATAAAAATTTAATTCAAGTCCCATCAACGTATCTTTTAATTGTAAAGCTCTACCCATTAATACAAAAATCATTAGTACAACAATACTAATAAAAAAAACTTTCAAACATTCTAAAAAGATACGTTGTGTTAATAAACGCATAGTATTACCCTAATTCAATGCTTTCATTTGGATTTAGATCAATAAGTTCTGTTTTACTAAATTCTGCAATAAAAGTTTTAAATTCATCAGTATTTTGGCAAAGTACAGGAAAAGTTTTATAATGCATTGGAATTACTTTTTTTGCTTCAAGATAATAACAAGCTTTTGCAGCATCAAGAGCATCCATAGTAAAATGTCCACCAATAGGTAATAATGCTACATCAATATTAAAGCGTTCAGCAAGCAAAGCCATATCACTAAATAAAGCAGTATCTCCAGCATGATATACTGTAAATCCACTAGGATCTTTTATAATAAAACCTGCTGGAGTTCCATGAATACTTGAATGTATGGCATTAGTCATGGTGATAGAAAAATCACCAAAACGAACTGTTCCACCAATATTCATACCATTCCCGCCAAACATTATTTGATTAGAATTCACACCAGTTGCAGTTAAATGATAACAAATATCAGCTATGGCTAAAACTTGGCTTTTCCCATTTTTCAAAATTTCAACAGTATCCCCAATATGATCCCCATGATCATGGGTTACAAGAATTAAATCAGGATTTAAATAATTTTTTATATCACCACAAAGAGGATTACCTGTAAAAAACGGATCTATTAAAATTTTTGTATTAAATGCTTCCAAAGCAAATGCAGAATGCCCAAACCATGTAATTTTCACAATAACCTCAATTCTATGATTTTTTTATAATATTTTGAAAACGACGCATAGTAAAATGGCATAAAGCAATGCCAAGTGCATCGGTTGTATCCAATTTAAAACTATCTGTTTTTACATTTAAAATCTTTCCAACCATAAAAGCAACTTGTTCTTTATCTGCACGCCCCACACCAACTAAAGATTTTTTCACAAGTGTTGGGGGATAATCAAAAATAGGCATTAAAAAATTAGCACAAGCTGCCACTGCTACCCCACGAGCCTGTCCAAGTTTTAATGCTGTTAATGCATTTTTAGCTGTAAAAACCTGTTCTATTGCTGCTTCATTAGGTTCATAATAATCATTTATAGCAACTAATTCTCTATAAATAAAGGAAATTCTTTCTGCAAAATTTTCTTTTCCTTTAGATTTAGGACGAATAACTCCACAATCTATTAACTGCAATGAACCATGAATTTCTTCAATGATTCCCCAACCAGTAAAGGAAGATCCAGGGTCAATACCTATTATTTTCATATATTTTTTTAAATTTTTATTTTTCTTAAAAGAAAACTTTTGAAAATTTATTTCCTTAATTTTTTTACAAAATTTTTATTTTATCCACAAAATAAAAAAACAAAAAATAATAACTTATAATTTGATACTATCTAAACTATAAAGAAAATCAGGGAAGTAAACTTCCCTGACTTATCTTAATTATCCTTCAAAATCATCTGGTAAATCAAAGTTGAAATACACATTTTGAACATCATCTAAATCTTCCAATGCATCATTAAAACGAATAAGTTTTTCTGCTGTTTCTTTATCAACAGGAACAGTATTTTTAGGAACAAAAGCAAGACCCGCTGATTCCATTACAGCACCCTGTTTTTCCAAAGCATCACGAACAGTGTTAAAATCTTCCATTGCTGTATGAATACTCCAAATTTCATCATCATCTTGTACATCATCAGCACCAGCTTCAAGAGCTAAATGCATTACAGCTTCTTCATCTGGATATTGTTCTTTTGTAAGAGTAATAACACCAAGTCTATCAAACATCCAACTTACAGATCCACTTTCACCCATTGAACCACCATGTTTAGTAAAAAGATGGCGAACTTCTGCAACAGTACGATTTTTATTATCAGTAGCAGTTTCAACAACTACGGCAACACCACCATTTGCATATCCTTCATAAGTGATTTCAAATAATTCACCGCCAGCATCTTGTCCTGTTCCTTTACGAATAGCAGCTTCAATTTTATCTTTTGGCAAGTTAATGCTTTTTGCAGCAGCAATAGCAGCACGAAGTCGAGGGTTACCAGCAGGATCTCCACCACTTTTTGCAGCAATAATAATTTCTTTTGCTGCTTTTGTAAATTCTTTACCACGTTTTGCGTCTTGACGACCTTTACGATGTTGAATATTAGCCCACTTACTATGACCTGCCATATATCCTCCAAATATAATAATTAGTTATTGTTATTTCCTATAAATCCAAGACCTAATTCAAAAATTTCTTTACTTTCTGCTCTTGAACTTTGAGGTTTAAATGTTTTAACACTAGCAAAAATAGGACGCATTGCTTTTACTAAATCTTGAAAATCTGGTCCCATAAAAATTTTTGTAATAAAATTACCGCCATGCTTTAAATATTTTTCTGCAACCTGTACAGATTCAAGACAAAGCTCTAAGGAACGTGCTTGATCTGTAAATTTTGTTCCCGTAGTACGAGGTGCCATATCACTAATTACCATATCAAATGGTCCTGTTTCTTGTAATAATGCCTCAAATTCTGGGGTTCTTTCAAAAACATTCTCTTGCAAAAAACGAACATTAGGTGGAAAAACAGTTTCTGTTGTTTGTAAATCACAAGAAAGTACAAGCCCTGTTTCTCCTACTTTTTCCGCTGCATATAACGTCCAAGAACCAGGAGCTGCCCCAAGATCAAGCACTTTCATACCAGATTTAAAAAGTCGAAACCGTTTATTCATTTCCTGTAATTTATATACAGAACGTGCTGGATAATTTTCCTTTTTTGCTTTTAAAAAATAATGATCACGATATACTTTCATATTCTTCACTCTTTACTAAAATCATAGTTAGGAGTATAATTACTTTTTGAGTTAAACTTTATAACGTATTTTTTATACTAAGCCAAGAAATTAATTATATAATAAAAATTTATTCTCTATGACACAACTAAAAAGCCTTTCTATTTTTGATGAATTACAAAGAAAAAAAACACTTCTTAGTGGTAACTATGCTTTTTCTTTATTAAATTTAAATGCTTTCAAAAATCTTTATATTTCTACTTCCGAAGAAATCTGTCTAAAAAAAGACAATCTTCTTTTTCTTGGACTTGGTGCTAATTTAGAAACTATCCTCAATCTTATTCACTCGCAAAAAAAAATTTATTATCTTGAATGCGAAAACTTTACTAAACAAATAGCATTAGAATTACCTCATAATTTTATTCAATTATCCATAGAAGAATTTTATATTTTACTCAACTCACCTCTTTTTTTAGCAAATACAGATTTTATTTTTTATAAACAAAATTTACAATTATTTCCTCGTTTTTGGCGACCAATTCTTCTTTCACTCTATGAACATAACAACAAATCCCTATCATTACAAAAATCAAAAACAATTTTACTCTCTGGTTCTACACAAGATTTATTGCATAGAGAAATTGCCTTTGCAATAGAACAACTTGGCTATACCCCACTTTCACTCCATACTAAGCAATTAGAAGAACTTATAGAAATCATTGAACAAGAAAATCCCTCTTTTTTTCTTTCTATTAACGCACAAAATTTAGATACAAACGGTCTTCTATACGAATATTTACAAAAACAAAATATTCCACTTGCATTATGGTTTGTCGATAATCCATGGAATATTCTTTCCAATATACAACAAGACTGGTGGAAAGAATGTAAAATCTTTCTTACTGATTATTCCTTTGCTCCAGAATTAAAAAATGAAGGAGCAAAATATATTTATCCTCTTGCATTAGCAAGCCACGACTTACCAACACAATATAAAGATATTCCTAAACTTCCACTTTTTTTTGTAGGCAACTCGGCTTTTAAAAATAAAGACTCTTATTATAGTGCTTGCACTCTTGACCGAGAAACAGAACAAAGTTTATACCGAGAAATTAAAAAAAATTTATTTGAAGCTATTGAATTACCTAATTTCCATACCATACATCAAAAACTTTTTCCCCATGAAAAATTATGGTTATCAAAAACAAACAGAACAGTTGGCTATGCAACCATAAAAGCTGACCTCTATTTACGCAAACTTTGGCTTGAAAGCTTACACCCTTTTCTTGAAATTATGGGTGATAATGCATGGGACGATTTACTTACAACAAAACCCAAACGCTATAATCCTGTTGATTACTTTACCCAATTACCAAGTTATTATAAACAAGCTGAATTTACAATAAATCTTACAAGCTTGCTTATGCCCCATAATCTTAGCCAACGACATTTTGATGTATGGAGACATCAAGGTTTTTTACTCTCTACCCCAAGTAATGGAATGAATATTTTCCCTAAAGAACTACACTCACAATATACAATCTCTTGCCCGCAACAATGTGCCAATATTGTTGAATATTTTCTTATCCATACAAAAGAAAAACAAGAACTCAAAAATTCTATGCAAAAAATTATTTACGAAAAACATCGATATATCCACAGACTACAAGAAATGTTTCAAATTTGTTTTTAAAAATATTTGTCTAAAGGAAGTGTTTCTAATTAATTTTATTTTTTTCTTTTGGGGGAAATGATTTCCCCCAAGC
>JARHYD010000018.1 GCA_029258655.1 Mailhella sp.
ATGTAGATTAGCAAAATTTAATGGTTTAACAGATGATAAATTTATATTGCATTTAAAAGAATGTGAATGTAGATTTAATTTTAGAAATGAAAATTTTACAAAATTTATAGAAAAACTTTATTTCAAAAATAAAATAAGATTAATTTAGAAACACATTCTAACAAATTCTAGGAAGGGGAGCTCCTTCGAGCATATTAAGAAGTCGCATACCACCCATCTTAGTTTGTAAAACAACTTGACCTGTTTTGCCTTCTGGTAATTCTGTCACTTCACCTATAATAGCTGCTTCTTTTCCATATTTATCTGATTTCATTATTTGTAAGGCGTGTTCTGCTTTTTCTTTTGGTACAAAACAAAGAAGTTTACCTTCATTAGCTAGGTAAAGAGGATCTATACCTAAAATAGATGCACCAGAACGAATATTTTCATGTATAGGTAATTTGTCTTCATAAAGAACGCAACGGACTTTTGATTGTTCGGCTATTTCATTTAATGTGGTTGCCACACCTCCACGTGTTGGGTCACGTAATACATGAATATCTTTTACTTCAAGCATTAATTTTTCGATCATAAAATTGAGATTTGCACTATCACTTTGAATATCGCTTACAAAGGATAAATTTTCTCTTTCTGCCATAACAGTTAAACCATGATCTCCCATAGTTCCACTAAGCAAGATAACATCACCAATTTTTGCATTTGATCCAGAAGGTGAGCCAAATTCACATTCTGGTTTTATAATTTCTCCAATACCTGTTGTATTGATAAAAATTTTATCACAAGCACCTTTTGTGACAACTTTTGTATCACCTGTAACGATTTTTACTCCAGCTTCTTTGGCTGCTTCAGCCATACTAATAACGATTTTTTCTAGTTCTTCTAGGGAAAAACCTTCTTCAATAATAAAACCACAACTAATATATTTAGGTCTTGCTCCTAACATGGAAATATCATTTACAGTACCATGAATGGCGAGTGTGCCTATATTTCCACCCTTAAAAAATAAGGGACTTACGGTATAACTATCTGTACTCATTGTTATTGGTGATTGGATTTCAAGATATGCGGCATCGTCCATTTTTACTAAAATATCATTTTCAAAATATTTAAAAAATAAATCATGGATAAGACGCATTGACGCTCTTCCACCACTTCCAGCATCTAATAATATATTCATATATTCACCTTATTTTTTTATATATTTTTTAGGAAGAAAACTTTTGGAAAAGTTTTCCTCCTTACTTTTTTTCAAAACTTTTTAATACAATCAATATATATGCAAAATAAAAGCTATTTATTCATTTTATTATTTTGAGGGGGGAGATCATTTCCCCTACAAAAAAATTACTTTAATAGAACTTATTATAATCCTTGATAATTATACCAAGCAGCACAGCTTCCTTCTGTTGAAACCATACAAGGACCAGTTGGATTTTGTGGTGTACAGATTTTTCCAAATAAAGGACAGTCAGCAGGACTGATTTTTCCTTGTAATACCTCACCACATTTACAGCCAGCTAAAGGTTTGGTTACTACTAGTTCTGTATTAAGTTTTACTAATGCGTCAAAATCAGCAAATTCTTTTCGAATTTTTAAACCACTTTTTTCTATTTCACCAAGTCCACGCCATTTTGTATTACAGACTTCAAAAACTTGATTAAGTAGAGCTTTGGCTGTGATATTACCTTCATAGGATACAGCTCTTGTATATGCATTTTCAATTTTTGCAATACCAAGTCTTTTTTGCTCACTAATCATAAATAAAGCATGAATAATTTCTGCTGGTTCAAATCCTGCAACAACAGCTGGATAGGCATAATCTTTTGCCATAAATTCATAAGGTTCTAAACCTATAACTAAAGAAACATGACCTGGTAATAAAAAAGCGTCAATATATCTTTCTTCTTTATTTATATCTAAAAGTAATTTTAAAGCAGGTGGAACTAATTTATGGCAACAAAAGACTGAGTAATTTTTGATATTATTTTTTTTAGCAGCGATAATTGTAGCAGCAATTCCCGGAGCTGTGGTTTCAAAACCAACGCCCAAAAAAACAACTTCTTTTTGTGGATTTTCTTTGGCAATTTTTATAGCGTCCATTGGAGAATAAATTACTTGAACATTAGCACCATTTGCCATTGCATGTTTTAAACTTTTTCCATCAGGAGATGGAACACGAATTAAATCTCCAAAAGTAGCAAGAATAACATTTTCTTTTTCTGCTAATTTTAGAAATGTTGCAACTTCAGCATCATGAGTTACACAAACAGGACAGCCTGGACCTGATAGATGTGAAAGTCCTTCTGGTAATAATGTTCTTAATCCACTTTGGAAAATGGAAACTGTGTGTGTGCCACAAACCTCCATAAAACGAATTGGTCTACCATAGCTATTAATACTTTTTTGTAATTTATGTAGTAAGGCAGAACAAATTTCTTTATTATGTAATGTATCATGTAAATTCATAGTGTCCCTAATAAGAAAAGAGTTTTTGGACTATCCAAAAACTCTTATTATGTTATTTTTTTGTTAAACTTGGATTAATCTCTCCAACTGCCGCGTACATATTAGATAAGGCGACAAGATAATTTGCTTTAGATGAAATATATAATAATTCTGCTTCAGCTAAATCTGATTGTGCTGTAAGCATTTCAAGGTTAGTACCAAGCTGATATTCATAGCGAGTTTTTGCATCATAATATGATTGTCTTGCACTTTCTAAAGCTCTAGTAGATGCTTCAACAGTACGAAATGCGTCTTGTAATTTTAAAATACAAACTTTTACATTTAATGCTGCATTATTATATGTTAATTCAACTTGGGCTTGTAATGCTTCTACTCCAGATTTTGCTTCACGAACTCTAAAATATTTTTGTCCTGTACTAAATAAATTCATAGTACCAACAATAGAATAGGTTGTATTTTCTGTTGGAGTTGTGATTTTTAAAGTAGGGTCAACTTCATGAGAACGAAGTTTTCCATTCGCGTCCCAATCACTGCCAAAAGTAGAATATTGAATAACGCCGTCAATTTTAGGTAAAAAAGATCCTAAAGCAATATTCATATCTTTTTCAGCCATATTCATTGATTTTTCAGCCATTTGAACATCTGGTAATTGTGCAAAAGCTTTTTTTACTTCTTCTTCAAAAATAAAGGAATAAGGAACTGATTCTAATTTACCTACAAAAGTTGTTTCTTGCTCAACGGGAATATTTAATAAAGCGTTAAGTTTTGCTTTTAAGCTATTTTTATTGTTTTCATTTTCGATTAGCGTTGCTTCAGTTGAAGATAATTCATATTGAGCTTGTAAGACATCAATTTTGGGGCGTAATCCTAATTCATATCCATTTTGTGCTATTCCTAATTGTTCTTTTGCTCTTTGTACTGATTTTAACGCACTTTCTACACTTTCTTCCGCCATTAAATATTGTAAAAAAGCGGTTTGTACTTCATTGGCAATGGCAATATTAGTTTTTTTTACTTGTAATTCATCGTATTCCAATTTTAATTTTGCTTTTTGTGCTGCATTTAAAAGTTGAAATCCTTGAAAGAGAGGTTGGCGAACTTCTACCCCAAAAGTATAAATTGTTTCATTTTTAAGTTTTTTTAGGGCATCGGAATGAGGATCATGTGTTATTTGGTAGTTAGCATTAACACTAGGTCCAAAAGCTCCGCGAGCAGCCCATAATGCTGATTTTGAAGATTCTGATTTTTTTTCTGATGCAATGATACTTCTATTGTCAGCTAATGCTTTTTTTACAGCTTCTTCCATTGTATATTGTTGTGCTGCAAAGGCATTAGTTGTAAAAAATGCTAAACATAAAGAAAATAAACAAACTTTCTTCATAATTACTCCTATTTGTTAGGTTATAATTTATATACCATTCATAGTGCAATGTAAAGAACGTGTTTTTTAATTTAAAAATTTGTTTACTTGACAGCTTTTTCTTGCAAGAGTAATTTAGATTGAATTTTCTATTATGGAGATATTATGACTTTTCTTGATATGATTGCTAATGCAGGACTTTTAGTTAAATGTGTTATGCTTGGTCTTGTTTGTGCTTCAATTTTTAGTTGGACTATTATTATTTCTAAATCATTATTATTAAAAAAATCTCGTGAAAAAATCCTTGATGGAATTAAAAGTTTTGAAGATGCTCCAACTCTTCGTGATGCTCTTCAAAGATTAGGCCATGATACAAGTTCTCCTCTTTATGCCGTTGCACAGCATGGTGTTACAGAATTTAATAAAGGAAAAGAATCTCAAGTAAATTCAAAAGTTATTGTTGATAATGTTAGAAGATCTCTTCATCAAGGTGTTAATAATGAAACAGCAAAACTCAATTATGCTATTTCAATTTTAGCAACTTGTGCTAATGCCTCACCATTTGTGGGACTTTTTGGTACAGTATGGGGGATTATGACTTCTTTTACTTCTATTGCTAGTATGAAATCAGCATCACTTGCAACAGTTGCTCCTGGTATTTCTGAGGCTTTAGCAGCAACAGCTTTAGGGCTTGCAGTTGCTATTCCAGCATCTATTGCTTTTAATATTTTTCTTAGTAAAATTGGATACTTGGAAAATTTTCTTGTGGACTTTGCTGGTACTTTTTTGAATAGAGTACAACGAGAATTAAATAGTCATACAGCAGATAACTAATTTATTTATATTGAGAATAATATGGCAGGCGTATCAAATAGATCAAAATTTCAAGCTGAAATTAACGTAACTCCTTTTGTTGATGTTGTTTTAGTTTTACTTATTATTTTTATGGTAACAGCTCCTATGCTTGATCAAGGGGTTGAAATTGATTTGCCACAAACAAAGGAAGTAGAAGTTCTTCCTAGTGATTCTGAACATTTAGTATTAAGTGTTAATAAAGATGGTACACTGTATCTTGATAGTTATGAAGTAAAACTTGAAGAACTTGAAGAAAGAGTAAAAGTTTTAGTTACAGAAAAATCTCGTGCTTTATTTATTAAGGCAGATACTAATGTGCCTTATGGTGTTGTTGTTGATATTATGGGAAGAATTAAGGCAGCAGGGGTAGAGCAACTTGGAGTTGTGGCAAATCCGTCAGATATTACTGCTGATGATTTAAAAAATAATGCTAAAAACAAAGAAGAAGTAAAAAAATAATATGCAACAAATTGGATTTTTAGCATCTATCATTTTACATACTTTGATTTTAATAGGAATTATTTTTTGGCCAGAGTCTGAACCTAAAAAAATAAATTCTGAAAGATATCTTGTAAGTATGGTTATAGGGGAAATGGGCGGAGAAAATTTACCTTCACCTGTTGCTGGTGTACGTCCTCCAAATGATAAAAAACCAAATATTGCTCCTGAACCAGTTAAAAAAGTTGAGGATAATACTCAATCTCAAGCTGTGAATACGCCTTCAAAAGAGATTGTTAAGGATATGCCAGACGCAACGCCTATTCCTAAAAAGCCAGAACAAAAACCTAAGCCAGAAAAAGAGGTTCTTCCTTCTGAAAAACCAAAACCAGTTAGTAAGCCCAATAAACCTAATAAGCCAAATAAGCCAAGCAAACCACAAAAAAATAATGCAGTACAAAATGCATTAAAAGATGCTAATAAAAAAGCAAGTTCTTCTGCTCTTGATGCATTAGCAGAATTTCAAGAAATGCAAGAAGCTGGTGGCGGTGGAGGTACAGGCACTGGAAATGGTGGTGGTGGCATTTATGATGTTTATGCAGCACAAGTTATTTTAGCAGTACAGCCAAATTGGAAAATGCCTACGTATTCACGACAAAATTTAGTGGTTCAAGTGAGAATAAAACTTGATATTGCAGGAAATGTTATGAGTGCAAGTATTGAAGAAAGTTCTGGTAGAGCGGATTTTGATGCTTCGGCTGTTAATGCTGTGCTTAGAACAAAAACTCTTCCAAAACCTCCAACAAAAGATCAGCAAGATTTAATTATCTCATTCAATTCACTTGAATTAGCAGGAAATTAATATGAAAAATAATCTTCGTTTTTTACTTTTACCTCTTTTAGTAGGTTCATTTAATATTGGAACAGCTCATGCACTTATAAGTTCTGCTCATGCAAATACTTTTTTAGGTATGAATTATGGAGAAGAAGTGCTTAATGCTGTGTTAGAAAATTGGAAAAATCCAGATCCAGCTGTTACTGGGGTTACCTCTGTAACTGTGCGTATAGCAAAAGATGGCCGTCCATATTCTTGTGAAATTAGAAAAAAATCAAGTTCGGAAATTGTGGATAATTCAATATGTCAAGTTATTGCAGATATTGGACATTTTTCTCCATTAGATGGAATAGATAATGGGGAAGTATATTTAAGTTTTGTACATGATCATAAGCCATATCTTGATTTAAAAACAGTGACAACACCAGTAGCAGATGAAGGTGAAGAAGAAGTTGATTCTGTAAAAAATCCTATTGATAATCCTATTAAAGAACTTCAAAAGCAAGCAGATGTAAAACTTGATAGTGAGCAATTAATAGATAAAGATGTTATTTTAGCAGAAAATAACAATGTAAAAAATAACGTTGAAGCAAATGATGATCAAAGTAATATGGCAGAAAATACAGCAGTAACAGCTGGTTCTGTTGCTACTACAACTTCGTCCGCCACAAAAGCAGTTCCTTCTAATACTACAAAAGCAAGTACAAAAAACGTAGCAAATGATAAAAAGAATATTCAAAAAGAAGTAACAGAAAATAATAATGCTATTCCTAATAAGGATATAAAAACATTAGAATATACAGATGTTGATCCTTATGCTCGAAAAGTAGAAGAACCAAAAAAACAAGAAAAGGCAATAAAGAAAGAACAAGTTGAAAAGAATGTACAAGTAGATAAAAAACAAACCAAAGAACAACAAGTTCAAAAGGATATTTCTTCTAAAAAAATAAATAAAAAAGCAGTGGAAGCAACAAATCAAGAGGATAAAGTTTATCCTCCTATTGCAACAGAAAAACAACCTCAAACCTTAGTTATCTCTCGAGAAGAAGCTTTGCAACCTCCTTCTAAAAATTTAGTTGATCCTTCTACTAGTTTGAAAGATTATTCAAATTATATTTTACAAGAAGCAACACCACATTTTAGATTTCCTGCTAGTGTACACGGTAATTATCAAATTGTAGCAAGAATAGATTTACTTGCTGATGGAACGCTTGAAAAAGCAACAATTAATAAAAGTTCTGGTGTGGTAGCTCTTGATGATGAAATTTTGCGAGTTTTAAAAACGCAAATTAAATATCCTCCTGTTCCTTCAAAAAATAAACAAAGTTTATGGTTAACATTTAATATCAAAAAATAGAGTGATCAATGAAAACAAAATCAGTTTACACTATTGCTTATTATAGTATTTGTATTTTTTTTATTGTATGTTTTTTTACTTCTTTGTCTTATGCTCAGGAAACTACGGATACAACAAAAAAAAATGATACAAATATAGTTACAACAGAACAGGTAACTGATGTTGTTTTATCTCTTATTGAAAGTCAAAAAAGAGAACTTGATACTATTGATGATGAAAGTGCACTTATTTCCGATGATTTAAAAAGTGAACTTAATAAACTTAAAAATAAAACAAAAGAAGTAAGTATTACGTATCATAGTTTGTCTTCTATTTATGAAACAGGTAGTTTGTCAGCTAATGCTCGTTCAATTTTAACAAAACAAATAAATAGTCTTTATGATGAATTAAATAACTATTATAGTCCATTATTACAAACAAGCAAAATTGTTAATAATAGGATTTCACAATTAAATTCTATTATTAACAATTTTAAAATAATGGATAAAGATTTAATACATGCTCTTGATACAAGAGCAAAAGATCTTTTAATTTCTTATCAAAATTTTCAAAAGCAGATTAATGCATATCTTCCAAATGCAGAATTAATTCTTAATGAAATAAAAACATTATCTGAAACATTAGCTCAAAAATTGCCTAAATTATGGCTTGATTATTATTTAACAGCAACAGAAAATATTTTAAGTCCTCTTGTATGGCAAAATGAATTAAAGAATTTTAAAGATATTTTTAGCACTATTTTAAGAACATTAAGAAATGAGTTGCCAAATACTTTTGGGGCATGGGTTCTTTTTGTTGTACGTATTTTACTTGTTACTGTTTTTCTTGGTATTCCACTTTATTCTTCTACAAAATTTACAATAAAATTGCCTATGCTTTACCATAAAACGTGGAAAGCTATTTTAAAACATTCTATGCCTTATCTTATTTTAGGTATAGGTCTTTATTATGCTTCATGGCAAGCAAGTACAGTTTATCAAATTGGTATGGGGCTTAGTGCTTTATGTATGTGTTATGGACAAATTCAATTTGCATTTATTATTCATAATATCAATTTACAAGACCCTCCAGAAAAATCAACTATTCTCTTTTTTGTTCCTGTGTTATTTATTAGTTTGATGTTGCTTACTTTTACTCCGCTTATTTTAACTCTTTCTTTTCTTTGGACATTGGTTCTTTTGTATCTTATTTATTATATAATCAAATTACCTAAAAATACCTATATTGTTGCTAAATATTTAATTAATGGATTTTTTATTCTTACCATTGTAGGGGTACTTATTACTCCCAGTGGACTTGCTAGACTTTCTATTCTAATGACTTTGCTTTATATTTGTTTTGGGGTTGGTTTTTATCAGGCTTGTAGCTTTTTTCATCTATCAAAAGTAGTACAAGAAACTATTCAAGATAATAGTTCTGGCACGTTTTTCTTTGAACTAGCCCATGCGTTTCTTTTCCCTGTTCTTCTTTTAGTTTCTATTGTTACACCGTTCACTTGGATTTTAGCGTATCCTGGTGGTTCATATCTTATTCAAAACTTTAGTAGTTTTGATTTTAATTTTGGTACATTTTCGATAAATACATTACAAATTTTTTCTATTTTATTTGCTTTTTATCTTACAAAATCAATTATCAAAGTAATTAATAATCTTATTGATAGTAAATGGAATAACCCTTATAATAATTCAATTTCAAATTTAACAACGCCAATAAAAACAACAGTTCTTTTCGGTTGTTGGGGATTATTTGCTCTTTACGGATTAAAAGTTCTTGGCTTTAGCCTTACCAGCCTTACTGTTGTTGCTGGTGGTCTTTCTGTTGGTATTGGTCTTGGGTTACAAGGATTTGTACAAAATATTTTTAGTGGTTTTTCTCTTATTTTTGGACAAAATATTCGTGAAGGTGATGTTGTTGATGTTGATGGTATTAATGGTGTTGTTCAAAAAGTAAGCCTTCGTGCTACTCAAATTAGAACGTATGATAATGCTGTTATTTTTGTACCAAACTCTCAATTTTTAAATGCTACTTTTACAAACTGGACGCATAATGGAACAATGGTAAGACGTGCTATTCAAGTAGGAGTTGCATACGAAACAGATACAGATCTTGTTTTTGAAACAACAATGAAAGTTTTGCAAGAGCAAGAGGATATTTTAGCGTATCCAGAACCTAGTATTATTTTTATGAATTTTGGTGCGAGTTCCTTAGATTTTGAAATACGTTTTTGGATTAAAGATTTAGAATCTACAATGTCTATTTCTACAAAACTACGTTTGGCGTTAAATCAAGCATACAAAGAAAAAGGAATTGAAATACCATTTCCTCAAACAGATATTCATGTTTTTCATACTGATAATAATGAAAAACAAAATAAATAGGGTGTGTTTCTAAAATAATTATTTTATCTTTTTTTGGGGGGAAATGATTTCCCCCAAGCCCCCTCAATTAGATAACTTTATTGAAAACAAGCTTTAATAAAGTTGTTCATTTTAGGGGATTAGCAAAAATTTTTTCCCAAAAAATAAAAAAGTTTTTTGTTTTTACATTGTAATTATAAATATTTTCTGATGCTATTGCATTGCAACTATTTTATTTTTATTATTAGAGAATAAAGTTTAATAGGGTATGTTTCCAAATTATTTATAATTACTTTAACATATTAAACTTATAAAACAAAAAATATTTTCATAAAGTCACTGACCTAATAGTTTCACTTTCTGGAATCGACTTGCTGAAAGAGTGTGAAACTTGGGGGGGCATTGCTTTGGGGTGCAGCGGTAGCCGTTAGCGAAGAATGAGTCTTATGGATAGCGACAGTGATTTATGTAATTTAATTTTGTGTAACTAATTACTGTCTTTATCCATAGCTTCTTGTGTTACAACGGCTAAAGCG
>JARHYD010000121.1 GCA_029258655.1 Mailhella sp.
AGGATATGGACCTTCAAAAGAAAACTTAGCACATACAATAGATGAATATATCGAATTAGAACAATTATATAAAGTAACAGAAGGATATTATGCAATTCTCAAAACATATTTAACAAAATAATTATTCGTAAAAGGGGGAAATTTTATGAATAAAGCACAAATAACATCATTAGTAATTATTTTATTATATATGATGGCAACGATTGCTATTGGATTATTTGCTTCAAGAAAAAAAGAAGCTAAAAAACAAAGTAATGATGATTTCTTAATGGCTAGTAAATCACTTGGCCCAGTAGTGCTTGCAGCAACACTTTTTGCAGCAAATACAGGAGGAGCATCTACAACAGGAATAGCAACAAATGTTTATCAATATGGTTTATCAGCTTCTTGGTATGTAATTGCAGGTGGGATAGGTTTTGTGCTTGTATCATTTATAGCACCGTATTTTAGAAGAGCACAAGCAAATACAGTTCCTGAAATTATCAGTAAGCGATATGGAAAAGCTTCTCATATTTTTACTGCTGTAACTTCAATACTCGCATTATTTATGGCTACTGGTGCTCAAATAATAGCCACTGCTTCTATAATAAATGTTATAACAGGTTTTGATTATGAAACTGCTGCAATAATTAGTACAGTAGTTGTTATCATCTATACAATGGTTGGTGGTTTTAAATCTGTTACAGCAGCAAATATCATGCACGTTTTATTTATAACAATAGGAATGACTATTGCAATGTTTATTATGGTAAATAATGAGCAAATTGGAGGATTTAATGCTTTATTTGAAAAAGCTCGATCCATGCAAGATACAAATGGAACAAACATGAATTTGCTTAGTATGACCAAAATAGGAGCAACAACAATTATAGGCTATATTGCCATGTATTTTATGACATTCCCAACAGGACAAGAAATAGTACAAACCTATTGTTCTGCAAAAAATGGAAATGCTGCAAAATTAGGTTCTATTCTTGCAGGGATTATTTCCGCAATATATGCTATCGTACCAGCTATTATTGGACTTCTTGCCTATGTATGTATTGATGGATATATATTGCAAGGTTCACAAAAAAATGCATTAGCACAAGCAACAATAACATTTGCACCTTCAATAATTGCAGGAATTATCCTTGCAGCAATCGTTGCAGCCACAATGAGCAGTGCTTCAGGTAATATGATCGGAACTGCAACTATGTTTACTAATGATATTTTTACTCCTTATATAAATAAAGGTGTAAAAGATGATAAAAAAGAAATTTTTATTTCAAAAATTACCATGCTTATTGTTGGAATATCAGGATTATTTATAGCACTAAAAGCAAGCAATGTTATAAGTGTTATGATGGGAGCTTTTGCACTAAGAAGTGCTGGACCTTTTGCAGCATTTATATGTGGACTTTTCTATAAAAATGTAACTAAGCGTGCTGGATTTATTTCAATACTTATAGGTACAATAATCGCAGCAATATGGATTTATGGCTTAGGAACACCAGGAGGATTAAATGCTGTTGTTCCGGGAGGAATATCTGCATTTATTATAATTTTTGCAGTATCATTCATAGAAAGAAAAATGGGGGTAAAACCAGCACCAGAAATAGAATTTGAAAAGGTTTAATAATAATTAATAAACATAAATTATGACAAAAGGAATAACTTTATGAGAAAATTAATTAAAAACGGAATGATTATAGATGGTAGCAGGAAAGAGAGATTTTTAGCAGATATTCTTATTGATGGAAATAAAATTACTAAAATAGGAAATATTGCTAAAAATGAAGCAGATGTTATTATAGACGCAACGGGCAAGATAGTAGCACCTGGCTTTATAGATACACATAGCCATTCAGATTTAAAAGTATTATTAAAATCAGAATCATTTATTGAACCTAAAATTCGTCAAGGCATTACAACAGAAATACTAGGGCAAGATGGTATTTCTATGGCACCACTTCCTAAAGCCTATATTAGTTCTTGGAGAAAAAATTTAGCTGGATTAGACGGAGATAGTGATGAATTAGATTGGGATTGGGAAACTACAAATAACTATCTAAATCTAATAGCAAAAACGGGAACAGGTCCTAATGAGTTATATCTTGTACCACATGGTAATATAAGAATGGAAGCAATGGGACTTGAAGCAAGACCTGCCACCGATGAAGAATTAGTAAAAATGAAAGAAATTACTAAACGAGAAATGGAAGCAGGAGCAGCAGGATTATCAACAGGACTTATTTATATTCCATGTGCATATTCAGACACAAAAGAAATGATAGAAATATGCAAAGTGGCAGCAGAATATGATAGACCACTGGTTATTCATCAAAGAAGTGAAGCAGATACCATCATAGAATCCATGAATGAGGTTATAACAATAGCAAGAGAAAGTGGCGTAAAAATACATTTTTCACACTTTAAAATTTGTGGAAAAAATAATTGGCATTTAATTAAGGATATTCTTGCATTATTAGATAAATGCAAAGAAGAAGGAATAAACGTTTCTTTTGATCAATATCCGTATGTTGCAGGCAGCACAATGCTAGGAGTAATTATTCCACCTTGGGCTCATGCTGGAGGAACAGATAACCTTGTAAAAAGATTGGGAAATCCAGCTGATAGAGAAAAAATGAAACATGACATAATACATGGTATAAAAGGCTGGGATAATTTTATAGATTTTGCTGGATTTGATGGAATTTATGTTACTTCTGTTAAAACAAAGCAAAATGAAGATTGTATTGGAAAAAATCTTCTTGAAATAGCAGAAATGAGAGGAAAAGAGAAATTTGACGCTGTATTTGATTTATTAAAAGAAGAAGAAAATGCCGTTGGAATGTATGATTATTACGGAAAAGATGAACATATTGTAACATTTATGACAAGAGAAGAAAGTAATATTTGTACAGACGGTCTTCTTGGTGGCAAACCTCACCCAAGAGTATATGGAGCATTTCCAAGAGTTATTGGAAAATTTGTAAGAGAAATGAAAGCCTTATCTCTTGAAGACGCCATATACAAAATGACATATAAACCAGCTAAAACATTTAAAATAGAAAACAGAGGATTATTAAAAGAAGGATATTTCGCAGATATAGTTATATTTGACGAAAACACAACCATTGATAAAGGAACATTTTCTGATCCCATTCAATTCCCAGAAGGAATTAGCCATGTTATGGTAAATGGAGAACTTGTAATTAATAATTATGTAAAAAATGAAAAACTTGCAGGAACAGTTATAAGAATAAAAAAATAAATTATTACAAACAGCTAGTTACACATATTACTAACATAAGGGACTGAATTTTTCCAGTCCCTTTTTATTATTTCATTTTCTAATAAAAAATTATAATTGTAACACTAAGATTATAGTTACTTTTTTATAATAAATATATGATGTCTTGCCTTTCAAATTTAGATCTACTATAATTGAATTGTTCTTTTAATTGCTTTTCACACTGTTATAGTTGCCTTTCAAATTTAGATCTACTATAATGTGCTTCATTATACATTGATGAGTATTGATGTTATAGTTGCCTTTCAAATTTAGATCTACTATAATTAATAACGCTTGCAAATATGTAACCTCACTGTTATAGTTGCCTTTCAAATTTAGATCTACTATAATTTTATCGTATTATCATTCATACGCTCTCTTGTTATAGTTGCCTTTCAAATTTAGATCTACTATAAAAACGAATATTGAGATAAGAAGGCAAGAGAAGATATAGTTTCCTTTAAAATTTAGAACTACTATAATAGTTTTTTTATAAATTCATCTTTTGTAAGCGTTATAGTTGCCTTTCAAATTTAGATCTACTATAATAACTTGAAATAGGACAGCAAATCCAACTATGTTATAGTTGCCTTTCAAATTTAGATCTACTATAATTGCTTATCTGTATACACGTTTTGCTCTTGAGTTATAGTTGCCTTTCAAATTTAGATCTACTATAATTTAGTATGATAATTAAAGAAAAAAATAGATGTTATAGTTGCCTTTCAAATTTAGATCTACTATAATTAATCGTCTATTGATACGTATAACGTTTCCGTTATAGTTGCCTTTCAAATTTAGATCTACTATAATTTTAACGTACTATCATTCATACGCTCTTTTGTTATAGTTGCCTTTCAAATTTAGATCTACTATAATGTTGTTGTTCCTTATGTGGCAGACAATGAGGTTATAGTTGCCTTTCAAATTTAGATCTACTATAATTTCATTGTGTCCGAAAATGAAAAGAATATTGTTATAGTTGCCTTTCAAATTTAGATCTACTATAATTATGGAAACGTTCTATACAGCAATAGATGAGTTATAGTTGCCTTTCAAATTTAGATCTACTATAATAGCCTTTCAGTAATCCTCTGTTTTAACAGAGGATTACTCAGTTTTAACGAAAAAAAACTAAAGTAAAAGCAGTTGAATTGCCCCTGCTTTTTCTGTTTTTTTAACTTTTCCAATTAAAATTTCCATACTTGCATACTGCTTTTCTGTAACAGTTAACAACCGAATACTCCCCTTTTCTGGTAAAGCTAATTTTAATCTTTGCGTATGGGTATTAACTTCTGCTAATCCTTTACAAACGCGTGAATACACCGATAATTGCAACATAAAATAACCATCATTTAATAAGAAATGCCGAAAACTTGAAGCTTTTTTCCTATCTTCCTTTGTAAGTGTTGGCAAATCAAAGAAAACAAGCATTCGCATAAACCGTTCTCCTAATTCAGCCATAGGACTTCATTTTTATGAAGCTAAAAATTCAGGTAATAAAAACACATTAATCTGTTTTACTTTTATGGCTTTTACCAAGCTTTGACAAACTATTTCAATAGCTCGCAAAAGCGTAATTTGTTCATCTTGTAGTAAACAATTTTTTGTTAATATGGAAACAAGTTGACTTTTTATAAGAGGGTTAATTTCTGTAAGAGTATTTTCTTGTATTAATTGATATACAGCATAATCAACAAAAGGGCGAAAAGGTTCAATAATATCATCAGCTAAATTATACGCATTATAATTATTTGCATGATGTAAGCCAAAGCATGGCAAAAGCCCTGCCCCAACTAAGGAACGAGCAATACACGCCCTTAATACTGCATAACCATAGTTTAATAAAATATTGCGTATATCATCTTCATTTTTTCGTGTAAAATTTGCAAATAATCGTTTAAAATAAAAAAATGCTGCTTGTGCTTCTATATTATTTTTATCCCCTACACTCACAGCTTTACAATAATTTTGTAATTTTTCACTTTCATTTATATGTAAACTTTCTAAGCACTTTGCTTGATTATAAACTTTTGCTATAATAATTTGCTGCCATAATTTTTTTTGAAAAGTTTTTGGCATAGCTACTTGCAAAGATGCTACCAATGAATATTGATAATAAGAATGAAAAGGATAAAAAGCCCCTGATGGTATATGCTTATCATCACAAGAAAACAAACAAATACCATTTTCGGCTAAACTTGATAATAACGCATGAGAAAAAGATATTTGCCTATGCTCTAAAACAATAACACTAATATCTTCTAGGGGAAGATTTAATTCTTCCCCTTCTTGTGGAATATAGCATAATTGTTTATTTTTTATTTTTAGAACACATGGCTTTGTTATTTGTACAATACGCCAAGACATAAGCTTATCTCTTTTTTACATTAATAAAGCGTTGATGTTCTTTTTTTATTTCTATTAATTCACCTAAAAGAGAAACTTCATACTTTTTAATCTTATTACATACAGAAATATTAACTTTTTTTGTATTCTCAAAGCGAAACCCCTTCTCATTCTTTTTATCTCTTATTTTATAAATTTTACTTAAATCAGATGATTCTATATATAATTGTCCACTTTGAGCATTGTATTGTGCTAAATATCCTTCAAAAATTTCATTTTCAGTTATTAATTTTATAAAATTATCTTTATATAATGTAAACACATAATCTTTTTCTTGGGCTTCGTCTGCAATAGTATTTTCCAACGGTTGAAAATAATGTTTAAAATCTTTATTTACCAAATCAATAACATAAATAGGTACAATTTTATATTTTCCATTTACATTATAAACATCTAAGCGAAACATATTTTCTTTTGTGGCTTCACCATTTCGAAGAGATACTTTAATTGGATTATTAGTCTTTTTTTCTATTGTATCTTTATGAGCTGACCCTGTTGCATTTTTTCGTGCTGGACGTGATACAAAAATAGAATTTAATGCAATTAAGGTATCTTCTCTAAAATTTCCCCATGGTTTTTCTATTCGATATTTATTTTTAATACTATCTGTATGAATAT
>JARHYD010000128.1 GCA_029258655.1 Mailhella sp.
AAAACTCAAAACATATAAGCGAATTGCACTGCGTTCAGAAAAACTTTCCATAACGTTCAAAGCCTCAGTTATGATTGCTTCATGTCTAATCTGGTTACAATAATTTATTTAGAGACAGCCCCTAATATAGTAAAAAAATTTTCTTGTGTTAGCATGAGTGTAGAGGAATTAGAAAAAGTGCTTGCGGCTATGCGTGAAAAAGGTTTTACTATTGAAAAGCAAAATTTCAAAAATAGACAAGATAAACTTTTTAGAAATGACCAGTATTGCAAAGCTTACAGCTTATGGCAAGAACTTCATCAAAAAGGAAAAGTAAAAAATAAATCTCCATTAGCTCTTAACAATTATTTAAAACGTCTTTGCCCTGATTTTAAAAAAAATTTTTCCATTAATACAAATGAATTTATTCTTGTTATTGAAACCCTAAAAAAATGGTTAGGAAGAACTTCAAAAGATGAATTGCATAATATAAAGAGGTTTAATAGTGAGTAATAATGATAATGATTTAATCGCTGATATTATTCTTTATACTAAACAAATTGTAAATTCTATATTACTTTCTGAGATTACTGATTCTTACAAACTTGAACAAATTACAAATAAAATTGCCTTTGAATTAGCTTCCGTTATCGAAGAAGATCGAGGCGGACAATATGTATATGTTCGCCTCAATTCTCCAACAAGAAAACAACGTATTTATAGTGAGTTTACTGGTACAAATTATCGCGAACTTTCTAAAAAATACAAAATATCTGAACATCATATCAGAAAAATAATTAAGCAAATTCAAAAAGAAAGACAAGAACAAAATCAACCCATGCAAGGAAGTTTAGTATAAAGGTTATATAAAAATAATCACCAAAAATAAAACTAACATAAAAACTATGGTTAGGAGAAAAAATGCCAAAAATAGAAATAAAAACACTTATTCATGATAAAGAAATTAGTTATGAAATGAATATAAATAAAACAGAAGTAAATACACATTTTTTAAATGAATATTCTAAGGAAGAATTTCTTGATTTTGTAACACTTCTTTTTTTACTACATGACCAAAAAACTCTTATAGAAAGTCTAGTAGTTTGGGGGGAAACAAAATATCAACTTACTGGAACAAAATTTATAAAAGAAGTGGAAAGCAGACTAAATAATATTATACAAAATTAAGAACTAATTTAGAGAAATATCATAAGCTTTATAAAAGAAAATAACTCTATTATATCTAATAATAAGTTATAAAAAATGTGAAACAAATTTTAGCTACATCAGAAAATAAAAGGTTTATAAAAACTAACAAAAAAAAGAGGTCAAAAATTATGACCTCTTTTTTTTGTTTAAACATATTTTTTTATAAATTTATACTTCAGCTTTTTTTATTTCTTATTTTGTAACGTTATTACATTCTATATCCCACATTATCCCTTTATATCTCTAAATATCCCATATCTTCTATATTAAATATCCTACTCTCTTTCAGCAAACTAGATAAATCATTTTCATAAGACGTTAAATATTCACTTAAACGCGGACTTGCCTTTATCATAGGGATAATTCTATCTTTTGCATTTTCGCGTGCCGTTATTTCATCAGGAAAAACATACATAACTGGACCTGGTGAACGGTCTATACAATAGCCTACAATATTATGGCTTGCCTCACTTCCTCCACATTGTGGCGTTTTACAAATAATAATAGTTTCTATGCCTTGTGTGCCTGCTGTATCCATTATTCCTTTTAGATATGGCGTAAAAATATTCTTCCACTTACCAGGAATAGAAGACATTTCCAAAACGCGATGACGCTCTGCCCATTCACTTATCAATATTGCTTTACGTTTCAAAAAAACCTTACGCTCTGATTTTGAAAACACAAATGCATAAGAACTATTGCCAGCTAAAGAGCTAGCAACAGCCTTAGGCAACCATGCAGGCAAGCTAACATGGATACTTTTTTTATTTTGTTTCACCTCTTGCATTTTCACCAGTGTTAATTGGCTCATGTGTTTCCTCATTTTGTGTAAAAATTACTTCAATTTCCATTTCTTTAGCGTATTCTGCTAAACTTGTTTCAAAAATTTCTGTTAATTTTTGCTTCAATGTATTTGTTTTTTTAGGGTTACCCTCTACTAATTCCACAAGCTCAATAGCATTTACTTCAAACGCTGTTTTTATCTGCATTCCAAGTGTTACTGCTCTTGCTGCTAATTCTTGATAAACTTTTTCTTTTTCAATAAATTTGCCTTGCTTGACTGATAAATCAAATTCTTCTTTACTAGCTACTGCTGTTAATCTTCTTATTTCTTGTTCTTCTTTTCTCCGTTGCCTTTCACTGGCTTTTTCTGCAAAAATATCACTTGTTCCAAGCATAGGTAAACTTAGTAAATATTTATCCACATCACGCAACCGAAAACTTCCGTCTGCTTGTTTTTTGAGTAAACCCTTGTTTATATCTTCATACAATTTTGTCTTTTTTACTTTTCTGTTTTTTTCCTCAATATATTTTAAGACGTCTTTTGAACTCAATAAATTTTGCACTTCTTGCATTTTATCCTCCAACATCTTGGAGGCTTTATTAAATGCTGTTACATTTGTAGGGCTTGGATCTTCAAGCATTGTTTTTTTAGTTTGTTCTTTTGCAGCCAAAAGAGCTTGAATATCTGTTTGAATACTCTTCTCAACAAGCACTTTTAATTCTTCATTGCTTGCCATTTTACCCCTTTCCTCCAAGTCTTGATTTTTTTTACAGGAGGATATAATCTAACTTTTCCGTTTGGTTGGATTATATCCTCTAAACTCCGAGAGTATATTGTTTGCAGACGATATGCTCTCACCTATTTTATAAGCGATGCTTGTTTATTTTCTTCCCATTCAGATATTTCTATTCCTAAATATCGCTTTATATACCCAACTAATATACTTCGATGACATTCTTTTTTCTCCTTTTCATAGCAACATAAAATTGCTTTTGGTGTATTTTTTTCTATTTCCTCTAAATATTCTAATAAACCTTCACCTTGTGGAAATCTTTGCTCTAAATCTTGTAAATATGCTTTTTCCCAATCTTCTGCTTTTGGGTTACTAGGTGCTAATTTCATTGCTCGATACCCTTTAAAATAACGTGGTGGCCATTTAGCAATGGACACTTTTTGCTCATTAGGAGCTTTACTTGAAAAATAAGATGTCATAATTTTCATAAAAACCTCTTAAAATGGACATTCATCAAATTCACTTTGTAAATTTTGACAAAGACCTGTTATAGACTGTATAAAAAATTCATAATGATATTTACTTATTGCCTTTGTTCTTGGCGTATATGCCAATAAATACTCAACTAATTCAGATGTATTTTTAAAGCCGTACATATCAGCCATTTCATCAATAGGTGAACAAGTTTCCTTATACGTCAATAAATTTGGCATTATTCTAGCAATATCTTTTACTGTTTCTTCTCCATGATCATATAAAGCTTGTGTAATTTTAATTCTTTCTGTCCAAATAGCATCATATTTTGCATATTCCTCTTTAATTATTTCCATTGCTTGAATTTTTGCAATTTTATCTAATCTACGAACCTCATCAAAACTAATTGTTTTGCCTTGATTTGATAGCCAAACAAGTTTTAATGAACTTGCAAAATACAATTTTTTATTTCCTCCATACATCTTTTGACCAAAAGTTGCTTGTTTCCATGCTTCTTTCATCAATTTCCTCTTATTAATTTTTACTTGTTTCATACTGATCTCCTTATTATTTTTATATGTAACATATTGACATAACTAACAATAATAAATTTTTAGCTTTAATACAAGTAAAAATTCAATAAAAATCTATTACTTATGATATTTTTTTAACCATAATTTAAAAGCCTCTTCTAATGTATATAAACCCATTTTTGCATAATAATTTAATCGATAACCATTTTGTTCTTTATCATCAATGCGTTTATGTAATTCATATACACCACGATATTTCATAGAAACTGGATTTTTAGAAAATGCTGTTGTTACAATATATTGAAAATCATCTTTCAATTTTTCATCAATAAGACTTTTTACTTCTTTACTTTGAGATAATAATAAAACTAATTTAGCAAGCCTTTTCTCTACACTTGGAACAGCTAAATCCGAACGCTGATAAACTTGTAAACCTTGTTCTGGTAAAGCCCAAGGATGCGTTGTAAGATTATAATCAAGCTTTCCAATAATTGCTCCATCAAGACAAAGAGCTAAACTCAAAGCTACATCTGCAAGAAAATAATCAACACGGCTAGACATAAAAAGCTCGTTCATACGTATTGACTGCTTTTTCTCAATTATTCGTATAGAAATTTTTTTATTACCTAAAATTTTCTTATCTCCAGAAAAAATACGTCCTGGCGAAGTTGAATTTAAATAAGCTCTTGTAACAATTTTCTTTTTCACCTGACCATACGCATAAGTAATTGAATTTCTTACTTTATGAACTACTGCAACAGGATTACCTAAAAGTTTTTCTATTTCAGGCAATGGACGTTCCATAATTATCATCCAAGTTTTAAAACTTGTTATTTTTTCATAAATAGAAATATCTTTAAAACTAATTTCCTGAAATTTTGGGGAATTCCAACAAATAGATGCAGCAAGCATTTTTTCTTGATTAATATAATCACGACTTCCAAAAGTTGGTGGAGCTATAAAAATAGCATTCTCTTTATCCATAGAATCAAGAAAATCTATTGCGTCCATTGCATAATATTTAAATCCATTACCTTGATTAAGGTGATTTTTATATTTTTCTAATTTATCAAGAGTTTTTTCCATAAGAATTGGAAATTGATCTTTTGTATTTTGTAAAACTCTTTCATGCCAAAAATTTTTATTTTTCCAAACTTGTCGTAAATCAAGCATCAATGAAACTGACGCTGTAAATCGTGCTGGAGTGCTAATATCTATAAAAGAACGTAAATGATCTGGACAACCTTCTTTTTCTGGACAACCTTCTTTTATTGAAACTTCCATATTTTCATTTGATAAATAATAACCTAAAGCAGAAGTGTATAATGTTACATCGCAACCAATAATTTTTCCTTTATAATGCCCTGATCGTAATGCTGATCCTATTGTAAAATTGCCTGCACATGGAAGTAAAACAGGACTATTAATTTCATCAGCATACTTTGCTAATATCTTACGCAAATCACCTGCTATTGCTCCTAAAAATCCCATTACTACACCTCATTATTAGTTAAATAATTTTCAATAATAGAAATAATTTTTACCAATGCTAATGAACTATCTTTTATTTTCTCACTATGTTTTATATCAGCTATTATTTTCATAAATGCTTCATATTGTTCTTTTGGAGCAATAAAAGTAACTGTTGATTTTTTAGCTGTATTTTCTAATTCATCTACAATTTGACTTAATCTTTCTGTTTCTCCATCACAAAACATAAAAGAAACCAAATGCGTTGCTACTGACGGAGTTGAAAAATTAACAAATTCTATATCATCTTTTAATTCTTGTATTATATTACTATCTAGCCCCGCATATAATTTATCATTTATATCCTCAATTTGTTCCCAAAGACTGGCTAAAATATTTTCATCATCTTCACCAACAAGAGAATTATGTGATAATTGCATTGCTATTCGTTTTGACTTGCTAAGTTCTTCTGTTATTACCAAAACAAGAATTTTTTCTAGTCCAGCATCAATACTTGCACGTACTCTATGATTTCCACTAATTATTTCATATTTGCCGTCAGAAAGCTTATAACATAAGGGAACAGAAGATAATTTTTTATCATTTTTTATGTTATCGCGTAATTGCCTAAAAGTTTCACGTTTAAAATAACGTGCATTATCTTTAAGAAATACTAGATCTTTAGGATCTACAATTTGTAAAATCATTCCATTAAAAAGTTGTCCACTAATTTCAAGTAACTTTTGATTTTGTTCTATAAAACTCATTATATCATACCTTCCTTTTTCAATTTTTTCTCTAAATCGCTATATCTAAACCAAATATGTTTGTTTGCATGAAATAAATCCATTACATCATCATTTCTATAAAAAAAGGATATTCTTTCCGCTAATAATAAACTATTTCGTGCTTCAATGTTTTTATCAAGATAAAAACACGTATCCTTTCCTTTCAATTCCTTACCGTCAAACATATAAATAAAACTCGATAAACCCCAATTTTGGTAAAAATATAAAAAAATATTTCCCCTTTCCCCCAAAATATTTGAACCAGTTGCAAAGCTGTCCAAATGCCCATTTACTAAATTTTCTTGATTTTCCTTGTTAACTGCTTGTTCTTGTGCTATATTAGCCTTGCTAAAGTCCGTACTTGCCACTTCTGTTGGTTCAAATTCTATATTTTCAATTTTTTCATACACAAAAATTTCTTGTTGCTTTTCTTGCAAAAAACGGCTTGGACTTGGAAGTCCTAAATTGATCCAGTATGCTATATCAATTCCAAGTTGGTACGCTTCGCCTGGATCTTTTCCTTCTGGTGTTACCCATCTTTTTAATTGGGGATAATTTTCTTCCCAAAACTCTATGCCCGCTATACCTGCATTGCTTTCTTCATAATCCATTGCAAACAAAATTCTAGGACAATCTTTTATTAATTCATGTGTTATTGGACAGGGCTTATTTTGATTTGAACGAACTGCCACAACCCCCACAGATTTTTTTGTTGCATAATGAATAAGTATTGCGTCAAGCTCTGCCTCCACAACCACAAAACAACTCATAGTTGTATATGGCTCAGGTAATAAAATGAAAGGCATTTTTGCTGATCCCTCAAGCTCCATATATTTAGGTGGCGTATAACCATTAGGTGTAGGAAGTATATCCATTTTAGGTCTACGAATACGCAAGCTTATAAGCTCATTTTCCCAATAAGTGGGTATTGTTATTCCTCTTGGAATAAAAATTTTATTAGAAAATACGCCGTTTTTTCTTTTGCTTCCAATCCTAAAGATTTTCTCATTCTAAATATGCCTTGCTTACGGTTTTCACCACACAAATACCCTAATTTATATTCTGCTATTGCTTCATCACAAATCCCACGAGCATTAAGATATTTTTTAGCTTCCTTTGCTTGGTGAATATCTGCCATAGCTTTTTCTTGTAAATGCATGGCAAATTCTTGCCAAACTTTCATAGGCATTTCTCTTTCTTTAGGCATATATTCTGCTTTTTCTTGAAATTTTGGTGCAGGTCTTGATTTTTTATATTTTGTTGTATTAGGTTTTATCCCTAATTCTTCAAGAGCTTCTTTGAAACTCATACCCTCAATATTGATAAGATAACTTACAGTATCACCTGTTGCCCCACATTGACGGCAATTATACACCCCTGCAATATGGTTTTCTGTGCAAACCTTACTCAAATTTTCTGTTTTATAATCCCAAACCATAAATCTATCACTTTTGCCAGGTTCTCCACCACAAAGAGGACAAGGCCCATTATAACCATCACCTTGCTTTCTTACTGATCCACCAAAACGTGATTGATATAATTCAAGTAATTTATTCATGGTTTACCTCTTTTTTTAAATCTGTCCTTAATTGTCCATATTTTATTTTTTATAAGTTATTTATTTTATATATACTTTTTATTAAATGGACACATGGACAGATAATATATATATTTTCACACGAAAATATTTTTTAAGTTTTCGTGTGAAAATTAAGGGTTGTGCTGTCCAACTGTCCATTTTGAAAAAAGTTATGTCTTTCCAAATGGTTATATTTCCAAAAGCACGGACACTTAAGGACAGATTAAAAAGGATTTTTATAAGAAAACTTTTCATTTCTTACCTCCTCAAGCTCTTCTTGACACTCTACTTTTAGAGCAATACCAAGCCTTTTGGTTCCATTTGAACGTATGGAAGGTATGTTTTTCTTATCCAATAATTGAGAAAATAATTTTGACGATATTTTCGCTTTTTCTCGTGAATCTTTATTCTTAGAATACCAAATCAAAAAATACTCATGTAAATCAGAAGCTGGCGTTTTTAATGTATAATCTAAATTTTCTCGATATTCTTCAACAATACAACATTCATCTATAAATTGTTGTATATCGTCCCATTTTAACCTTTGCCCTGATGTCCATTCTTGAACTTTTTCAGGTATCAAAAGACCATGTTGCAGATAATCCATAGCTCCTTGAATCAAACGTACAAGCACGCCCTCTGCTTCTTTTTCAAGCTTCTGATCAAGCATTTTATCTGCCTTTCTTTGATAAGGTTCTGTTGGATTATCAACAAAAGAAAGTTGCCATTTTATAATAATTGTTCTTTGCCAAAATGCTGCATCATCTGCTTTTGCCTTTGGAAGCTCGTTAGTCGTCATTATTGGTAAATGCGTTTGTAGCCATGTTGTCTGCTCTTTATCTTGCAAACCTCGTGCTGTAATATATCCACCACCAGTCAACTTTTTTAATTTTGCCAAAGCAAAGCGTTGCCCTTCTTCTGCTTCATTCACCCAACCTATACACATTCCACGCAAAGCCAAAATATCTGGACTTGGTGCTGATGAATTTCTTGTTTGCGTTGTCTGTAAAAACATTTCAACAGGTATATCACCCGATAAATCAAGCCCTAAAACCTTTGTTATTAATTTTATAAGTGTATCTTTTCCATTTCTTCCATGTTCTCCCCAAAAAATAGGGAAAATATGGTCTTTTCTATCCCTAATTATTCCATATCCCAAAATACGCCATATAAAATTAACTAAATCTTGATTTCCGTCCATAGAACGAAGTAAAAATGCATTTACTTCTGGACATGGGTCTTCTACAAAAAACAAATCTTTATTAAATGGTGTAATACAAGCTTTTAATAAATAATCTTTAGGGTTACCATGTGTTAAATCCCCTGTGCGCAAATCTATTACACCATTAGGACACGCTAACTTATAATAATGTTTATCTATTTCTTTAGGCAAAATCATCATAGGCGTTTCTATTCTTTGGAGCATAGTTAAAACTGCTTCCCCTCCACGTGGAGTACGAAGTTGTTTTATACGCCTTTCTAAATTATCTAATATTTTATAAAGAATTGCTTGTGTTTCTCTATTCTTTTCTTTATCAAGAATTTCTTTTTTATTATCTGCAACCCTTTGATAACATTTACAAACATTTTCTATATAAGAAAATTGTAAATTCTTATCATCTTCTACCCAATGATTACCTTTCCAAACAAAAAACCTATTCCAAAATTTTACATACGTAATTAAATTATAATGTATTTTTTGATATAATTTAGCATCTCCTGCTGTACTTTCTGCAAGATATAATAAAATGTCTATATCAGATATTTCAGAAATTTTCTTTTCAATTTCTTTTTGAATATCTACTTCATCAAAAATCTTTACTTTTGGAGCTATTTTCTTATTTTTTAAATTTTTTCTTGAATTTTCAAGGGCAAGACGTGATTTTATTTGTTCTTCATAATTTTTATTATCTTGCATAATTTCCCCCTAAAAAAGCAGAAAACAAACTATTCCGTTTTTCCGTGCTTTTCGTTCCGTACATCGCGAACACGTTTTGGGGAAAGCCTTCCCGTGCAAGCTCTAATGTTTGGGTAGTACCTTGAACAAAAAATATGAAAAAAGAAAGCAAAGTACACTTTTGCTTATTATGGCAAAAATTATTTAATAAAAAGGGGTAAAGGGGAAATAGAAAAAAGAAACGACAATAAAAAATATTTTTGTCGCAATTATGTCGCAAAAGAAAAAAGGGCTTATATCTTTTTACAATATAATCCCTTGAAATATTTGGTGGAACCTGCAAGGATTGAACTTGCGACCAACCGGTTATGAGCCGGTAGCTCTACCAACTGAGCTAAGGTTCCGTAAGAAGACTTTATATAAAATTATATTAATAAAGTCAAGAAATAAAAATTCTTATGAAAGCAAATGGTTATTAACTATTTTTTCAACTAAAGCCATTTCTTCATCATAACCTTCTACTACTTTATCAATTTTCGCTAATAAAATTTGATTTAGAATTTTACCTATAATTGGTCCTTGCTTTACCCCTAAAGAAAGAATATCAACACCTGTAACTTCAATATTTTCATGTCTAACTTGATAGATATAATAGGATAATTGTTTTTTTATTTCTTCCCCTTGTAATTGTTCTAAGCGAACTATCATATATAAAATAACTTCAATAGATACTGTTGATAGTAATAAATGTAGCTCACTCATTTTTCCATTTTCTTTAAACCATTTTTCTACTTTTGGTAAAATAGTGATTAAAGAAGAACGAATTTGCAAATATTTTTCACTATCTTTTACAGATAAGCGTTCCAATAATTCTTTAATTTCATCAGCACCTATACCTTTGGTCATTATAAGAATAAAGAAAAGCAATAAGTCAACTTTTTCTTCCAAATAAAGCATGTTATACCAATCTAAAACTTTATAACCTTCTGTAACAAAAGTTATCTCTTCTTCAGAAGTTAATTCCAAACAAGGGTGAATTTCGGCTAAAAGGCCAAATTCTTGCATACGCAAAATACATTCTAATACACAATCTTCTTCAAGAATAATTTCCAATTCTACTAAAATTCGTTTACCATCAAGTTTTTGCATTACTTTTAACGCTAATGCATTTCGTATTAATCTTTCACATTGAGCACAAATTTTAAAATCATACCTTTGTTCAAAGCGTATTGCACGAATTGCTCGTGTTGGATCATCAATAAAACTAAGAGCGTGTAGCATACGGATACGTTTTTGTTTTATATCCCCTTGTCCATCAAAAAAATCTTCTAATTCTCCAAATTGCGTTTTATTTAACTTTATTGCCATAGCATTTATCGTAAAATCACGTCTATTTAAATCCATTCGAATAGAAGATAATTCAACAGTGGGCAATACAGCTGGGCTTTGATAATATTCTAATCGAGCAGTAGCAACATCAACTCTTAACTCAACTCCGCTATAATCAAAACGCATAGTATCATCTTCCAAACTTGTAGAAGGAAATAACACAATAGCTGTCATAAATTCTTTATGTTCACGAACACGCCCATTTAATTTACTAGCTAAATAATGAGCAAACATAATGCCATCACCTTCAACAACTAGGTCAATATCCATATTAGGCCAACGCCATTTTTCTCGATCAAGCATTAAATCTCGAACAAAGCCACCCACAACATAAAGAGAAACACCTAATTCTTCTGCTAAAGCACCTGCAATTTCAAGAAGTTTTACACATTCTTTTGGAGTATGAATACGTAATATTCTTTCAACATTACGCTTTGTCAATCTATGCTGTTTTTTAGAAAGAGCTGTTGATTGTTCATCAAGAAAAATTCGTACTAAATCAGTTCTGGTCACAACACCTATCATAGGTAAAGAACATAATTTTTCTTCTTGAAAATCTAAATCAGTAATCAAAGAATTATACGCAACAATAGGTACTAATCGCTGTCTATCTTCTACTATTATATCCATCAATGTTTGCAAATCCGTTTCTAACGTTGCACAACGAATATTCCTATTCATAAAATCACTTATTGCTTGTACTCCAAATCCGTGCTTTACAGCTTTTGCTGCAATTTGATATTCCAAAATTCCAACACAAACTTTTGAGCCTTTCTCAACAATAGGTAATGCTTTAAAACCATAATGCATCATTGTATCTGTTGCTTCATCAATGGTCTTATTTTGTTCCAACGCAACAACAGGTGTACTCATTAATCGTCGAACAGTTTTATCTGTATAAGAAAAAAGACTTATTTGACGCTCTAAAAAACTTATTATTTCAAGCATGGTTTTGTCTTTTATAGTTGCAGCAGCAGCAAACGAATGCCCCCCTCCTCCAAGTAAAGACATAACCTTACCAACATCATAATTTTTATCCTTACTTCTTGCTACAACTTGAACTTTACCGTCCATGCTTGTTACCATAAATAAAACTTCACAAGGATAAATTTCTAAAAACATTGGTGCTAATGAAGCAATATCATAAAGAAAATTTTCTACATTTGCACTTGCTAAGGCAAACTTAATGCCTGCAATATCATAAAATTTTGCCGATTCAACTAAATCATTTAAAATAAAAAGCTGCTCTTTATTAATTTGTCTACTTACATACGGCGTTACAAAATCAGGACAAAAACCTTTTTCAATTAAAAAAGTTAATGCTTTAGTATCTCGCACAGATACAGAATTAAATGTAAATGCTCCTGTATCAGCATATAAACCAAGCCCTAAAATATGCAAAATTTCACACGGAACACTCATATTCAAACGCATTAATTCTTCACAAATTAATGTGCAAGTAGAACCAACAATATCAATTACGCCATAATCATGTACAATATTTGTTTGTGGGTGATGATCAAAAATAATAATTTCAAGATTATTAGCTTTTTGCGGATAATCAACATCTTGTAATAATTGTGCTTGTTCTAATAATGGTGATAAATGCGTAATTCTAGTTGTATGTGATGTATCTACAATAATAAGCCGTTCTATATGAGAAAAATCTGCTTCTTTTGGTGAAACATAATTAAAAAAAGGATTAATTATTTCCTCAATAAAAGCCTGTACTGGTTTTTCTTGTGAACCTGGATAAACAATTTGTGCCGTTGGAAAAAAATAAGAAATGGCAAATAAACTACATACTGCATCAAAATCTGCATTTCTATGGCAAGTAATAATTGTTTTTTTATTGGATAAATAATAACTCATTGAATACCACACATAAAAGATTTTAATGGAACTTTCAATAAGTGATAATCATAAATTATACTAAATTCTCTTTTTTCAAAATAAGCTCAATTTCATCTTTTGCCATACCTGTTTTTTGAGCTATCATTTCATTTGTCATACCTTTTTTCTTCGAACTTAAAATAATTTCACGAAGAAGATATGGAGAACGGCTTATTTCATCAGCTTGTTTAATAAGACGTTTAAGCATATAAATACGCTCTTCCATTGCAATATTTAATCGTTCCAACTCTGATTGTCTTTGCATAAAAGTTGCAACAAGTTCTTGCTCAAGATTTGCATTTCTTACCATTCGTTCCATTAATTCATTTTGATTATTTTGCATTCCCATTAAAATTTGCTCTGATTTTTTTAATCTTTTAAAAAATACTAAAACAAGAATAATTAAAGCAAACTCTGCAAGAGTAATGGCAGACAAAATAACCAAATTCATTATTATACCTTTGTATTCAAAAGTTTTCCCGATAAAGGATTATGATAAGAGGGACAAGTATTTATATTATTTTCTTTTTTATGTTCTTGTCTTGGAGGAGATTGAAAAGAATTATTTTCTTTTCCATCTCGTGTAACCAAAGGAGAAGATTCATCTTCAGCAACTTTATCAAGTTTTTTATTTTCTTCAGCAACAAGTTGTGAAGATACAAATTGTGAAACTTGGCTCATCACTTCTGGCCTAGTAGCAATATTGCTAATAGTTGTTGCCATACCTTGTTGTTGTGCGTTAAGGATTGGAATTATTTCACTACTCATAAATCCTCCTTACAAAAAACTATCTTATTAAATAATTGTCAATGTACAAATCATCAAGTGGACCTGATACAATAGTATCATCAAGAGCATTTAAAAGCTCTTTTTTTAATTTTTCCTGATTTGTTGTATCCAATAAAAAAGCAGAACTTTGAATTTCTAAAAAATAATAAATTGTATCTCGCAATACTTTTTGATTATTCGAAATTTCATGAAAAACTTCTCTATTAGCAGTACTCAATACAAAAGTTGCTTCTAAAAAATGGACTTTATTTGATCCATCAATACATTGAACTAAAAAAGGTTCTAATTTTAATTGATGTACTGCTGGCCCTTTTTGAACATCAGCACTTGGAACAACAATAACATTTTGCAAAACAGCATCATCTTCTAATAAAGTTGGAACAAAAATTACTCCAAGTCCAATTAAAAGAAGTAAAGCAACGCCAGCACTAATGAGAATTATTTTCTTTTTTCGAGAGAATGAATTTGCTTGATTCTCTAAATCTTCATCATCTAAACCGTCGTTGCCTACACTTTTTGAAGATTTTGCTTCTTCAGAAACTTCAGGTTCTTTTGATAAAAAAGGAGCATCTTCTAGGTCTAATTCAACTTTATTAGAAGCTAATGCTAAAAATTCCTCTTCTGTTTCTGGCTCAGAAGAATTTTTATTTTCTGCTTCTTGAGCAGGTGTAGCATTTCCTTCAGATGCTTGAACAGGCAAGTTTTCACTACTTGCACTTTCAATTGTTCTTGTTACTTCTTCAGTTACTTGAGACACAATAGCCCCTTTCTATTTCTCAATTAAGGGAAAATTTTTTCAATTTTCTTTTTTAATGTATCAGCAGTAAAAGGTTTAACAATATAATTAGAAACCTTAGCTTGAGCTGCTTCTAAAATATTTTCTTGTTGAGCTTCTGCTGTAACCATTAAAAATGGTAAATCTGCAAATTTTTCATCTGCACGAACTTTACGTAAAAGTTCTATACCAGTCATTTGTGGCATATTCCAGTCAGAAACAATAAAATCAATTTTTTGTTTTTGTAAAATTTCCCAAGCAGTCGTACCATCGTCAGCTTCAATAATATTATTAAAACCTAATTGACGAAGAATATTTTTTACAATACGACGCATTGTTGAAAAATCATCAACAACAAGCACTAACATATTTGGATCGTAAGCCATATTTCCCTCATTTTCTATTTGTTAAGTATATCGGCTATACTTTTATTTTCTAAAGTTAAATTTACAAAATATCTTCAGGACCAAATTTATTACAAAACTCCCTTCTTAATCTTGTTATAGCTTGAGAGTGTAATTGCGAAACTCTCCCTTCTGTTACTCCAAGAACTTCTGCAACTTCTCTCATATTTAATTCTTCAGTATAATAAAGAGATAATACCAACTTTTCTTTATCTGTCAATCTATCAATTAACATGGCAATTTTTTCAGTTAATTCAGTAAAAACAGTATCATGAAAAGGTTCTCCATTTCTTTCAGAATCATTAGCAAGTGTATCTTCAATACTATCTAATGGAATAGCAAGTTGACTTTGTAATGCTTCCATACCCTGATGAATTTCTTTTTCATTTAACCCTGTTTTTTGCTGTATTTCTTGAACAGTTGGTATTCTACCAAGATCTTGCTCTAATTGCCACATTGCCTCATCAATTTGTCGAACTCTTTGCCTTAAACCTCTTGAGAACCAGTCTAAACGACGCAACTCATCAAGCATAGCACCACGAATTCTATTTTCAGCATACGTTTCAAATTTTATTCCTAAATCAGCTTGATATTTTTTTAGAGCCTCCATAAGCCCTAAAATACCTGCACTAATAAGTTCGGACATATCAATATTTTTAGGCAATTTTGCCTTCATTCTATATGCTAAAAATCTTATTTGCGGAGCATAGTGCTTTACAATAACTTCTTTTTCTAGTGGAGAAAAATCTTCAAAGATCATTTCTCCTGATTCCATTTTAAGCCAAGGCTTCATTTATCGTTATCCTCTAAAAAGAAGTCTTTTCCAGAAAAATTTAATATTTCCATCAACAGGACCAGAATTATCAAAATTTTCTACGGCCTTAACGACTTTCTCCATAGCTTTTGCAACATTAGATTCTGGCTCACCAATACAAAATGGAACTTGAGCCATAATTGATTTACGTACAATAGGATCTTTAGGTAAAAAACCTATATAATCAAGACTAACTCCATCTAAAAAATGATCACAAGCAGAACACAAACGTGAAAAAACTTCTTTTGCCATAGATTCACTAGTAGCTGAATTAACTAAAATTCTATAATTTGAAACACCATGTCTTCTTCTTAAAACTTTAATTAAAGCATAAGAATCTGTTAATGATGTAGGTTCGGTAGTTAACACAACAAGTCTTTCTTGTGCTGCAACATTAAAATAAAGAACATTATCATGAATACCTGCCCCTGTATCCACAATTAAATAATCAACTTTTTCATCAAAATCATCAAAAGCTTCAAGCAATTCAAGTTTTTGCCCTGTTTCCAAGCTCATCATATCACTAACACCAGAAGAAGCTGGAAGTATTTGAAATCCGTAAGGAGTATCAAATAAAATATCAGAAAGCTTTTTACCTTTAAATAAATCGTATATATTTAATTGAGGAGTTAATCCTAATATAACGTCAACATTGGCAAGACCTAAATCAGCATCAACAAGTACTACTTTCTTCCCTGCTTTTGCTAAACAGCAAGCAAGATTTACAGAAATATTTGTTTTGCCAACGCCACCCTTACCCGAGGTAACCGAAATTACTTTAGGAGTATTTTGACTTGTATATTCCATGATTATCCCTTTGGAAGTTGATGTTTTAAAATCAAACGCCATATTTGTGCTTCTTCTGATGGAGCCAATGTTCCTTGTAATTCAGCACCAAAAGAAAGAGCTGATATTGGTAATCCAGTCCAAACAGCAACATTGATAAGTTCAGCATAATGTTCTGCCTCATCAAGCTTTGTCCAACAAATACTTGTTGGAAAAGGATTTTGATAACGTCTAAGTATTTCTTTCAAATAACTATAATGAGGAGACAATGTCAAATGAACATTTGCTTGAACAGTATCTAACCCAAGCACTCGTAACTTATCGTCTAATTTTTCATTTTTTGCAAGTCCTTGCATATCAATAAAAATACAATTTACTTCTTTACAAGCACTTAAAGCTGCATACATAGCATCTTTATCTGGAGCTTCAAAGTATGGAAAACCTGATAAATCTGCCCAATGCCGTAAAACTAAACGCCCATTTCCACGCATACTATCTGCATTAATAAAAGCAATATTATGTTGAGGTCTTTCTTGTTTTCTTAAAAATGCCATTCTAAGAGCTGTACTTGTTTTTCCACTACCATAAGGACCAACCATAATATGTATTCTTTGTGGATAATTTACAAAAGAAAATGAACGAACAGGAACTAAAGAAGCAAGCACTTTAAGCATTGAAAGTTCTGCTGCTTTTGGTGAAATTAATGTTTTATAACATTCTACAATAACATTACTTTCAACACCTTCTCGTTGTAAATATTCTAAGGCAATTCTTTGATGAGGACTAAGTCTATCCCAATGCATAGCAGGTTGCATTAAAGAATAAATATGATCTTTTAATCTATCCCATTCTTTATGCCAATCGTCCCAACCACTTGGAATATTAGAAGCAGTAGGAGCTTGAGTAGCATTATTCATTTGTTTAGCAGATTGATCTGGCCGTTCTGCACCAGCTGTAATTTCATATACTCGACGACCATCTTTTTCTTGTTCTCTACTTGACAATATAACAGCATCAGCACCAAGCTCTGCTTTTATTGCCTCCATAACTTCTTTTGTGCTATTTCCAATATATGTTTTAACTTGCATTATTCAATACCTACTGAACCTGCTGAATGTAATCTAATATCCGCTGGAATTTCAACTTGAGATAAAACTGGTACATTAGGTAAAAACCGCATCACAAGTTGGGCTATATGTGGACGTACCATTGGTGAAGTTAATAATACAGGCTGACTTGAATACATAACTGCATTATCCACCGTTTGGTTAATATTAGCAATTAATTTTTGTGCTAGCATTGGATTTAAAGCTAAGAAAGCTCCATTATCTGTTTGACGGATAGATTCTTGAATTGTTTTATCTGATTGAGGATCAAGAGTCATAACAACAAGTGAATTTTCTTCATCAAGATAAGGACGAATAATAGTCCGAGCTAAACGTTCACGAACATACTCTGTAAGCATATCTGGATTTTTATTTACTTGACCATAATCTGCCAAAGTTTCAACAATGGTTAACATATCACGAATACTTACATTTTCTCGTACTAAATTTTGTAATACTTTTTGCACTTGTCCTAATTGTAACGTATTAGGAACAAGTTCATCAACGGCTCTTGGAGCTGTTTTTGCCAATGTATCAAGCAAGCTTTGAACTTCTTGACGACCAAGAAAATCAGATAAATTACGTCGAAATACTTCGGTAATATGTGTTGCAATAACAGTAGCAGGGTCAACAACAGTATAACCAGCAACCATAGCAGCTTCTTTTTGCATTTCACTAATCCAAAGAGCTGGTAAATTAAATGCAGGTTCCATTGTTTCAACACCTTCAACTTTTGTTGTTACATTGCCTGGATCCATTGCTAAATAATGATCAATTAAAATCTCTGCTGTTGCTACTTGGTTTCCTTTAATAAGCAAAGCATATTGCCCCGGTCTTAATTGTAAATTATCTCGCAAATGCAAGGCAGGAATTACAACACCCATATCAAGGGCAAATTGTCGACGAATAGAACGTATTCTTGAAAGCAAGTTACCATTTTGTTCTTCATCAACAAGAGGAATAAGCCCATAGCCTACTTCTAATTCTAAGACATCAAGAGGGAGTAATTTTTGTACTTCTTCTGGACTATCTATATTTTCAGGAGTAGCCTGAGCCCCACCTGCACCAAGAGCTTTATTATTGCCACCTGCAACAGCTTTACCACCTGCTGCACCAGCTCGTGCAGGAATTTCCTCATTATCGCCAATAATACGTGTAACAATAAATAATAAAATTGAAAATGTCCAGAAAGGAATTAATGGCAAACCTGGAACTAAACCAAGTAAGAATAAAACACCTGATACCATTTTCAATACTTTAGAATTGTAGGTAAGTTGAGTAAGAAATTCTTCACCCATTTTACTTTCAGCAGCAGCACGAGAAACAATAATACCAGCAGAAACAGAAATAATAATTGATGGAATAGTAGAAACAAGACCATCACCTATGGTCAACAAAGCATACGTTTTTAAAGCAGTTTGAAAATCCATATCAAACTGTGTAATACCAATAATAACACCACCTAAAATGTTAATAAGGGTAATGAACATACCTGCTGTTACGTCACCTTGTACGAATTTACCAGCACCGTCCATAGCACCATAAAAGTCTGCTTCCCGACGTATATTTTTACGTTGCATTAACGCTTCTTCTTCAGTAATAATACCCGCATTTAAATCTGCTTCAATAGCCATTTGTTTACCGGGCATAGCGTCCAACGTAAAACGAGCAGCAACTTCAGCAATACGCGTTGTACCAGCTGTAATAACAACCTTATTCAAAATAAAAAGAATTAAAAAGATAACCGCACCAACAACGTATGATCCACCAACAACAAATTCTGCAAACGAACGAATAATTTCCCCCGCAGCATCAACCCCTTTATCACCATTCAATAAAATAAGTCTGGTAGAAGCGACGTTTAAACCTAAACGCAACAATGTTGTAACAAGCAATAATGAGGGGAAAATAGAAAATTCTAAAGGACTTATCATAAACATTGACGTTAAAAGAACAAGAAACGACAACGAAATACTAAAAGATAACATAAGGTCAAGAATAAAAGTAGGTAAAGGGATAAGCATTAGAGCTAAAATAAGAACAACGCCCCCCGCAAGAGCTAAATCTCCTTTTCCTCTAAAACGTTGTGCATTGGCAGCAAGTCTTTGCGTCATATATTCTTCAACCCCTAATAATTATCATTTTTAGTAATAATTATTATATAAAATAAACTTCATTGTTAATCACAACAAAAAAGTTATACCAAAAATATTTTAAAACTTCCAGACTTGCAAGAACAAAATTTTTCGATTAGTATCTTTTTTAGGAGATAATTATGTTTTCAATTTTTTCTTTTTCAGAATCAACAAATGTTCCAACACAAAGTCTTGATTTACAACTTTTATCTGATGATGAACTATTAAGTGTTTGGGAACAAACACAATTAGCAGAAATTATGCTTATGGATAAAGGTATTCCACCTAAAAATATTAATGGATATGCTCAAGCAATTATAACAGAAATTCAAACAAGAGCTATTCAAGATAAAAATTCTCTTATTTGGTATGCCATTACTAATAAAGATGCATATAAAAATTACACTCTTTCCAATAATGATTTTGACTTTTTTTAATGCTATTTCCACTACATTAATAAAAACTTTATAAAACAAAAGTATATTATATTTTTGTTTTTTT
>JARHYD010000142.1 GCA_029258655.1 Mailhella sp.
CACGTCCTGCCTCACCAGCTCTAGCTGCTTCAATAGCGGCGTTAAGAGCAAGTAAATTCGTTTGATCTGCAATATCGGTAATAACATTCATAATTTCGTTAATAGCTTGTGCGTGTTCGGAAAGGACGCCCATTTCTTGTTGAATTTTAATAGATTCATTACGAACTTCTTGTATAGCACGTACACATTCTTGCATAGATTTAGACCCAGCAGAGGCTTCTGCACGAACAGAGGACGCACTATCAGCCGTTGTGCTAGCATTTCTTGCAATTTCAAGAACAGTTGCATTCATTTCTTCTAATGCAGTTGCTGTTGTTTCTACTCTATCTGCTTGATCATTAGCTCCATTTTCAGATAGTTCAATTTGTGCAGAAAGCTGTTCTGTGGCAGAGCTTGCGATATTGGCTACTTGTTCAAGCTCGTGAGCAATATTTTGCATATGTGTATTTGCTTCTTCAATTTTTTTAGCTGCAAGGGTTTGTTCTGTAATATCACGCCATACAGTGATTGTATCTGTTACATTACCGTTTCTATCTTTAAGTGGTTGGGCTGTTGCGTCAATATTTTTGTGCGTTCCTTTACGAGTAATATATTCTTGTTGGCTTTGATGTGTTTCTCTATCTGTAATAGCTTTTAATGTGCAAGTATGTTTATTGGAATCATTAAACATAAACTCACCAGAAGTTTGACCAATACAATCTTCCATTTTATTAGGATTTTCAAGAAGTGTCATCATTTCGGCATTTGCAAATTTTAGTTTGTTATCTATTCCAAAAACTGCCGTAGGAATAGGGAAAGAAGCAAGAATATTTTGTGAAAATGCTAAAGCATCTTTCATTTTTTCAACCATAACAATAATATTATGGTATACACCTATATGTTGTTTGCCATCATTAATGTTGTAATCACCACTTGTTACACGATTAGCAATTTCAGAAAGAGTTTGAGGATCAGCTCCAAGTTGTTTTAATACATTTCGAGTAATAAAAATTGTTAATAATGTACCAATAACGATTGAAAAAATTGTTGTAATTATAAGTTGTTGTTGAATATTATCTCTTGTTTCAGAAAAAATATTAATACAAATATTAGATAATTTTTGCATATCATTAAGTATGCTATCTGCAAGTTTTCCTCGCATTTTATTTGCGTAAATATAGTTTTTATAGCTATCAACAAGAATATTTACAAGTTGCTGATAATCATTTACTTTTTTTATTATGTCAGAATGATACCCTAAATTTCTAAATTCTTCCATTCTTTCATGGAGTTGTGAAAAATATTTATCAACTATTTGCTCTGCATCTTTAGTGGGATTTGCTATATAAGCAATGCACGCTAATCGTGCAGAAAGAAAGATCCCTCGAAATTCTGCCAGCTTACCGTCACCTGTTCTATTTATTTCATCTTCCATTTGAAAACTAATTTCTCTTCCCGTTAAAGTAAATTGCTTTTCAATTTCAAGATGCTTTGAAAATTCTTTTTTTACTGTGTCAAGATTTATGAGAATTTTGTTTAAACTTTCATGAACTTCTGTTGCAAGTTGTTTAGTTTCTTTCATTTTAGCTCCTTCAATAAAATCTGTTATTAATACTATTGCATTTTTATAGTTTACTTCTGCTTCGCTAAAAGGATTTAAATCTCTTGTGGCTAATGCACTGTATGTTAATAAACCAGCATTGTATGTAATGGCTGTTGCATGATCAGCAAATCCGATTAGCTTGCTTTGTCTATTAAACTTACTAACTGCATCCCACGATAAAAATGCAAGAAGAACTAAAAGTAAGACAATTAAAGTAAATGATAAGGAAAGCTTGTAAGAAAGTTTCATAGTACATCCTCTAGTATTTAAAAGGTTAATCAAAATAATAATGAAAAAACTATATTCTATTTAAATAAATTATTCAATAAAATTAAATATATAACACATAATATATATATATATATAGGTTTAGAAAAAATAGAATTTTATATTAAAAATAAGAAAATTAATCAAAAAAATAAGAATATTGTTAATATTAACTAAAAAAATAAGATATATTTATAGATAAAGAATGAAGAAGAGTATATAAAATAAAAATTTTATAATTTTTATTTATTATAAGAGTAATAATTACTAATAAATAAAATATTATTAATAACTTATTGAAAAATAATAAAAAGTAATAGGTTAAATCTATTTTTATTGTAAAAAATAAGTAATAGGGAAATATAGTATTTGGATTTAATTTTTATTCAAACCAGATTAGGCTAGCTTGGCGACCTGTATTAGGATTATTTCTATGAGAAAAATAGTATTTTTCAAGTGTTTTTGTGCAAAGATCTAATCCATAAATATTTTGGTATAATAAACCAGCCTGTTGAAGTTGATACCGTGTTAATTCCCATAAATTGAGTGTGTTATTGGTATCATCATACCATTTTTCATAATTTTTTCCCCATTCAAATTCAAAATTGGTAAATTCTGCTTGATTAGGGCCAAGACTTGGTCCACGAACTGCGAATAAATCCTTAGCCATAAGTTGATAATAATTACAAAATTCATCAATCGCTTTTTGAATGAAATCTATTCTGTTTCCTCGCCAGCCAACGTGTAATGCCATAATATGTTTTCCGTTTTTATGTGTAATAAGAATAGGTTGACAATCAGCTGTTTTGATAAGTAAAGCATATTTTGTTTTTTGAGTAGCCATTCCATCTGCTTCCAATGTGGCAGTATCAGTGTATTTTATTGAATCAATATCAAAAAGAAGTTTATTACCATGAACTTGGTGTACTTCACAAATAGGCATAGCAATTTTTTCATAGAGAAATTTTCTATTTTCTAAAATTTTTGTATTATTTTCTCCACGGTTAAAAGTGATGCTACCTATTGTATTAAGTGAGGGAAAATTTTTGCCATGAAAAAGACAAAAAACATTTTTTATACCGCTAAATTGAAAAGGAATAAAATTAGTTAACATATTTTTTTCCTTGTAATAAAATAGATATGTTTTTTATATATTAACTAGGCTTATGTATAATGTAAAGAAAGAAAACAATATTTGAATATAAATAAGTTAGAAGTATATTTAAATGATGTAGAAAAATAGAAGTTCTTTTGTATGTAAAAGAACTTTTGGATTAAAAAGTTTTGAGGGGAGAGTTTGAGAGGGGAACTTTTTCAAAAGTTCTCCTCTCAAAGAAAGTATAAAAATATAGAATAATGTTAAAATTTTATATAGTAAAATTTCATTTGCTAAATCAATAATTATTATATAGTATTTCTTATTAACAAAATTTATTCAATATAAAAAAGAAAGGTGTTTTTATGCGTGATATAGAAGTTTTGAAAGAAACTTTAGAAAATATTTTAAAAGCAAAATCATGGGATTGGCCAGAAAAAGCTGTTATTGAATTACCAAAAGATGCAAAACATGGTGATTTAGCTACAAATATTGCAATGACTCTTGCAAAAACTTGCCAAAAAGCACCACGCGTTATTGCTGAAGAAATTTGTGCAGAGCTTCAAAAACATCATCTTATTGAAAAAGCTGAAATTGCTGGACCTGGTTTTATTAATATTACTTTTAAACTTGCTTTTTGGCATGAGCAAGTGCTTCGTATGGAAAGTTTACAAGAAAAATTTGGTGCTTTAACCTATGGCAATAAAAGAAAAGTAAATGTTGAATATGTTTCTGCTAATCCAACAGGGCCATTACATATTGGGCATGGGCGTGGTGCTGCTGTTGGGGATACTATGGCAAGAATTTTACGTTTTGCAGGGTATGAGGTAAGCACAGAATATTATATTAATGACGCTGGCCGTCAAATGCGTTTACTTGGACTTTCTACTTGGCTTAGAGTACAAGATTTATGTAATATGAATGTAACATATCCAGAAGATTATTATCGTGGAGAGTATATAATTGATATTGCTAAAGAATTGTTAGAAAAAGATCCAGATTTGCCCAAAAGAGAAGATGCTGAATATCGTTGTTTTCAATATGCAATGCAAAGCATTTTAAATGGGATAAAAAAAGATCTTGAAGATTTTAGAGTGGAACATCAAACATGGTTTTCTGAAGCAAGTCTTGTGAATGCTGGTACTGTGGAAAAAACATTAACTACGTTAAAAGAAACAGGAAAAGCTTACGAACAAGACGGTGCATTATGGTTTAGAACTACTGATTATGGTGATGATAAAGACCGTGTATTAAGAAAAAGTGATGGATTGTTAACATATTTTTCCTCTGATATTGCTTATCATGCGGATAAAATAGCACGTGGTTTTGATGAGATGATAGATGTATGGGGAGCAGATCATCATGGTTATGTTCCACGTATGTCAGCAGCTATTGAAGTTTTAGGTAAAAATCCTAAAACAGATTTTTCTGTAATTCTTATTCAACTTGTAAATTTACTTCGTGGTGGTAAACCTGTTGCTATGTCAACTCGTTCTGGTGAGTTTGATACGTTGCGTCAAGTTATTGATGAAGTTGGAGTAGATGCTGCTCGCTTTATGTTTTTATCTCGAAAAAGTGATCAACCACTTGATTTTGATTTAGAATTAGTAAAACAACGTAATTTAGAAAATCCAGTTTATTATGTACAATATGCTCATGCAAGAATTAAAACTTTATTGCGTCGTGCAGCAGAAAATGGGCATATATTGGAAAATAATTCTTCTTTAGAAATGTTAGCAGAATTGAAGGAAGCCTCTGATATAGCTCTTATTCGTACAGCTTTACATTTTGAAGAAGCAGTGCTTGATGCAGCTAAAAATAAGGCTGTTCATGTAATTAGTTTTTATCTTATGGATTTAGCTGGAAAATTTCATAGTTATTATGCAAATACTCCTGTGCTTAGTGGAGATGAAAAAAATATAAAAGCTCGTTTGGTTCTTTTACGTGTGGTGGGAACTGTATTGAGTAATGGTTTGAATTTATTAGGTGTTACAGCACCAGAAAGTATGTAAAGGTATTTTTGTTGTGGCAAGATCAAATTTTAGACATACTGATAAAACAGAAAAAAATAATTTTTTTGGAAATGGTTTTAAAAGTCTTTTTGGAACAAAAGCCCATGAAGAATTAGAACAAGAAACTGTTGATCCAGTGCGTCAAAAATATGAAGATATGGAGGAAGGTTTTATAAAAACAAAGCCTAGAGAAACATATTCACCTCCACAATACGAAAATACTTCTTCTGCATACGAACCGAGTTATTCATCTTCTTTAAATTCTACAAGCTCTTTTATAGAAAAAAAATATGAAGAAGATAAAAGTTTAAAAGAAAGTGAAAACAAAAAAGGTATTGTTTTAACTGGATCTGCACTTTTTACGGCACTGGTAACGATTATTATTTTAATTGGTTTTGCTTTTTTATTTGGGCTTATTATAGGTAAAGGTTCTACTCCTCAAACTGCACAAGCTGATCCACCGAAATTAGAACCAAAAGTAAAAGAAGAAGAAAAAAATATTGAAGTATTAGCTAAAGAAAAGTTGCAATTTATGTCTGAATTAAAAAAAGAGGCAGATAGAAGAACTGCAGAGCAAATTTTAGCAGATGAAGCAGCGGCCAAAAAAGCAAAAGCAGAAAAAATTGCAAGAGAAAATAAAGCAAAACAGGAACAAAAAAAGGCACAAGATGAATTAGCTAATGCTAATAAAAAATTTGATTATGATATTCGTGTTGCTGCTTTTAGAAATGAAGACCAAGCTGATAATTTACGCATTAAACTTGAAACAGATGGGTTTAGAACAAAACGTAATGTAAAAGCAGATGATAAAGGTAATTGGTATTATATTCATGTTCTTTTAATTGGAACAGAAGAAAGACTTCGTGAATCTCGTGAACGTTTTAAAAAATTTGGGATAAGCGATACTATTATAGAAAGTAAAAAAGAATTAGAATAACGCGTTATGAGTAATACGCCTATAAATTCACAAGCATTATGTTTTTTTGATTCTCTTTTTTTAAAAAAGCATAATGCTTTTTTTGCAAATTTTGATCAAAAATTTATACAGAATTATAAGCAAAATGAAGATATTTTCTTTGCACCGTTAAAACAGGATTTTTCTGAGAATATTTATGTATTTGATACTCTTACAAGTACATTAGATATGGCACATACGTTAGTTGAAAAAAAATGTTTTTCTCCTTTTACATCGGTTATTTGTGCAGAGCAAACAGAAGGAAGAGGACAATTACGTCGTAAATGGGAATCAATGGCAGAAAATTTATATATAGCAATAGCATTACCTAATACGTATCCATTTAATAGTGAAGCCGCAGCACCAGCATTAGGGGCAATTATTGCGAAGGCTTTAGATACGTTAGGTTTTAAAATTGCATTAAAATGGCCTAATGATTTAGTTCAGCAAAAAGAAGGAAAATATTATAAAGTTGGTGGAATATTGCTTGAAGAAAGAAATTCTACCCTTATAGCAGGTATGGGAATAAATCTTTTTTCTTTTCCTCAAGATACTATGCTGCGTGAAGATTTTTTTATTTCAGCTGGAAAATTAGATAATTTTGATAAGATAGCTAACATTAAGCATTATAATCAAATTGCTTATGAAAGCTTTAAAATAGGAAAAAATAAATCTCCTAATAAGAAATATTGTGAAGATATTTTTTTCAATGAAAACAATAAGTTTATAGCAATTTTAGGTTTTTGGTTTGCTCTTGTGAAAGAAATAAAAATATGTTATGAATTTTTTGTAAAATTAAATGACCAGCAGGCATGGTTATCATTATGTAAAAAGTATTTAGCTTTTTTAGGTGATAACATTTTGATTAAACAAGCTTTAACAAAAAATAATTTTCAAGAAAAAGATTGTTCGGAATCCATATCTGGTCAAATTATAGATATAGGTAATAAGGGACAGTTAATACTTTCCTCTGAATATGGTTTAATTGAAATTATTGGTGGTTCAATAATAAAGGAATAAGGGTAGATTATGGCATCTAAAACAATGGAAGAGTTGTTAGTAGAATTGAAAGGAAAGCCCATTTTGGTTGCAAACCGAGGTATTCCTGCTCGTCGTATTTGTCGTTCTATTCGTGAACGTTTTCATGCTACGGCTATTATGACAGCAACTGATGTGGATAAAACTTCTCCTGCTGTTGCTTCTGCACAAGAATTGATGCTTTTAGGTTCTGACCCAAATTCATATTTAGATTTAGATTTAATTATTAGTAAAGCAAAAAAACGTGGTGTTGTTGCTATTCATCCCGGTTGGGGTTTTGCGTCAGAAGATGATACTTTTCCTCGTAAATGCCAAGAAGCTGGTATTGTATTTATTGGGGCAGATGCAGATGCGATGCGTATGCTCGGTAATAAAGTAGAAGCACGTAATATTGCAAAAAAATTAGATATTCCAGTTGTACCTGGTTCTGAAGGTGCTGTAACTGTTGAAGAGGCAAAAGCTATTATTCGCGAAATTGGTATGCCAGCTATGCTTAAAGCAGAAGGTGGCGGTGGTGGTCGCGGTATTTTTGTTATTCGAGATGAGGCTACTTTAGAAGATGCGTTTAATAAAGCCTCTGCAATGGCAGAAGCCTCCTTTGGTAATCCTCGTTTATTTGTAGAAAAATATTTAGAAAATGTTCGTCATATTGAAATTCAAGTTATTGCAGATAAATATGGCAATGTTTTCGCCTGTGATGAACGTGACTGTTCTGTACAACGTAATCACCAAAAACTTATTGAAATTACACCTTCACCTTGGAAAGGGCTTACTCCAGAACTTCGAGCTACATTAAAGGATTATTCTTGTCGTTTAGCTAAGGCTGTAAACTATCATTCTCTTTGTACTGTTGAATTTTTAGTAACAGAAAATGGTACACCATATTTAATTGAAGTAAATACACGTTTACAAGTTGAACATGGTATTACAGAAAGTCGTTATGGTATTGATTTAGTAGAAACGCAAATTGCTTTAGCTTTTGGTGTTCCTCTTGCTCTTAATGATGAGAATACTAAAGGGTATCATACAGCTATGCAAGTTCGCATAAACTGTGAAGATCCTAAAAATGGTTTTTCTCCAAATTCTGGAAGAATTACAAGATATTTATCTCCTGGTGGTCCTGGTATTCGTATTGACTCAAACCTTTCTGCTGGATATGATTTTCCATCAAATTATGATTCTGCAGGTTCTCTTTTAATTGCATACGGACGTGGTTGGGATAAAGTATGCAGTGTTATGAGTCGTGCTTTGGCTGAATATAGTATTCGTGGTGTAAAAACAACATTGCCATTTTTCCGTCATGTTTTGCGAAATGAGCGTTTTAGGACAGCTAATTTTGATACAACGTTTATTGAAAGCACTCCAGAACTTTTGAATTATCAAGATTTAGTTCCAGAGGCAGAACGGTTAAGCCGTTTAGTGGCTGAAATTTCTGCAAAAGGATATAATCCTTATGTTCAATTAGGAAAATATCGTTCTGTTGATACGCCTAGAATGCCACATTTTGAACCTGTTCTTCCTAAAATTTCAAAAGAAATTAGAAATACACCTAATATTTATCCTGTTGGTGATAGACAAGCTGTTCTTGATTTTGTTCGCGATTCTAAGAAAGTTCATTTTACTGATACAACAGGACGTGATCAAACACAGTCCAATACAGGTAATCGTTTTCGTTTAGCAGAAGATAAACTTATTGCACCATATTTAGATAATTGCCAATTCTTTTCTTTAGAAAATGGTGGTGGGGCTCATTTTCATGTCGCAATGATGGCAAATATGACGTATCCATTTTCTGAAGCTAAGCGTTGGAATAATTTAGCACCAAAAACAATGAAACAAATTTTAGTGCGTTCTACAAATGTTCTTGGTTATTCACCACAACCTAAAAATTTGATGCAACGTACTTGTGAAATGATTTGTGATAATTATCATGTTATTCGCTGTTTTGATTTCTTAAATGATATAAGAAATATGAAACCATTAGCAGAAGTTATTTTAGATCGTAAAGAAGTTATTTTTGAGCCTGCATTATCTATTTCTATGACAAAAGGTTTTGATGTTGATCATTATCTTGATGTAACAAAAGCAACACTTAATATGGTAGCGTCTGTACTTGGTTGCTCTGAAGAAAAAGCTGCTCATTCTATTATCTTAGGATTAAAAGATATGGCTGGAGTTTGTCCTCCTCGCTTTATGCGTGATTTGGTAACAGCTATAAAAAAACGTTGGCCAAGTCTTGTATTGCATTATCATCGCCATTATACAGACGGACTTTTTACTCCTGCAGTTTGTGAAGCAGCAAAAGCTGGTGCAAATATTTTAGACGTTGCACTTGGTGCTAGTGTTCGTGCTTATGGACAAGGGGAAGTTCTATCTACTGCTGCTTTACTTGAAGATGAAATGGGAATTGAAAATTATCTTAATAAAGATATGATTCGTGATGCAAACTTTGTATTAAAACAAATTATGCCTTATTATGATAGATATTGTTCTCCTTATTTTCAAGGTATTGATTATGATGTTGTTTCTCATGGTATGCCAGGTGGGGCAACTTCTTCTTCACAAGAAGGTGCAATGAAACAAGGCTATATTCATTTATTGCCTTATATGCTTCGTTTTCTTGCAAGTACAAGACAAATTATAAAATATCATGATGTAACTCCCGGTTCACAAATTACTTGGAATACAGCGTTTTTAGGTGTTACAGGAGCATGGAAACGCGGAGAAATGGACGAAGTAAATAGAATTTTATCTATTCTTGAAACTGTTGTTAAGACTGATGAAAAAGATTTATCCGAAGAGATAAAACAAGCACGACTTGATATTTATCAAGATTGTAATGATGCATTTAGAAATCTTTTACTTGGTAAATTTGGTAAATTACCTCTTGGTTTTCCTGCTGATTGGGTTTATCAAAGTGCCTTTGGGGATAAATGGGAAAATGCTATCAAGGATAGAACAGAAGATAGTCCTTTACAACATTTAGAACCAACTGATTTTGTAGCTGAAGAAGAAGCTTGCGAAAAAATTATAAAACGCAAACCAACAGAAGAAGAACTTGTAATGTATATGAATCACCCAGGTGATTCAATTAAAATTATTCAATTTAGACATGAATTTGGTAATCCTAATGCATTACCTCTTGATGTTTGGTTTGAAGGTCTTGAAATTGGCCGTGAATTACAATTTATTGATACAGATGGAAAACCTCATAGTATAACAATTTATCATATTAGCCCTGTTTCTGATAAAGGAATTGTGGAAGTTCGCTATGCGTATGATTCACAATTTATGACACATGAGATTAAAGTTGCTAGTGCAGTAGGTACAGCTATTACTGATATTCCAATGGCAGATCCTAATAATAAGAATCATATTGGAGCACCTTCTAATGGAGATTTATGGGTAACCTATGTGCAAGTTGGCGATGTGGTTAAAAAAGGTCAAGAACTTTTTAATATTTCTATCATGAAACAAGAAAAAGCTGTTTTATCACCTCGTAATGGTATTGTAACCAAAGTTTATAAAACAGCTGATTACAAAGCAACCCGTAAAATGACTCCTGTCCATGAAGGGGAGCTTATTATGGAAATTGATAGTATGCCGCTTACTTGTCCAAGTAAGGATTGTGGAAAACCTTTAGCTTATGCTGATGCAAGTTTTTGTCCATATTGTGGAGAAAAAATTTCTGCCTCATATAAGGCAAAATATACATCTGAAACAGAAACAAATTCATAAATAAAAACACGAGTTAATGTTCGGCATTTCTCGGAGGAACACATGACAAAAAATACAAGTTCAAGTATTGAAGCTTTAAAAGAAAAATTGGTTCTTACCGGTGCAGACATCATGACTATTGGTGAATCTGCGGAAATTATTGTTGGCGGTAAAAACTATAACACAGCTAAAATTCACGAAATCAAAGGTGTTCGTAGCCCACAGTTCCGTGCTATTTCATCTATTAACTTTCATAAAGTATTAGATGAAACACGTGTTAATGCAGCTCTTGTTCGTTCCTTAGTTGAGAAAGAATATTCTCGCATTGATTGGAATGATCCTGAAATTAACCGTGATGCTGATTTCTTGCAAAAGCTTGTTCGAAATTTAGGAAAAGAAATTAAAAAAGCAGATGCGAAAGAACAAGGTGCAACAAAAATTCGTCTTCGTACTTTTGTAAATAACGTTGTGGAAGGTTTTGCTACTTCTCAAGAAGTTATTGATCAACTTCGTAAGCGTTCTGTTTTGGTGCAATCTGCGATTTTATCTGTTGATTTACCACAAGAAGTAGATACAGCAGTGCGTGAGGCATATCTTGCTATTTGTTCTGAAGCAGGGGTGGAAGATGTTCCTGTTGCAGTTCGTTCTTCTGCTGCTGGGGAAGATTCCCGTAAAAAAGCTTTTGCAGGTTTGCAAGATACGTATTTGAATATTGTTGGTGAAGATAAAGTTGTTCAAGCATATCATTGGGATTGTGCTTCTGCTTATAATCTTCGTTCTATGACCTATCGCAGAGAAGCTATTCGTGATGGTATTACTCAAGCAGAGGCAACTGGTGATGAAGAATTAGCTATTCAAGCTAAAAAAGAATGGGCTATTGAACAAACTTCTTTATCCGTATGTATTATGCGTATGATTAATCCTGTTGTTTCTGGTACTGCTTTTGCTGCAGATACTGCTTCTGGTTGTCGTGGTACAACTAGAAATGATCTTGTAAGTATTGATGCTAGTTACGGACTTGGTGAAGCTGTTGTTGGTGGTATGGTTACACCTGATAAATATTATGTTTTTCAACGTGATGATGGTCAAGAAGTTGTTGTACGTAATCTTGGTAGTAAAACAAAGAAAATTATTTACGATGCCAAAGGTGGTACAAAAGAAATTGATGTTAATCCAAATGATGTAACAAAATGGGCGTTAACAGATACTCAAGCAGAAGATATTGCAAAAGCTGTTCGTATTATAAGTAAATCATACGATAGTATGATTATGGATACAGAATTTTGCTATGATGCAAATAGCGAACTTTGGTTTGTGCAAGCCCGTCCAGAAACTCGTTGGAATGAAGAACTTGAATTACATCCAAATACTATTTTTATGCGTCGTTTGGAAGTTGATGAAAAAGCAGCAGAAAAAGCAGAAGTTATTTTAGAAGGTAATGGTGCTTCTCGTGGTGCTGGTCAAGGTACTGTACGTTTTCTCCGTTCTGCATTGGAACTTAATAAGGTTGGAAAAGGGGATATTTTAGCTGCTGAGCGTACAGATCCTGATATGGTTCCAGGTATGCGTGTTGCTTCTGCTATTTTAGCTGATGTTGGTGGTGATACTAGTCACGCAGCTATTACTTCTCGTGAACTTGGTATTGCTGCTGTTATTGGTATTCAAAGAAATGAAACTTTGAGAGCATTAGATGGTCAAGAAGTGACTGTTGACGGTACACGTGGTCGTGTTTATCGTGGTTTGCTTCCTCTCCATGAACTTGGTGGGGAAATGGATCTTGATAAACTTCCAAAAACTAAAACACATATTGGTTTAGTTTTAGCAGACGTAACACAAGCTCTTTTCCTTTCTCGCTTACGTAATGTAGAAGATTTTGAAGTAGGTCTTTTACGTGCTGAATTTATGCTTGGTAATGTTGGTGTTCATCCACGTGCTTTGGAAGCTTTTGATAATGGAACATTGGAAGATTTAGTTTCTGGACAATTAGCAACGCAAGAAAATAAATTAACAAAAATTATGCAAGAACAGCTTGCAAGTGGTCTTGTAACTCTTGATTTGAAACTTCGTGATCATGTTGGTCGTGTAACAGGTCTTGCTCCTGAAATTGAAAAAGCTATTAATTATGAGCCACAAGGAACAGAAGAAGTTTTAGCTCAACAAAGAAAAATTCGTGAGCTTGAATATAAACTTGATGAATATATGGAATATGCAATGCGTTATCAAGACGCTATTAAAACTTCCACAAGTTTATCAGAGCATATTAGAATTATTTTTGGTTATGAAGAAGCTCTTACTATTTTTATTGGTAGTCCTGAAGAAAAGCTCCATGAACAAATCCGTATTGATAAATTAGTCCAAGCTCAATACGATAAGGTAAAAGAAGATGCTGAAATTCTTTCTGCTCTAAAACGTATTACTGAATTACGCCGTGAAGTTGGCTTAAAATGTGGTATGTTAAAGGAAATGGAAGAATTACAAACTATTCCAGAAAAAATTAAAAATATTATTACTAGTCGTGGTTATAAAACAGGTAAAGAACATTATATTCAAACATTAGCACAAAGTCTTGCTCTTTTTGCTATGGCTTTTTATGGTAAAGATATTATTTACCGTACAACAGATTTCAAATCTAATGAATATTATAATCTTCTTGGTGGTTGTCTTTTTGAACAAAATGAAGATAACCCAATGCTTGGTTTCCGTGGGGTTTCCCGTAATATCCATGATTGGGAATTAGAAGCATTCAAACTTGCTCGTGGAACTTTGGGTGGTAAAAATTTACAAATTATGCTCCCATTTGTTCGTACGTTAGAAGAAGCTCGTGCTATGCGTGCATATCTTGAAAATGTACATGGATTAAAAAGCGGTGTTGATGATCTTAAAGTTATTCAAATGTCAGAAATTCCTTCCAATGCAATTTTAGCAAAACAATTTATTAAAGAATTTGATGGGTTCTCCATTGGTTCTAATGATATGACACAAATGGTTCTTGCAACTGACCGTGATAATGCAAGTCTTTCTCATATTTATGATGAAGAAGATCCTGCTGTTGTTTGGGCATTGCTTACTACTATTTTTACAGGTCAAAAGTTTGGTAAAAAAGTAGGTTTTTGTGGGCAAGGTGTTTCTAATAGTGTAATTTTACGTGGTTTAGTGGCTATTGCAGGTATTGTGTCTGCCTCTGTTGTACCAGATACTTATTATCAAACAAAATTAGATGTTGCTCATATTGAAAGTGAAAATATTCCAACATCAAAACTTGGTGAATGGCTTGCAAAACAACATTTTCATAAGCTTGAAAGCATTATGAAAGAAAACGGTTATGCAGATGTCCTTAAAAAGCATAAAACAGGTGAAGCATTACATACTTGGTATAACGCTGAAGTGGAAAAATTGCATAATGATCTTCGTGCAGTAATTGGTACAGCGGAAGAAGTTGAAAAACGTCAAGAAGTAGAAAAATTCCGTGCCTTATTCCATAAAGCAACTATTTATGCAGCGTGGGATTGGTCTTCTACTGTTGAAGATGCATTACATCAAGCTGGTTTTGCAAATTTTGAAGAACAAGCAAAAGCATTAGAAGTACAAAGAACAAAAAAATTCTAAGATACTATTAAAATAGTATCTTAGTCTATTATATAAAAAAGGGAAAAATGGTAAAAGTTTTTCCCTTTTTTATAATTTTAATACATACTATGCTGTTATGTGCTGTGTATTTTATTTCTTTGTATTTTGTTTGGTTATATAGGATTTTGAGGGCTTTATTCTTTGACATCGTAGTTAATTTTATGTATTATTTACTAGAGTTATACAAGGATAATAAATGAAGAGAGTTTTATTTGTATTGGGAACACGGCCAGAAGCTATAAAATTAGCTCCTATTATTTTGGAATTGAAGAAGTTTCCAGAAAAATTTGATGTTAAAATTTGTAATACGGAGCAACAAAAAGAACTTTCCAATCAAACTCTTTCTTTTTTTGGTCTTATTGCTGATTATAATCTTGATGTTATGCAAGCAAACCAAACATTATCGCAATTACAGGCACGGCTTTTAGAAAAACTTTCTTTTCTTTTTTCAAAGCATACGTTTGATGTTACCCTTGTGCAAGGGGATACAATGTCAGTTTTTTGTGGTGCATTGACAAGTTTTTATTATAAAGTTCCTGTTTTTCATGTAGAGGCCGGTTTACGTTCTTATAATAATTTTGAACCATTTCCAGAAGAAGCAATTCGACAAATGGTTTCTCGTATAAGTAATTTGCATTTTGTTCCAACAAAAACAGCTTTTCATGCATTAGAAAAGGAAAATATTAATTCAAAGCAAATTGTGTTAACAGGAAATACTGTAATAGATGCCCTTACGCAACTTTCAAAAGAAGTTATTGATACTGCATATTCTTTTATACAAAAATCAGGTATCATTATTTCGGATAAATTAGTTTTAATTACGGTGCATAGACGCGAAAATCATGGGGAACGTTTAGATCATATTTTATGTGCTATAAAAAAATTAGCAGAAGAATTTTCAGATCATCAATTTATTATTCCTGTTCATCCTAATCCAAATGTAAAAGAAAAAATATATGCTGTTTTTTGTGCAATACAAAATATCATTTTATTAGAGCCATTAGACTATCCTGTATTAGTACAATTAATGCAAAAAGCAAAACTTATTTTAACAGATAGTGGTGGCATTCAAGAAGAAGCTCCTACTTTTGGTACTCCTTTGCTTGTAATGCGTTATGAAACAGAAAGAAATGAAGGTGTACAAGCTGGTTTTGCAAAATTAGTTGGGGCTGATGAAAATATTATTTATGAAGAAGCAAAAAAAATTTTATCACAATCTTTTGCAAAAAGTCGAATTTTGAATATAAAAAATCCTTATGGTGATGGGTTTGCAAGTAAACGAATAAGAGAGGCAATGGAGGAATTTTTACATGAATAAATTGGTAAGTATTATTTTACCTTGTTATAATGGTGAAAAATTTCTTTCGCAAGCAATAGAAAGTATTATTAATCAAACATACCAAACTTGGGAACTTATTATTATAAATGATTGTTCAACGGATAATACGTTAAAAATAGCTAAAAGTTTTGCGGATAAAGATAAACGCATTCATGTATATACGAATGAAGTAAATTCTAAGTTACCAAAATCATTAAATATTGGTTTTTCGTATGCAAAAGGAGATTATTTTACTTGGACAAGTGATGATAATTATTATCGCCCAACAGCATTTGAGGAAATGGTTGCTTTTTTAGAAAAAGAGCAAGAAGCTGTTATGGTTTGTTGTGATTATGAAATTATTGATGATAATGATGAATTAATTGAAAATGTAACAGTAAAACCTCAACCAGAAATTATGCTTGCATATAATGCTTGTGGTGCTTGTTTTCTGTATCGTAAAAAATCTGCAGAACAAGTCGGAAATTATGAAGAACAGAAATTTTTAGTAGAAGATTATAATTATTGGTTACGTATGGGATTGATAGGAGAAATTCTTCCTTTACATAAAAATTTGTATGTATATAGAAAGCATAGACAAAGTTTAACTTCTACACGAAATCAAGAAATAGTAAAATTAGCACTAGAGCAAAGTTTTTTATATTTAGAGAAATATTTAGAAAAATATCCTTATTTAAAAGAAAAATCAGAAATTCAAAAGTTTATTATATATAAGGCTGTTTGTGGATTAGAACATAATCCTCATAAAGATTATATGAAAAAACTTGCAGCTATGGCAGATGCAAAAACATTATATAAACTTTATAAAAAAGCGTATAAACAAAAGAAAAATGGAGTATATATCGAGGCAATGAGTAATTTAGGATTATTATATAAAATAAAATCTGTTCTTTTCAAAAATAAACAAAAAACAGTATATTCTTGTCTTGATAAATATCGTTTAGCGTTAACATGGATAACAAATTATACGATAGATTATAATGGAATAGTAGTTAACTCGCTTGAGCAAAGAATATATCCAGAAGTTACTGGCTATTATATTCCAACATTATTACGTTGGGGATTAAAGGAACAAGCTTTAAAATTTGTAAATTATTTATTAACTATTCAAAATGATGATGGTTCTTGGAATGAACCAAGTGGAACATATAAATATACTTTTGATACAGGACAAATTTTAAAAGGTTTGTATGAATTTGTAGATGAAGGGGATAAGTATAAACAAGCTTTTTTAAAAGGCTGTGATTATATTGTTGCACAGCAAAGAGAAAATGGAAGTATAGCCACGGATAATTATTCTTGGTGGGGGTTGCCATATAATAAAATTGTTCCAGAATCTATTCATCTTTATTGTTTAGAACCATTGCGAAAAGCTAGCAAAAAATTCGGTATTCAAAAATATGAAGATTGTGTACAAAAAGCTCTTAATTTTTATCTTGCAGATGAAAAATTGACAGATTTTGAAACATTATCACATTTTAATGCATATATTATTGAAGCATTAATTGATTTAAATTGTTTTGATAGAGCAAAAAAAGCAATGGATAATATTGCTACATATCAAGCTAAAAATGGTTCTGTTCCTGCATATAGTCATGTAAATTTTGTTTGCTCAACAGGTTTATTTCAATATGCAATTTGTTGGTATAAATTAGGGGAACTTGAAAAAGCTAATAATGCTTTTGAATATGCTTTGAATTTACAAAATCCTAGTGGGGGCTGGTATGGTTCTTACGGGAAAAAGGCAAATTATTTCCCAGATGCAGAGATTTCTTGGGCTGTTAAATATTTTTTAGATGCATTGTTTTATAAATTAAAACTTGAATTTGAACAAATGTATCAAATTTTTCCAAATGAGATTGATAAGACAGATGGTCGGTATATAGAAGTTAAAAAATATGCAGAACAAGCACAACTAATTTTAGATGCTGGTTGTGGTAAGGGGCGTTTTGATAAAAATTTAATAGAAGATTTTCCACGTGGAAAAGAATTTCATGGAATGGATATTTCTCATAATATTTTAGGACTTACGCCTGAAAAACTTATTACAAAACAAGGCACGTTACTTAATGCTCCTTATAAAAATGAAAGTTTTGATTTAGTTTATTGTGTAGAAGCATTGGAACACGCTGTAAATATTGAAGCAGCTGTAAAGGAACTTAGTCGCCTTGTAAAAAAAGGTGGTAAGCTCCTTATTATAGATAAAAATTTAAAGAAATTAGGAAAAATGAAAATAGAAGATTGGGAACAATGGTTTGACATTGCATATCTTACACAACTTATGCAAAAAAATGGCTTTGTTGTAACCGTAACGGAAAATATTCCCTATGAAAAAGAACAATTTAATGATGAACTTTTCGTTTCATGGTGCGGTGTAAAGGAATAGATAAAATTATTAAAATTAGTTAATTGTATTGATAATAATTTAATTAGAGCTATTTTATGAATTATGATTATTTAATTTTTGTTCCATTTTTAGTTGGTTTTTTTCCTTTTGTTTTTTTATGGATAAAAAATATAAATGAGGTTTCATTAAAAAAAATTAGTTTATATTTTGTTGGCTATTCAATAATATTTATATTCTTATTTTGGATAATTAGTATTTTTAATAGTTCAATAATATTTATTAATACAGTAATTCTTTTTTTATTATTTATTTTTTATCGGTGGCAAAGATTATATAAAACATCTCAACGTGTTTTATTAACTATTCAATTAGTATTGATTTTTTTATTATTGTATAAGCCGTTATATGTTTTAACGATGTATCTCTATATATATATTGTGTTATTAATCTTATTATTGATAGTTTATTTTATTTTGATAGTTCATGCAATAAAATATTATTATTTAGTGGATAGAAAAAAAATAAATAAAAGTAGAAAGATAAATAATACATTATCCTCACAAATAATAAATCCTGCAAATATTTATTTTATTGTTCCAGATACTTACCCTAATAATAATATCTTACAAAAATTTTTTGGATTTGATAATAAAGAATTTATTCAACAATTAGAAAAGTTGGGATTTGTTGTCGCAGAAAATGCTCATTCAAATTATATAACAACAGATCATTGTTTAAGTTCTATGCTAAATATGGATTATATTGATAATTTTATGAATTATAATGAAAATGAGTCTCAATATATATTATTTAATAGATTACAAAATTATTTAATAAATAATCGATTTGTAAAACAGATTCAAGAATTAGGATATAAGTATTATCATATTGCTAATTATTGGGAATTAAATTTTGCAAATGTTTCTGATTGTGCTGATAATATTATACGATATAAAAATAATATTGATTATGAAACTGTTTTATTTAAAAAAACGTTATTAGCAAAATTGATAAAAAAAATAAATTTTTTTATTATACGTAATTCACATTTATTTGCTTTTAATATGTTAAATTCTAGTATAAATTTTCAAGGTCCTAAGTTTGTTTATGCTCATTTGATATGTCCTCATGCTCCTTTTTGTTTTGATGATAATGGTAATGTTCCACAAAATTTAAATAATAGATGTTATGTCGAAGATTATGATAATATTGAAGAATTTTCTAGATTATATCTAAGTCAAATTAAATATTTAAATAAAAGATTATTAGAAATTGTAACTAATATTAAAGAAAAAGATAGAAATGCGATAATCATTATTCAATCAGATCATGGTTCAGACTATACATGGTTAACTAATTATGCTCGAAGAGATGATATTAATTATTTTGATTTAATGTTAGAAAGATTTAATCCTTTTAGAGCGATATATGCACCAAATGGTTTTAATCATGATTTTGGATCATCAGTTAATTTATTACGATCTATTATAAGTTATATTTCTAATAATGAAATGCCATTATTAGAGAATAAATATTTATTTTACACTAGGAGCTGTCTCTAAATAAATTATTGTAACCAGATTAGACATGAAGCAATCATAACTGAGGCTTTGAACGTTATGGAAAGTTTTTCTGAACGCAGTGCAATTCGCTTATATGTTTTGAGTTTTGC
>JARHYD010000027.1 GCA_029258655.1 Mailhella sp.
AATTAAATAGGAACACCTTTTGTCATGGAATAACATTTTCTTCTAAACAAAAGCAACGGAAATAATATGCCTAAAACTAAAGCAGATAAAATAAATAAAGCTAAAAATCCATTTTGAAAAACTTTTACAAGATAAACTTCAGCTTGAGATTTTTCTGCACTTAAAAATTTTACAAGATAAATCATAGTATTATAAGCAGGAATACCGGGTATCATGGGAAGCATAGCTGGAAAAGTAAAAATCTCAATAGGGGTTTTCATTTTCATAGCTACAAGTAATGCTAAAAAACCAGTACAAACAGCAGCAGAAAAAGAAGCTGGAACAATATTAACAGCATAAATATTAATAAGAAAAAAACGAAAACCATGCCCAAAAGCACCTAATCCAGCAGCTGCACAAAGAGCTTTAAAGGGTGGATTTGAAATAGATCCAAATCCAAAAGCTGCAATATATGCAAAAAGCATATCTTGTAATAACAATAAAATAAAATGAAAACTCATGAATTTTCAATCCCCAAAATTAACATGGTAAACAATAAACCAAGAGCTAAACAAACAATAGTAACACAACAATTCATAAATGTTTCAATACCATCTAAAACATGATCATCTAAAATTTCAATAATAGAATTTAAAAGAGGAACACCTGGAACGATAAATAATACACTTGTTGCTAAGGCAATATGTGCTGTTTCTCCAAAACCAAAAAGCTCTGGAAAAGCAGAAACAAAAGAAGAAATAAAAGCCGTTGCCACAACTAAGAATAGATGATTAAGTTTCATTTTTTTCAATAATTCTCGCACATAAAATGCACAAGCTGTTCCCAAAAAAACAAAAAGCATTGAAAAAAAATCACCTCCAAAAAGTCGGCAAAAAGACATATTTGCAAGTGATGTTGTTAATAAAATTAAGTAAATAGGATAACGTCTTGTAGCTATAATTTCATGGAATTTAGCGTCAAGTTGATCAAGCGTTAATCCATTATCTGCCACAAACCAACTCAACGCACTTATTTTTGATTGAATGTAAAAATTAATCGCTAAATGAGGAATAACTCGAATAGCTGTATATTGAACACTTATATCTTTTTGGCTATGAACAGTAATACTGACACTTTTTGATTGCAACATAATAAAAACATCATAGGAATATGCTTTGGCAAACCTTTGAACAATACGGATTGTTTTTCCTGTATGCGAACCTGAACTCACTAAACATACAGCAATATCAAGTAATAATTCTAAAAGTCTTGCACATTCATGTTTTACAAATGTATGGTCAATATTACTCATTCTTTTACCTTTGATAAAACATCTTGAACCGTTTCAAAAGTATAAATGTCTCGTACTATTATGGGCTGTTTAGGAGAATTTTTTGGAAAAACAGCTAAAAGAGGAATACTAACACTCTCAAGAGCTGTCAACAATTTTTGTTTATCTTTTTCATAATTTGTCATATCAACATAAATAAAAGTTACATCATTTTTTTTTGCTAATTTATCCATATTATCTTGAGTAAAAACTGTTTTTTCCAAAACTTTACAAGTTGGACACCAATCCGCAGTAAATTTTAAAACAAGAGTTTTTTCTCCTAAGTCAGCTAAAAATTCTTGTTGATTAAAATTAACCCAATATTCTTGTTTTTCTTTTATGGTAAATAAAATATTGCCAGCTATACCAAGACATACAATTAATACAAAAGCAAGCGATATTTTCTTTATTCCTTGAGCATAAATAGATCCCCATTTTCCCCACACATACGCACAAAAAGCCAAAATAAAAAGAAAAACTAATACTGAAAAATGCATAGAACTAGGCAAAATAGATAATAAATATAAACTTGTTCCAATTAAGAAAAAGCCTAAAAAATGTTCCATAGTATGCAACCAATTTCCTGCTTTTGGCATAAAACGTACTAAAGAAGGATTAATTGCAAAACATAAATAAGGAAAAGCCATTCCTAATCCCATAGCAATAAAAATAGATAATAATACAGGTAAACTTTGCGTTAAACTAAAACCTAAAACTCCTCCTAGAAGTGGTCCACTGCATGGCGTTGCAAGTAATGTTGCAAATAATCCACTTGTAAGAGCCTGCATTTTTTCATTTCCTTGTTTTTTGTCCTGCAAACGTAAATCAAGCATGGGCAAATGAAACAAACCAAATAACGATAAGGATAATAAAAAAACAAAACAACATAAAAATAGCATAATCCAAAATTCTTGAAATAATTGTCCCCAAGTAAAACCCATTACACCTAAAAGCATACCAAGAACAATAAACCAAATTAAAATACCTAAAGAAAAAAAGATATTGTGTTCTCTAAATGTACGTATTCCTTGCTCTGTATTTGCTCCTAAAAATCCATGAATTTTTAATGCTACAATAGGTAAAACACAAGGCATACAATTTAAAATAAAACCAGCTAAAAAGCCAAAAAGTAACGCTTTAAAAATACTTGTTACTTCTAAACTAGGATTATAAGAAACAACATCAAACTGATAAGGATCTTGTATTATTTTAGTTTGTTGTTGAGCTTTTTCTTGTAATGCATCTATGGAAAAGGCAGATAAATTATTTAAAGAAGAATTATTTTGCCCTGTTGATTGTGAAATAACAGAAATATTGTTTACTGTTCCAGTATTCTTTTTTATTTGTGCAATAGCAAGTTGCTGCTCTGGAATTTTTTTGTTTTCATACTCTGACAAAAGTAAAAGTAGTTCCTTTTGTTCTGTATAATCATTAAATTGTATTTTTTTCTTTTCTGATAAATCAAAACTTTTTTTAAATGGTTGGCAACGCTCGGCAGAACAGGCTAATAAAGATATTTCTGCTTTTTTCACAATAAAATCTTTGTCTACAATTCCATATACCTTAAAAGGTTGCTCATAAACTTTTACAATTTGTGATGGATTTACAGGATCTTGTTTACTTTTGGCTTGTGGATAAATTAAAGGAATTGAGTATTCTTGTAATTTTTGATCAGAATAAAAAATGATCTTTGTAGGATAAACTTCTGCTTGATTTGGTGCATACGTATAATTATTATTGTTTGGTATAAAATCAAGAACAATAATATACTGTTTTTCCTGTTCTACAAGATTAATCTCTATATTAAAAGGATCTGTTCCTGCAAATGCCCTAAACGGTAAAAATAAAAAAAGACTTATAAAAAATAAAAATATTTTCTTCATATAATATATTCCAACTTATTAATATAGTAAAATATAGGCCATGTGTTATAGTGATAGGCTATTTTTGTACTATATATACTATTTCCTCCTTTTTTGTAAAGAACCTTTTCTTTTTACAGAAAACAATATATTGAATTGTAAACCCAAGTGGGACACTTCAGTACCAGCTATGGTTGCATTATGTTTTACTAAAAATTCAGTAATAATATCAGTGAGCAAGCCTTCACGTAAAGTTCTATCCCCATAAACTAGTAAATATAGTAGAATATATTCTATGCTCTTTTCCAGTAGCACTTAATGAACTATAAAGGTGAACTTATCTTGTTTTAGATTGTAAATAAAATTATTAATGCATTCATTAGATAAGGTAATAAAATCAAAACCAGCTTTCATTGGTCAATAGAATGTGAGCTTGAAAAATCAGAACCACATTTTAAAAATTCAAATATTGAAGTGTTACTTATTGCATTATTAAGGAAATATTCTTTATTTAATAACATATTTTTATTAAGTATTTTCATCTAATTCTTTTATAATCACCTCCATACAGACAAAATTTTTCTATTTTAAAAACAAAAAATAGTAAAATAAAAAATACTTTTTATAACTTGTTTATATGACAAAATATTTTATATATTTTATGAAAAAATGTTATATTCATAAGTAATTTTTTTCACATATCTATTGACACTAATAATATTTTATGATTACTTAAAACATATACTATTATACGTATAAGTTAATATGTTATATATAATATATGTAATAAGGTATCATTTATGGCTAATATAGTAATAAAAAATGCAATTATTATAGATGGTAGTAATACTTCTCCTTTTTGTGGTGATGTAGCAATTGATGGTGATAAAATTATTGCCGTAGGTAATCTTTCACATTATTCTGCTGCAAATGTTATAGATGGTACAAATAAAATTTTATGTCCTGGCTTTATTGATATTCATACACATTCTGATTTTTCTATTCATTTTGATCAAAGAGCAGAAAGTCAAATTCGTCAAGGTGTTACTACACAAATTGTAGGCTTATGTGGGTATAGTAATGCACCTATAACGAAAGAATTAGCAAAAGAAATTATTATCCCTCAAACTATCCAACCTACATGGGAAAGTTTTCAAGAATATTTATCTGTCATTGAAGAACAAAAAACAGCAACTAACTTAGGCTTTTTAATTGGGCATGGAACATTAAGAATTTTAGCCATGCCAAAAGAAAATAGAATTCGTGAAGCTACTAAACAAGAAATTTCTGTAATGCAAAATATTTTAGAAAAATGTTTTCATGAAGGAGCTATTGGTTTATCAACTGGGTTTGAATATTTTCCTGGTAGGGGTGCTAAAAATAAAGAAATTCTATCTCTTTTAGAGATTGTCAATAAATATCATACAATTCATGCTTGCCATACAAAAAATAGAGATTTATTTGCATTATCAAGTTTTACAGAAGCTATTGAATTAGCAAAAAACTCTCATACTAAACTACAAATATCTCATGTTAATTGTAAATTTGGGAGACTTGAAAAAACAATGGAACGTTTTCTTACTATTTGTAACTGGTATAGAGAAGAAGGCGTTGAAATTGGATTAGATGTTATTCCATCTATATGGAATCATGCAAATATTACTGCATTATTACCTATATGGGCATTAAATCTTTCCACAGAAAAACTATTAAATGTTTTACAAGATGAGAGTATGCATAAAAAATTAATGGAGAATGATGAACCTTTTATGCAATTACATATACATAATCACTGGGATAAGATTTTTATTTTTGATGCTCATATACATAAAGAGCATATAGGAAAAAGTATTGCAGAAATTGCAGAAATTTTCCAATGCTCACCATGGCAAGTTGTTTTTAAACTTTTAGTTAATGAAAAAGAATTTTTACATTCACTAATGTTTATTGGTGATTGTTTTAATCATAATGATATTAAAACAGCTTTAACAGACCCTTTTTGTTGTGTTTGTTCTGATTCAGTTGCTCAAGCCATTGATGGAATAACAAAAGATTTACGTATTACTCCTGATTCCTTCACATGGGCTGAACGTTTTATTCTTGATTATACTAAAAAAACGTATCTTCTTTCATTACAAGAAGCCATTTATAAATTAACAGGATTACCTGCAAAACTAGCAAATATAAAACAACGTGGCTTAATAAAAGAAAATTATTTTGCTGACATTGTTTTATTAGATATGGAAGCACTTGGAGATACAGCAACTTTTACTAATTTTGCAACGTATCCACAAGGAGTAGAGTTGGTAATAGTGAATGGTGAAATTGCTTATCAAAATAATACACGAACAGCCTCATTAACAGGAAAAGTATTAAAGCGATAGGTTAGTCCCAAAAAGGAGAAAGCATTATGGAAGCAACTTTTTTACCTTATATCGGAGCATTTATGTGGCTCTCGATATTACTTGTTTTAGGTACAATAATTAGAGCAAAAGTAACAATTTTACAAAAAATGCTTGTACCTGCATCACTTATTGGTGGTATTTTAGGCTTTATTTTTGTGCAATTAGGTATAGTTGGCTTACCTACTTCTAATGGTTGGGTAGAAATTTCAACAAAATCTTTCAGTGAATTAACTTTCCATTTATTTGCTTTTGGTTTTGTTGGTGTTGGTCTTATGAAAACTGAAAAAACTAATACCAGTAAAATTCTTTTTCAAGGTGGCCTCTGGATGACCATTATGTATGGTTTTTGCCAAGCATTACAAGCCGTAATTGGTTTTAGTTTCTTTGAAGCATGGCGAGTTATTACTGGTGGTGATTTTAATTCTGTACTTGGATATTTACTTGGTTCTGGTTTTGCACAAGGTCCAGGTCAAGCACACGCGTATGGTAATATTTGGGAAACAACTTACGGCGTAGCTAATGCTATGAGTGTGGGGCTAGCCTCTGCTGCATTGGGCTTTATTTTTGCTGTTATTGTTGGTGTTCCTTTAGCTAATCATGGTATTAAAAAAGGTTGGATTCATGGTAAAGTAGAAGGCAGGTTACCACAAGATTTCTTACGTGGCATTATGAATAGAAATACAAGTGAATCTTGTGCTGAGTATACTACACATCCAGCAAATATTGATAGTTTTTGTTTCCACTTTTCTATAATGTTTATTATTTATGGATTAGCATATTTATTTGGTCTTTCTTGGACAAATATTATGCCACAAGGTGTACATGGTTTAGGATTTGGTATTTTATTTACTTGGGCTATGTGTATTGCCATGCTTTGTCGTGTTGGTTTAACAAAAATAGATTTAATGCACATGATAAATCAAAACACGATTAAGCGTGTTACGAATACAACTGTTGACTATATGGTTTGTGCAGTATTTTTAGCTATTAGTGTTGATGAATTATCACAAGTTTTAGTTCCATTGCTTGCATCTGCAACTTTTGCAGCCTTTGTAACATTATGTGTAATTTTATGGTATGCACGTCGTGGACCTGAATTTAACTTTGAACGTGGTTTAGCTATTTATGGTTGTTATACTGGTACAGTTGCCTCTGGTTTATTACTTCTTAGGATTGTTGACCCTGATTTTAAATCACCTGCTGCTGTGGAACTTGGTATCATGAACGTTATGATTTTAATCACCTGTCAACCACTACTCACAGGTTATGCATTTTTACCTGCTGATGGATTCCCTACACTTTGGATGATGTTTGCTTATATTATTCTTTCACCAATAGCAATGTATCTTACTCGTTTAGTTCGTAAACCTTCTTGGTAAAAATAAAAAAAAGGAAATACAAATGATTACGCCCTACACTATTCATGTTTCTGATGAAGAACTTGCAAAAATTCGTTCTAAAGTAGCAAATTATCCTTTTGAAGATTGCTATATGCCTGTTGATGAAGGCTGGGAATATGGAACAAATTTAAATTACTTAAAAGAATTCTGTAATTATTGGGTTGAACAATATAATTGGAGAAAATATGAAGCAAAACTCAATTCATTTAAAAATTATATTGCCGATGTAGACAACTTAAAAATTCATTATATCCTTGAAAAAGGAAGTGGAGAAAATCCCAAACCTATTTTACTTGTTCATGGATGGCCAGGCTCAATAACTGAATTTATGCATATTATTGAACCATTGGCACATCCTGAACGCTTTGGAGGAGATATTAAAGATGCTTATACAATTATAGTACCATCGTTACCTGGCTTTGCTTTTTCTTCTCGTCCTAAACGTCCAATGGGTCCAAGAGCAATGGCAAATATTTTAAACAAACTTATGGTTGAAATATTAGGTTATGATAAGTATCTTGCACAAGGTGGTGACTGGGGAAGTGCTATTTGTAGTTGGATAGCTTATGAATATGGCAACCATTGCAAAGGGATGCATTTTAATTTTCCAACAATGCGTCATTATCTTGGACCACAAACAGAAGAAGAAAAGGAATGGGATAAAAATCTTGTTACTGAACAAATTATGAATGATGGTTATAGAACTCAACAAGCAACAAAGCCACAAAGTTTAAGCTATGGCATGACAGATAGTCCTGTTGGTGTTGCCGCATGGTTACTTGATAAATTTATGCATTGGTCTGATATTAAAAATGATAATATTGAAACAGCTCACACAAAAGATGATTTATTAACTAATATCATGGTTTATGTTGTGACAAAATCCTTTAACTCTTCTACATGGATTTATTATGGTAGACGTGAAGAAGGTGGTAGATATCTTATTAATGAACCTAATAAAAAAGTTGAAGTTCCAACGGGTTGTGCTTTATTCCCTGCTGAAATGATGTCCTGGCCTCCAAGAAGTTATTATGAGCGTATGTATAATATTACTCATTGGAATATTATGCCAAAAGGTGGTCATTTTGCAGCAATGGAAGTTCCAGAAATTTGGTTAAATGAAGTTCGTGAATTTTTTAAAACAATTATTTTATAATAGAGGATATTATGGCTAAAACTAAACAAGACTATGAAAAAATGGCTGAAAATCTCTCTTTCCCAACAAAAGCATTTATTAATGGGAAGTTTGTAGACGCTAAAAGTGGAAAAACAATGGAAGCAGTAAATCCAGCAACAGGTAAAGTTTTTGCTAGCTTTTCTACTTGTGATGAAAATGATGTTGATGAAGCTGTTAAAGTTGCACAAAAAACTTTTGAGAGAGGTGTATGGTCAAAAATGCACCCAACAGAAAGAAAAAAAGTTTTATTAAAATTTGCTGATATTATTGAGAATAACTTAGAAGAATTAGCTGTTTTAGAAACGCTTGATAGTGGTAAACCTATTGGTGAAGTAATGAGTACTGACATTCCTGAAGCAATACACGCTATTCGCTGGCATGCTGAATTTACTGATAAACGCTATGGTCAAATTTCTCCTTCTGGTGATGGAGCTGTTGGCTTAGTAGTTAAAGAACCTGTTGGTGTTGTTGCATGTATTATGCCATGGAACTTCCCAATAATGACTACCACTTGGAAATTAGCACCAGCATTGGCAGAAGGTAATAGTGTTATTTTAAAACCAGCAACACAAACAAGTCTTACAACACTTCGTTTGGCAGAACTTGCAGCTGAAGCAGGCATTCCTGAAGGTGTAATTCAAGTATTGCCTGGTTCTGGTAGTATCATAGGTAAAGCATTAGGTTTACACAAAGGTATTAATGCTATTAGTTTTACAGGGTCAACTGAAGTAGGTTGTAAACTTTTAGAATATTCTGCACAAAGCAATTTAAAGAAAATTGCATTGGAACTTGGTGGTAAAAGCCCATTTATTCTTTGTGATGATGTAAAAGACCTTTCAAAAGCTGTCTCAGCTGCATTAGCTGCATCATTTTGGAATACAGGACAAAATTGCACAGCTAATACTCGTATTTTTGTTCCTGAATCTCGCAAAGATGAGTGTGTTGAACTCATGCTTAAAGGTTTAGAAAAAGATTGGCGAATTGGTGAACCAATGAACCCAGTTAACAATATGGGACCCATGATTACTGAAGCTCATTTTAAAAATGTTATGAGCTACATTGAAAAAGGTATTAATGAAGGTTGCAAAGTTGCTGTCGGTGGTCACTCTTTAGATATTGGAAGTGGTATCTATGTTGCACCTACTCTTTTTGTTGATCCTAAGCTTGACTCTGAAATTATGAAACATGAAATTTTCGGACCTGTTTCATGCATTATCGGTGTAAAATCAAATGAAGAAGCAATAAAACTTGCTAATGAAACAGAATATGGTTTGCAAGCAACATTATTTACTGATAACTTACAAAATGCACATATCTTTGCTCGTCAATTAAAAGCAGGAACTGTTTCAGTAAATAAATATTGTGAAGGTGATATAACAACTCCATTTGGTGGATTAAAAATGTCTGGTTTTGGTGGACAAGATAATGCTGAGGCTGCACATGAGCAATACTCAGAATTAAAAACTATTTTTATTAATTTAAACTAACTTTTAAACCTTATACAGACTAAAGCCCCTAATATGGGGCTTTTTTTATTGATTTTTATATTTTTCTATATTAAGAAAAGAAAAAAATGTAGTGTATTTTTATGAATAAAAATATTTTAGAATTATCACTTCCACAATATGCAAAAATTTACAATGAGTTACGTAATGAAATAAAAGATTATATTTTACAGCCTGGAACAGCAATGCCTTCTGAATCAGCATTAATGAATCGTTTTTCTGTTTCAAAACAAACAATTAGACATGCTATTCAACTTTTAGTTAATGAAGGACTTGTAGTAAAAAAACAAGGTAAACCAACCTATATTAATCCTTTAATATCTGATGCAAAAGAAGTTTTACATATTGGCTGTTTAAATCCTCCCTCCATATTGCTTACTGAGTATACCTATTATTTTGCAAAAGTAGTAAACGAATTAACACATGGACAAGTACAAATTGAAGTACATCACTCTTCTGAATATGGTAACGGTAGTGAACATATAGCAAAAGTAAAACATGGAAAACTTGATATGTTTTGTGCTGCCATTGATTGGCTTGCAGAACTAGACCATATTTGGGCATTAACAACTTATCCATTTCTTTATGATAATATTGAACATCTAAAAAAATTTGTAAAAAGTTCTTTTGCAAGCTCAATTAAAAATAAGTTAATTGAAGAACATGGAGTTAAAATTCTTTCTGATAATTGGTATAGACCTTCGAGACTTTTAATTTCAAAGTTTCCATTTTTAAATAGTGAACAAATCAAAAATTTAAAAATTGGTATTCCATCTATTCCTTTATATAATGAAATATGGAAAGCTATTGGTGCAAATCCTATTACAATTAATTTTAGTGAAAGAAAAGAAGCATTCATCAATAATGAGATCAACATTACAGACGTAAACTGGGATATAATTTTAAGTGAAGGTTTACAGAATGTTGCTAAATATGCAATATTAAGTAATCACTTATTTTCAAGAGCTGCTCTCATTTGTAATAATCAAAAATTTAAATCATTACGTAAAGATCTCCAAAATGCATTAATTAATGCTGCAGAAATAGCAGGCAAAGAATATTCAAAAAAAATATTTTCAACATTTGAATTACATAAAAAAATACTTTTAAGTTATGGGGTTGTTTTTATTGAATTTGACTGTTCTGTATGGCGTAATATTGCACAAAATGAAGTATTAAAATACTATTCTACATCTTCCGATGAATATTTAGTATATAACCAAATAAAATTATTAAATAAAAAGAACTAATAGTATTTTCTAATTCTATTATTGATACGTTTTTATTTTTTTTGGGGGGAAATGATTTCCCCCAAGCCCCCTCAATCAGGCAAATTTATTGAAACTTGTTTCAATAAATTTGCCTGATTGAGGGGGCATTAGTAAAAATCTTTTTTCTCAAAAATAAAAAAGTTATTTGTTTTTGTATATTGAATATAAACAGGTTCTGATTTTATAGTAGGTTATTATAAAAAGTTTTGTAAAGGGGTATTAGGGGGAGAAACTTTTTCAAAAGTTTTCCCCCTAAAAAATATGAAAAATTTAATTTCTAGCAAGTTCTCGTTCAAGATCACGATTTTCTGCACGGCGTTTTAATTCGTCTCTTTGGTCGTGTAATTTTCTACCTCGAGCAAGAGCAATTTCAAGTTTTATTTTTCCATGTTTGAGATACATTTTTAAAGGAACAACTGTAAGTCCTTTTTGCTCTACTTTAGCACTAAGCATATTAATTTCTTTTGCGTGCAATAAAAGTTTTCTATTTCTATCTGGTTCTTGTACCATGTAGCCTGCATTATCATAAGGGCTTACGTGCATACTGCAAACAAAGGCTTCACCTTTGCTAAAATCAATATAACTATCGCCAAAGTTGACTTTTCCTTGTCGTATACTTTTTACTTCTGGTCCTGTAAGTTGTATTCCTGCTTCAAAAAATTCTAATAATTCATAATATTGTCTTGCTTTTCTATTTTCTGCGAGTAGGGAAGGGCTTTTAGTTTTTTTTGCCATAGTAAAATCCTTTAATCACGAGTTGCAAGAGCGTATATTTCGCTTGTAGTCCAGCCGTAACATTGGCTTTGAACTCGTTTTGCTATATTTTTTGTTGTACCACCAAGTTCTTTTTCTTTTTTTATGAGAGCTAATACTTCTTCTTTATTGGTTTGCTGTAACGTGGTGGGCGGACCTATTATAACCGTTATTTCTCCTAATAATGACTGTATGTTAGGAATATTGCTTAAAGAAAAATTTATATATTCTTCATATTCTTTGGTTAGTTCACGAGCAATGCAAACTTCGCGATCTCCTAGTAATGTATATAAAAATGAAAGAGTTTCTTGCAAACGATCTTTTCTTTCAAAAAAAATAAGACTAACTGAAAGCTTAGCAAATGGAGCTATTGTTTTTTCTATATCATTTGCTTTGCGTGGAAGAAATCCAAAAAAAGTAAAGGGTTGAGGTGCAATACCACTTCCTGCTAATGCCGTAACAGGAGCACAAGGTCCTGGAATTACAGAAACTTTTATTTCTTTTTCACGGCAAGCTCTAACAATTAAATAACCAGGATCAGATAAAATGGGCATTCCTGCGTCTGAAATTAGTGCTATATTTTGTCCTGATGTTAAAAGTTCTAAAACATAATCAAGTTTATTTTCTTCATTATGATCGTTAAAACTTATAAATTTAGGTGCTTTTAAATGCCAACGAGAAAAATTGATACCAGCTCTTTTGGTATCTTCTGCTAAAATAAGAGGAACATTTTCTAAAATATCTCTTGCTCTAGGAGATAAATCTTGTTCATTTCCTAGAGGGGTTGCTATGATATATAGAATGCCTGTTTTTGTTTTTTCATTCAATAACATTGGTAAAATGCTCCACTTGATAATTTGTTCCGTTTATACAAATTAAATCAAAGCGACAAGGCTTATCCCAATTTTTGGTGCTTGATAAATATTTTTCTGCACATTTTTTTATGTTTGTTTGTTTTTTATGATGAAAAGCTTCTATATTTGTTTGAATTTCATCATTAATCCTTGTTTTTACTTCTATAAAAACAAGCTCTTGATTTGTATTATCAAAACAAATTAAATCAATTTCATAAGGATAGGCTTTATAGTTTTGTTCTAAAATAGTATAGCCTTTTTTCTTTAAAAATTGTAGTGCTTTTTTTTCACCTAATTTTCCAATATCGCCATGAACTTCTTTTAATTTTGCAAATATGCTTTTTAGCATAGTGTCCCTTGTGTTAAGGTTTGTGGACGTACAGATTTAAAGTCCATTCTATGAAGAGGGCATGGCCCAAATTTTTGGATAGCATTTCGATGTTCTTTTGTTCCATAACCTTTATGTGAGGCAAATCCATACATTGGATAGCGTTTATCTAATTTAATCATTAATTTGTCACGAAAGTTTTTTGCTATGATGGAAGCAGCTGAAATGCTTGGTTCTGATGAATCTCCCTGTATAATACTTTTTTGGCTAAGTGGTGAAAGAGAATATTGGTTAAGGTAAAATTGTGGTAAAATAAAAGTTCCGTCAATAAGATAAATTTTAGGGTCAATTTGAGGAAATTTATATTTTAACGCTGCTAATGCTCTAGCCATAGCCAAAAGGCTTGCTTGCAGAATATTAATTTCTTGGATTGTTTTCATCCAAACAAGTCCTATACCCCAAGCCCAAGCTAATTCTTTTATTTCACTATCTAAATTAAGGCGTTCTTTTTCTGATAATTTTTTTGAATCATCAAGTCCAATGAGATCAAAATTTTTAGGGAAAACAACAGCCCCTGCAACAACAGGACCAGCAAGACAACCACGTCCAACTTCATCAAGTCCTACGGTGATAGAATCATTTGATAAATTGCTAGGACGAAATAAAATACCGTGGTTTATAAGTTCTTTTTTCTTTGCCATGCATTTTTCCAAAAACAAAAACCCCACCCGAACAAATCGGGAGGGGCATGATATTTATACCCATCCAAAGGAGAAAATGGGTGTAAAATAACCTTTAGAAGTTATTTCTTGGTTTAATACGTGCAGCTTTACCACGAAGATTACGGAGGTAGTAAAGGCGAGAGCGACGTACACGACCACGCACAACAACGTCAATGTGATCAATAAATGGGGAATGTAAAGGAAGAATACGTTCTACACCAACGCCGTCGGAAATTTTACGAACAGTGAAAGAAGCACCTGTTGTGCCACGTTGAATACGAATAACGTTACCTTGGAATACTTGGATACGTTCTTTTTCACCTTCTACAATTCTAAGGTGAACTTTTACAGTGTCACCAGCACGGAACTGAGGAATATCAGTACGTAAATGTTCGCTTTCAATCTTTCTGATAATATTCATTTTGCCTCTCCTTGCGAGGAATTTATCATATTTAGTTGTTTTACAACAAATGTTTTTAATGCCACAGGCAAGCTGTATTTATTACTTATTTTTTAAATAAAAGCAACTTAATTTTTTGTATGGAAAAAAATTAGGAATAGCTTTATACCGTCGGAAGTCGGTATGATAGGAAAATAACTAACCCGAACGGTTATACTTAGCAGAATTATTAAATATTGCAAGTGTTTTTTTTATTAAAAAAACTTGAAAAATAAAGTATAATGATATACTTCCCTATAAAAGGAGTTTATATGACAAACGAAGAAGTTGTTAATTTTAAAAAAATGGCTTGGCAATCTAAAGAGGCAGCAGAAGTTTATAATAAAGGTGTGCAACCTAATCTTTATTTTAATTTGATAGAATTTCCTCTTTATATGGATTATATAAAAGAAACGGATTCTGTTTTTGATATGGCTGCTGGTACAGGAATTCTTACTCTTTATTTAGCTGATAGAGTAAGAAAAGTTGTTGCTAGTGATATAAGTAAGGAAATGCTTTTTTATATTGAACAACAAAAAAAGCCTAATGTTAGTATTTTTCATGTTGATAGTGATACTTGTGATTTTTCTAAAGTTGGCAAATTTGACGTTGTAACATCACATTGGTTTATGCCACATTATGCTAAATGGGAACATTTTTTAGCACAAAAGAAACAATTATGTAAAAAAAATGGTTATATTATTTTTGATTTATTGAGCAAAGATAATATGTTATTGGCAAAAAAAGATATTATTCAAGTTAAAAAAGCATTGGGATATTCTGAACACGCAGTGGGTGTTTCTGAAACAGAATTAAAAGAAGCTTGTGATAGATTAAATTTAGAAGTTGTTAAATTAATTCCAACTAGTTTTATTGCTAGCAATGGATTATTTTTAAGTGAGTTAACATTTGATGAGTATGTTAGCTATCGTGAATGTGTAGAGAAATTATATCATAATCCAATTTTTATGGATTTTATACAAAAATTTGAAAAAACTATTGTACAATCATCTAATATTGCAACTAGTTTGAAATATATTGCTGTGCTACAAAATAAAGGATAATATTAGATATATATTTTTGTTAGCAATATTGATTAGGTACAGTGGAATAACTAAAAGTAACAATTTTGTGTAGGGTGTGTTTTTAAATCATTTATAATTATTAAACTTTGTTTTTTAATAATGAAAATAAAATAGTTATAATATAGTTACATTAGGAACTTTTTATATTTACTATATGAAAATAAAAAACTTTTTTATTTTTGAGAAAAAAGACTTTTAGTAATACCTTAAAATAGGCAAATTTATTGAAATGTATTTCAATAAGTTTACCTGTTTGAGGGGTTTTGGGGGAAATCATTTCCCCCAAAGAAAATATACGATGAATTTGGAAACATATTCTTTAGTTTGAAAGAATTTTTTTGGGGGAGGACTTTTATAAAATCCTCCCCCATAATTTATTGAAAATCGCCTAATAAACGATCTAAAATAATAGCACAAGCAGCTCTTACAGGTAGATGATTGTATTCACCTAAATATCGTATAGGTGGAAGAATAAAATCACACTGTGCTAAAGCTTCGGGAGCAAGACCATGACTTGTTCCCAACACAATTAATAGTGTATTATTTTTGGCTAATTTTGTTATTGTTGGAAATGGTGTAGCAATTCTTTTTTCTCTACCTTTTTTGTCAAGTTCTGGTTTAGCACTTGTTCCAATAAGTAATGGCTTTTTTCCACTTATGTTAGTAATATTTTTAATAGCACAAGATAAATCATCAGCTAGTTGTATACGTTTTAATGCTGTACTTCTATCTGGATTTGTTTTAGCTCCCTCTCCGTGTACCCAATGATCAAGGAGTTCTTGTACCAGTATTTTTTGGTCTGGAATAGGGCTGACAATTTGCAGAGAGCTAATTCCATAAGTACATGAAATTCTAGCAATATCGTGTAAATCTAGGTTGGTAATAGAGCTTGATCCAACTGTATTATTTTTTAGTAAAATAGGATAATGAACAAGAGCAATGTGAATATTTTTTCCTAGATTTGTATTGTGTATTTCATTTAAATAATGTCTATCTTGCTCTGATAAAAATGCTTTTTCTAATAAATCAGATCGATATGTTAATGTCGTTTTAAGGGCAGCTTTTCTTCTCCATAAATCTATTTCAGCATGGTTGCCGTTTTGTAGTTCTTTGGGAACGGCTTTGTCCATAAAATTTTCAGGACGTGTGTAATGAGGATATTCTAAAAGATTATGAGTAAAGCTTTCATCTTCACCTGATTCTTCTTTGCCCATGTATCCTGTTTGCAAGCGAGCAGTAGCTTCAATAAGGGCTAATGCCGCAACTTCACCACCATTTAAAATGATATCTCCAATACTGATTTTACGAATAGGGAGAATATCATATATTCTTTCATCAAAACCTTCATAGCGTCCACAAATTAATGTTAAATCTTCTTCTTGAGCTAATTCTTGAACAATTTCTTGAGTAAGTGGTTCTCCTACTGGGGTCAGAGCAATGATTTGACCTGTTTTTTTACCTGATAAAGAAATAGCGTTAATAGCATCAACAAGAGGTTGAGCCATAAGTACCATTCCAGGTCCTCCGCCATAGGGGCTATCATCAACTTTATTATGCTTATTTTGTGTAAAATCACGAGGATTAATGTAATCAACGCTAACAATTTGAGATTCAAGAGCTTTTGCAAAAAGTGCAGTATTTAAAGGAGAATGAAACCATTCAGGAAAAAGACTGACAAGATGATACCGCATAGTTTATTGATTTTTTTTAGTGGAGAATTTTTTAAGATTTTGTTTTTCAATTTTTTTTGTAGCAGGAGATTGTTCTTCTTTTTCGTCGTTATTAAGATAAATCTCTAAAAGTCCTTCTGGAGGATTTAGATAAACTGCATTGTTTTTGAGATCATAATGATCAATAAATTGAGAAACAGCAGGATAAAGAATTTCAGTAGTACCATTTCGGATAAACCAAATTTCTTGACCAGCAGGAAAGGCAATTTCTTCTATTTTGCCAAGATGTTGTGAATGATAAAATGCTGTTGCACCAATAAGATGATGAAGATATGGAGCTTCTCCATCATCTTCATCATTATTTATTGTATCTTTGTCTTCTTGGGAAAGAAGTTTTTCATCAATAACAATATCGTAATTACGATAACGTTCTGCTTCTGTTCTTGTGTTAATACCTTGAATTTTAAGAATAAGAATATTTCCTTGTTCTTTGAAACTTTTCACTTCACAAGGTTGTGGATCTAATTTTCCAGCTTTGAGTAAGATTTGATTTTTCTTTAAATAATCAAAAGATTCTGCAAAGTATTGAGCACAAATTTCCCCATGAATACCATGTGGTCGTGTTAATTTACCAATAAAAACAAAGGAGTTATTTAAATTCATTATTCTAAAATTTCTAATACAACACGTTTACGAGTTTTAGCAGAAACAGCACCAAGTAAGGTTCTGATTGCACGAGCAGTACGACCTTGTTTTCCAATAACTTTACCAAGATCTTCTTTAGCAACAGTTAATTCAAGCACAGAGGTTTGTTCACCTTCGATTTCACGAATTTTTACACTATCAGGATTATCGACTAGAGATTTAGTGATATACTCAACAAGTTCTTTTTGCATAATTATCTCGCTTCAAGTATAAGTTTTCCCAAAACAGCAGGGAAGAGCATAACCTTGTCTATAAAGTAAATACTATGTTAATCAACTTTACAGATACCCGTAAAACATATATTCTATTTAGCAAGTAGCTTACGTATTGTCAATATAGATTTTTTTTAATTATCGACTAGGTTTAGGTTTGTATGAATAGAAAAAGTTTGTTAATGTGCTGTATCTCTTTTTGTTTTTTTCTTTTTTTTAGTGTAATTTTTGAATATCCTATTGTTAATGCTCAAGATTTGCAAAATAAAAATAGCGATAATGCTAAATTTCCTTTTGATGAATTTTTGTTAAATAGTTGGCAAGAAGTAGAAAAAGGGGTTTCTTTTATTAGAATATCGGAAACAATAATGGTTGAAAGAGAAAATGAGGCAAAATTGCCTATAACAGTTTCTTTTGATGTATTAAAATTTGATCCAACATATTGTAATTTTTCTGTATATGGAGCAACTATTGATAATACAAAGTTAAGAAGTCTTGTAGGGTGGTTAAAGGATTATCAATTATTAGCAGCGATTAATGCATCAATGTATTTACCTGATAAAATATCGAGTATTGGATATTTAAAGAAAAATAATAAATTTAGCAATGCCCATATAGGTAAGAAATTAGGGGCATTTTTTGTTGCAAATCCTTATGAAAAATATAAGGGAAAAATTCCAGAAGTGGCTATTCTTTATACTAATGATCCGCAATTTTCTAAATTTATTGCAAAAGGGGAAAAACAAGATTTATCAACAATATTAGATAAATATCAAGTGGTTGTGCAGAATTTTCAACTTTTAGAATTAACAAATAACGATAATAAGCTTTGGGAAGGACAACGAAGGCATTCTATTGCTTCTTTAGGAGAAGATTCACAAGGGAAAATTTTATTAATGTATGCATCAATCCCAACAACAATTAATGATTTTATTACAGTATTAAGAAAAAATTCACAGTTAAACATAAAAAGAGCTATGTATTTAGAGGGAGGAACAGAGGCAGCAATGCTGTATCAAGGAAAAAAAGCTTTTTTATGGCAAGTCAATGATAACATAAAGCTTTTTCTAAAAGGTGTTATTCTGCTTCCAAACGTTATTGGAATAAAAAAGAAGTGATTTACAAAAATGTAAGCATACTTTGTTGTTTTTTTGACCTTGCCTAATTTTTTTTTTTACTCTATACAAATTTGGTAACTTCTTTTTTATAAAAATACACGAGAGGTTTGTATGAGTTCTTCAAATTCTAGTATTTTTCGTTCTGCCTTTGACTGGTATATGAGAACATCATTAATCTTACTTATTTGTATAAGTATGGTATTAGGTGTTTTTTTAGGTGTATCTCTTCCCGCGTATGCATCAAATTTTTCCATCTTAGGTGATTTGTTTGTAGGAGCATTAAAAGCTATTGCTCCTATTTTGGTTTTTGTGCTTGTGTGTGCTTCTATTACGCAACATGAAAAAGGGACCGAAACAAGTATTAAGCCTTTAATTGTTTTATATTTGTTAGGTACTTTTGCTGCTGCATTAGTTGCTGTTGCTGCAAGTTTTATGTTTCCAACAACGTTACAATTAGCAGAGGCAGCTCAAACTGCAAGTGAAAATGCTGGTAGCGTAAGTGCTGTTTTAAAGAATTTGATTACTCAAGTTGTTTCAAACCCAGTTACTGCCTTATCTCAAGCAAATTATATTTCTCTTATTTTTTGGGCAGTAGCTTTTGGTCTTGCTTTTCAGCATTGTTCTGATTCTACAAGAAGATTTATCATTGATTTAGGACACAGTGTTTCTGACATTGTTAGAATGATTGTAAGGACTGCTCCTTTTGGTATTTTTGGTCTTGTGTATGCTGTTGTAGGAGAATTTGGTATCGAAGTTCTTTATGGCTATGCACATTTATTAGCTGTACTTCTTGGTGCTATGTTCTTTGTTGGTTTTGTTGTGAACCCACTTTTTGTGTATTTTAAGGTTCGTCAAAATCCTTTTCCTCTTGTTTGGTTTTGTATCAAAAATAGTGGGGTAACAGCATTTTTTACTCGTTCTTCTGCTGCAAATATTCCAATTAATATGGATCTTTGCCGTCGTCTTAATCTTCCAGAAGGAACTTACGCTATCTCCATTCCATTAGGTGCAACTATTAATATGGCTGGTGCAGCTATTACTATTACCGTGCTAACATTAGCCGCTGCAACTACATTAAATATTCATGTAGATATGTTATCAGCATTATTATTAAGTATTGTAGCGTCTCTTTGTGCTTGTGGTGCTTCTGGTATTGCAGGTGGTTCATTAATGCTTATTCCTCTTGCTTGTAGCCTTTTTGGTATTAGTAATGATATTGCATTACAAGTAGTAGGTGTTGGTTTTATTATTGGAGTTCTTCAAGATTCCACAGAAACAGCATTAAATAGCTCTACTGACGTTGTCTTTACTGCAACAGCAGTTCTTGGACCTAAAGATAATATAAAAGAACGTGTTCATGCTGCAGTAGCACAACAATAATTATATCTTATTTGAATAAAAAAGACTGCTTTAAAATGGCAGTCTTTTTTTTATTTTTTTTGGGGGAAATGATTTCCCCCAACCCCCCTCAATCAAGCAAATTTATTGAAACTTATTTCAATAAATTTGCCTATGTTAGGGTATGAGTAGAAAATTTTTTCTCAAAAATAAAAAAGTCTTTGTTTTTACATCGTAACTATAAGTATTTTCCAATGCAATTATATTGAAATATTTTATTTCTATTATCAGAGAACAAAGTTTAATAATTATAAGTAATTTAGAAACACACCCTAATTTGGAAATGTCTTTTAGTTTGGTAATACACTTTATTAAAATTATATAGAAATTGAAGAAAAAATCCTTTTGTATACAAAAAGGTTTTTGGATTAAAAATTTTTGAAAGGGGGTTTTAGGGGGAGGACTTTTTATAAAAAGTCCTCCCCCTAAAAATATTATCATAAAAGCATAAAAAAGGTCGGTATACTAACCGACCTTTTTTATGCTTTTTTATTTATATATTATTCTTGAGGTTCGTTCTTGGTTGGACGCTTTGCATATATAATGAAAGCAAGAAGAGCAATGATAGCAGAGCTAATACCAATATAGTTTGATATTTGCATTGACATACCAAAACCTATCTTTTGGGAGCAAATAAAGGTTACAACAACAGCAGTCATAAATGTTGCTGGAAGTGAAGCAATCCAATGGAAACGGCCTCTATGGTAAAGATAGGCAGCACCAGCCCAAAGCATAATGCAAGCTAAGGTTTGGTTTGACCAACCAAAATAACGCCAAATGATATTGAAATCAATTTGAGAAATAATAGCACCAAGTATAAAGAGTGGAATCGCAATTAATAAACGATTTTTTCTTTCAGATTGTGAGTAATCAAAAACTTCTGCAATGGTAAGACGAGCTGCACGGAAAGCAGTATCCCCTGATGTAATAGGAAGAACAATAACCCCAAGAACAGCAAGGAAGCCACCAAAACCACCCATAAGAGAAATTGCTGTTTCATTTACAACAGCAGCAGGACCACCATTAGCCATAGCAGCTTGAAGTTCAGCAGGGCTATGGTAGAAAGTCATACCAACTGTTGCCCAAATAAGAGCAATAAATCCTTCGCCAATCATGGAACCATAGAAAATAGGTTTACCAAGTGTTTCGTTTGTAACACAGCGAGACATGATAGGAGATTGTGTTGCGTGGAAACCAGATAATGCACCACAAGCAATGGTAACAAAGATAAGTGGCCACATAGGAAGTGGGTTTTCACCAGGATATTGGTTTACAAATTCAGCACTTGGATAGAAATCATATCCTTTTACAAAGAGCATAGTTGTCATACCAACTGCCATGATAAGAAGAATAGCACCAAAAATAGGATAGAAACGACCAATAATTTTATCAATAGGAAGAATTGTTGCTAAGAAATAATATATAAAGATAATGACTAACCAAATGTTGGAATTAATGGAGGTAAGATCTTTAAGAAGTAGAGCAGGAGAGGTTACAAAAACAACACCAACAAGTAAAAGAAGAATGATAGCGAATACTTGCATGAGATGTTTAAAACCATTTCCTAAGTTATAGCCTACAATATTAGGAACATTTGTACCTTTGTAGCGAATGGAGAGCATACCTGAAAGATAATCATGTACGCCACCAGCAAAAATAGATCCAATAACGATCCATAAAAGAGCACTTGGACCGTATAACGCACCAAGTATAGGCCCGAAAATAGGTCCAATTCCAGCAATATTAAGAAGCTGAATAAGCCAAATATTAGCAGGTTTCATTGGAACATAGTCAACACCATCAGCCATTGTTATAGCAGGAGTGGGTCGGTTTGGATCTTCGCCAAATAATTTTGCAACGATAGAGCCATAAATAATATAGCCAACAATTAATGCAAGACAAGCAAGCAAAAAGTAAACATAGTTTGGCATAAAAACCTCACAGATTAGAGTTACATTAATAAAGTAAATTTCTAATATGCCCATTATTGCACAAAGTCAATAAAGAGTGGTAGAATTTTACAATCCAATTAAGAGAGTTTTATATTATAAATATAATTCGTTATAATAAAAGTCAATGGGTATATAAAAGATAATAAATAAAATATTGTGCCGTGAAATGCTCTATGTTAGTATTTGTTTTACGAGGAATATATGGAAAAACCTAAAGAAATACCCCAAACCTCTGGTGTATATATTTATAAAGATAAAGGCGGAAGAATTATTTATGTGGGTAAAGCACGAAATTTAAAAAAACGTGTTTTATCTTATTTTCGTCCTGATAATCAGCTTACTTCTAAAACTAGGGCAATGATGAGCCATGCTGTTAGTGTAGAATTTTTAACAACAAATACAGAAAAAGAGGCTCTTTTACTTGAAGCTAGTTTAATAAAAAAACATAGGCCACATTATAATATTGTATTGCGTGATGATAAACAATATATTCTTTTTAGAATTGCAGTAAAAAATCTTTTTCCACGTTTAGAAGTGGTGCGAAAAGTAAAAAAAGATGGTTCGCATTATTTTGGTCCGTTCACTTCTTCACAAGCAGCACGAGAAACTTGGAAGACATTGCATAATGTTTTTCCATTACGGCGTTGTAGTGATAGAGCTATGCAAAATAGAGTGCGTCCTTGTCTTTATCATCATATAGGGCTTTGTCTTGCTCCTTGTTCTGGTAATGTTAGCCAGTTTGAATACCAAGAAATGCTTCATAAAGTGGAATTACTTCTTTCTGGTAAATCAAAAGAATTAATTGAAAGTATAACTAAAAAAATGGAAGAAGCTTCTGAAAATTTAGATTTTGAAAAAGCAGCAGAATTGCGAGATCAACGTATTGCAATAGAAAAAACAGTTGAAAAACAAGGTGTTGTATTAAATAATGGTGCAGATATGGACGTGGTGGGAATAACATCACGTGGTGATGGATTAGCATTGGCGATATTATTTGTTCGAGGTGGACAAGTTATAGATAAAGCAACTTTTTTTTGGGCTGGTTTGGTAATGGAAGATGCTCAAGAATTGCTACTTGGATTTTTAACACAATTTTATACACAAGATAAAGATATTCCACCACGTATTGTTTTGCCATGGGTAGTAAAAGATCAAGAAAGTAATAGTGATAATCCTGCATTAATCGGGGCTTTTGATTTTTCTTTGCATGAAAATGATGATGATATAGAAAGTATTGCTACTATGTTATCAGAATGGCGAGGAGGAAATGTTCGTATTGTTGCAGCAAGAACCAAAGAAGATCAACAACTTGTAGATATGGCAAAAAGTAATGCAAAAGAAACTGTTTATAAGCGATCTGATTTAGGTATGGACGAAAGGCTTGCTGCTCTTTTTAAGGTTCAAGAACCAATGCGTCGTATTGAATGTGTTGATGTATCCCATACAAGTGGAACAAGCACAAAGGTTGGATTAGTTGTTTATCAAGATGGTAAACCTCATAAATCGGAATATCGGGTTTGGAATATTGAAAATGCTGGTGGAGATGATTATCTTGCTTTATCTCAATGGGCAAAAAAAAGAGCAGAACATGGAGCACCTTGGCCTCATTTATTATTAATAGATGGTGGCAGGGGGCAAGTAAATGCTGTGAATGTAAGTTTTCAAGAATATTTTTCTCATATTCATATTCGTGATTCACAAAGTTTTGATTTAGAAGAAGGACAATTACCTTTTGTTTTGGCAGGGATAGCAAAGGCTCGTGATGAAGAAGGACATCAAGATAGAAGAGCTGGGAATATTTCTGATAGAATTTTTTTGCCTAATCGGACAAATCCATTGCCTTTTAAAGAAGGAAGCCATGAGCTGCTTTTTTTACAGTCTATTCGTGACGCTACCCATAATTTTGCTATTGGCAGACATAGACAAGCTCGGACAAAACAAAGTTTAGATGCAGAGTTACTTCGTTTGCCTAATATAGGGAAAGAAACTGCAAAAATGCTTTGGACGTATTTTAATGGTTTGGAAGAAATGAAAAAAGCAAGTGTTGATGATTTATGTAAAATGCCAAAAGTTGGAAAAAAGAAAGCTATGCAAATTTGGGAAAGTTTGCAAAAATTATAGTTTGTGTTTCTAACTTAATCTTTTTTTAAAGAAAAAAGCTATTTATTTTTGTATATTGAATATAATTGTTTTTTAGGAATTATGTTGCGATTTACTTTTTTATCTAAGAAAAATAACTTATAAAAATAAAGAATATTTTTGCATAGAAGAAAATAAAAACCTTTTGCACGTAACAGGTTTTTTGGATTAAAAATTTTTGAAAGGTGGTTTTAGGGGGAGGACTTTTTATAAAAAGTCCTCCCCCTAAAAATATTCATAATTTATTGAGATTGATATTTTTCTTCAATTTCTTTAGCAGATTTTTCTACTATATCACGAAATACTTGACGTTCGTCTTCAAGAGCTTTTGCAACTTTTTTATCATGAATTGCAATAATCTGTGCAGCCATATAAGCAGCATTTTTTGCTCCTGCTTTATCAAGAGCTACTGTGCCAACAGGAAAACCTGGAGGCATTTGTACTGTTGCTAAAAGAGCATCAAGTCCATTTAGTGCAGAACCTGTTACGGGGATACCAATAACAGGCTTAATTGTTCTTGCTGCAACAGCACCTGCTAAGTGTGCAGCCATACCTGCTGCACAGATAAAAACTTGACAGCCTTCTTTTTCTAATTCATCAACAATTTTTTCTGTTCTAATAGGGGTACGATGTGCTGATGAAACAGTAAAACGATAACTAACGCCAAGTTTTTTTAAAACTTCAATACAGGGACTAATGGTGTTCTCATCAGATGCAGAACCCATTAAAATTCCAACTTGTACCATTTTTTAACCTCTTTTATATTTCTTTGTGTTTTTTGTATTTTTATTAGGATACGTTGATAAAAAAGAGTTTTTTTATTTGTGTGTTAAATGTTTAATACCTTTATCACCAATATCACGACGAAAATAAGAATTTTCCATGTGAATTTTATTAACTGCTTGATAGGATTTATCTTTTGCTTCTTGTAAGGTTTTTCCAAGTGCTACAACGCAAAGAACTCGACCGCCATTAGAAAATGTTTTTCCATTATCAAATTTAGTACCAGCTTGAAATACCATTGTATTTTCAAGGGAATTTGCTTCCTCTAGTCCTTTGATTTCCATACCTTTTGGATATGATTCAGGATAACCTTTTGCAGCAATTACAACACCAAGAGCTGATTGTGGATAGAGTTCTAAACTAATAGCTTCTTTTTTTAATGTACCATTTACACAAGCTTGCATAATAGGTAAAATATCACTTTTCATACGCATAAGTAGGGGTTGACATTCTGGATCACCAAAACGAACATTATATTCAAGAACTTTTACTCCTTGTGCTGTCATCATAAGTCCAGCATATAAAATTCCTTTAAAAGGAGTTCCACGTTTTGCCATTTCTTTTAGTAAAGGACGAACTGTAATATCAGCTAATTTTTCAAGTTCTTCGTCTTGTGCTAATGGAGCAGGGCTATATGCTCCCATTCCACCTGTATTTAAGCCTGTATCTCCTTCACCAATGGCTTTATGATCTTGGGCTGATGGTAAAGCAAGGGCATTTTCACCGTCACAAAAACAAAGTAGAGAAAGTTCTTCACCAATAAGAAATTCTTCAATAACAATAGTATTTCCTGCATCACCAAATTTTTTTTCACTAAGCATTGCTGTTACAGCTTTTTTGGCTTCATCAATACTTTGAGCTATAATAACACCTTTGCCAGCTGCAAGTCCATCGGCTTTAATAACAAGTGGTGCATTATGCTTATCAATAAAAGCAAAAGCTTCTTGTTCTGTTTGAAAAGTTCCATAAGCAGCTGTTGGGATATTAGCTGCTACCATTGCTTCTTTAGAAAAAGCTTTGCTTCCTTCTAATCTTGCACAGGCTTTGCTTGGTCCAAAACAAGGAACACCAATAGCTTCCATTGCGTCCGTAATACCAAGAGTAAGAGGGAGTTCTGGTCCTGGTACTACAAAATCAATATTTTTTTCTTTTACAAAAGAAACAAGACCTTCAATATCATTATCTGCAATATTAATATTATGGGCAAATGTTCCACCATTTCCTGGTGCAACAAAAATTTCATCAACAAGGGGACTTTGCTTTAATTTCCATGTAAGAGCGTGTTCACGTCCACCAGAACCAATTACTAAAATACGCAAGGAAAACCTCCTATGGTTTTAAAGGTTGCTTCAATATTAAAACGCATATAAGATAATAAAATTTTACTTTTTTTTCAATGATAAAATAACAGGCAAAAAGAATAGGTTTTAAAAATGGTTTGAAAAAAATACATGGGAAGTGTTTTTCCCCTCAATTAGGCAAATTTATTGAAACGTATTTCCATAAAATTGCTTGATTGAGGGGGCTTGGGGGAAATCATTTCCCCCAAAGAAAAAAAATAAAATAAGATTAATTTAGAAACATATCCTATTAGAGAACGAAGTTTAATACTTATAAATAATTTGGAAATACTTCCTAAAAACTCTTCTTACTATATTTTATGAAAATTGTTTTTTTAAAAGTATGGAAAAAAGCGGATAAATATAACTGTTGCGAAAGAGATAATTAACCGTTATAAGTGGACTTATAAAATAAAAGAGTATGTGGAGAGATCATGTTTTGTTATCTTATTGGAGCAGGTCCTGGTGATCCAGGTCTTATTACTTGCAAAGGATTAGATGCTCTTAGTCGTGCCGATGTTGTTGTTTATGATTATTTAGCAAGTGATATTTTACTTAGCCATGCTCGTCCTGATGCTGAAAAAATATATGTAGGTAAAATTGCAGGAAATCATGCAATGAGCCAAGAGGATATAAATGCTTTGCTTGTTCGTAAAGCAAAAGAAGGAAAAATTGTTGCTCGATTAAAAGGTGGAGATCCATATATTTTTGGTCGAGGTGGTGAAGAAGGTCGTGCATTATTTGAAAATGGTGTGCCTTTTTGCGAAGTTCCGGGAATTACAAGTACCATAGCAGGACCAGCCTATGCAGGTATTCCTTTAACAGATAGAACTGTTGCATCTTCTGTAACAATTATTACAGGACATGAGGATCCTACAAAACCTGACTCTGTTCATAATTGGGAGGCATTGGCAAAAAGTGCTTCTACATTGGTTTTTGTTATGGGTATGAAAAATTTGCCTGAAATTTCTAAAAATTTAATAAAAGCAGGTATGGATCCTAAAACTCCTGCTGCCTTAGTGCATTGGGGAACTATGCCAAATCAACGTTCCTTAACTGCAACTATTGAAGATTTACCAGATGCAGCAATTCGAGAAGGTTTTAAAAATCCTTCTGTTATTGTTGTGGGATATGTTGTGTCTTTGCGTGATAAATTAAACTGGAATGAAAAAAGACCTCTTTTTGGAAAGACTGTTGTAGTTACACGTTCAAGAGAGCAAGCAAGTGATATGGTTGCTATGCTTATGAGTCTTGGGGCAAGAGTTATTCAATTCCCAACTATTAGTATTGAGCCAATGGATAATTATGAAGTATTAGATAAAGCAATTCAAGAAATAGAAACTTTTGATTGGATTATTTTTACTTCTGTTAATGGTGTGCAACATTTTGCAGAACGTTTACGTGTTGCTAAAAAAGATAGTAGAGCATTATATAATGCAAAAATAGCAGCCATTGGTCCTGTAACAAGAAAAGAAGTTGAAAAACTTGGTATTATTCCTGATTTTGTTCCTGAAACGTATGTTGCAGAAGCTGTTGCAGAAGGACTTTGCCAATTTGCTATTAAAGGTAAAAATATTCTTATTCCTCGTGCGTTAGAATCTCGCGAAGTGTTGCCACAAGTTTTAGAAAAAGCAGGTGCTAATGTTACTATTGCTCCTGCCTATAAAACAGTAAAAGCTATGGCAAATAAAGAAGAATTATTGGAAGCTTTAGAAGCAAATGAAGTTGATTGTATTAGTTTTGCGTCTTCTTCAACTGTTCGTAATTTTATGGAATGTATTGATAATGATGTTTTGAAAAAAGCAACTAATGTAAAATTTGCCTCTATTGGTCCAATTACTACTGAAACATTAAAAGAATTTGGTTTTAATACAGAAATTGAACCAAAAGATTTTACTATTCCAGCTTTACTTGGGGAAATAACAAAATATTTTTCTCAAGATATAGATATTAATGCACCATATTATCAATCACTTTTGAAACTTGCAAAGTAGGATATTATGAGTTTAAAACTTGCTATTCTTGCATCTGGTAGTGGAACAAATGCTCAAGTAATTTTTGAAGCTGTAAAAGCAAAAAAATTAGATGCTGAAATTTGCCTTGTGCTTGCTAATAGACCTCATGCTAAAGTTCTGGAAAGAGCAAAACAGTTTAATATCAAGCATACACTTCTTGATCATACGCTTTTTACAAGTAGAGAAGAGTATGATAAAAAAGTAGTGGAAGAAATAAAAAATTCTGGTGCAAATTGTGTTGTACTTGCTGGATATATGCGAATGGTAACTCCTTATTTTTTAGCAAGTTTTCCACAACGTGTTATTAATATTCACCCTGCTATTTTACCATCGTTTCCTGGTGTACATGGTGCTAGAGATGCAGTTAATTATGGTGTTAAATTTTCTGGTTGTACTGTCCATTTTGTGAGTGAAGAAATGGATGCAGGTCCAATTATTATTCAAGCTATTGTTCCTTGTACACAGCAAGATACAGAAGAAATTTTGCAAAATAGAATACATTGTCTTGAGCATAAAATTTATGTCCAAGCGTTGCAGTGGTTGGCAGAAAATCGGCTTGAAATATTTGGGCATACTGTGCATTTAAAGGATATGAAAGAACATAAAGCAAGTATTGTTTCTGTGGAAAGTCAAGGTTTACAATTTGATGCAATGATTTATCCACCATTAGAAATAAAATAAAAGAGGCGAGGAATCGCCTTTTTTTGCATGGGGAATTTATGGATTATCAAAAATTATTAGATGAAGAAACAAAATTATATTTGCATGGTATAGTGGCAAGTATTTTAGCTGATTGTGTTAAAAATAAAAAATCATTGCAAGAATTGAAATTTAAAACACCACAAAATACTTTATTATTAGAAAATTGTGGGGCTTTTGTTTCATATTATAAATATGAAAGAGGACAAAAAGCATTACGCGGTTGTGTTGGATATATGGCAGAAGTATATCCCTTATGGGAAATTGTTGCTAGAATGGCGTATGCAGCAGCTTTTGAAGATAGTCGTTTTTATCCTATCACAGAAGATGAATTAGAATATATAACATGGGAAATAACAATATTAACTCCTTTTACTCCTTGCTTATTAGAAAATATTATTATTGGTAAGCATGGCATTTTATTTGAACTTGATGAGTATAGGGCAGTTTTTTTACCTCAAGTTGCAACAGAGCAAAAGTGGACAAAAGAAGAAACATTAAGTCAATTAGCCATAAAGGCAGGATTAACCCAAAATGCATGGCAAGACCCAAAAGCAAAATTTTATATTTTTGAAGGGATTATTTTAACAAAATAGTTTGTATTTTTTTGAGTAATTTTTTAGGGGGAGGACTTTTTATAAAAAGTCCTCCCCCTAAAACCCCTTTTCAAAAATTTTTATTTTCAAAATCCTTTTGTGTACAAAAGGATTTTGTTTTAAAATTTAAGATGTGTTTTTAACTTATTTATAATTATTAAGCTTTATTTTCCAGTAATGAATATAAAATATTTGTAATATAGGGAGTGTTTCCAAATTATTTATAATTATTAAACTTTGTTCTCTGATAGTAAAAATAAAAGATTTGCAATATAATTATATTGCAAATTACTTATAGCTATGATGTAAAAACAAAGAATCTTTTTATTTTTAGGAAAAAAAATTTTTACTAATGCCTTAAACTAAGCAAATTTATTGAAACTTGTTTCAATAAATTTGCTTGATTGAGGGGGGTTGGGGGAAATCATTTCCCCCAAAAAAATAAAAAGGTATATAGAAAACTATATACCTTTTTAATATTTAATGAATGGTTTCAACTATTGAGCAAGAAGAGTAGCCTTAATTTCTGGGAATGCATAGTTGAACATTACCCAAGCCATTAAGAGTGTTAATGCTAAGTTGAAGGATTGACCACATACATAAAGAATAATTGGTTTACCACCTTTGAAGTATGCTGCAAGAGCTTTGAAGTTAGTAGCAAGACCAACAGATACGAAAGCAAGAGCAAAGAACCAACCACGAAGTCCTTTTGTAATATCTACAACACCTTTATCAATGATAGAGTAAGCTAAGTCAGAACCATAACTTGAACTCATAACAGAAAGAAGAATAGATACACCTAAGAAACCAATAACGAATTTAGGGAATCTGTGCCAAATTTCCATAAGGCTTACTTTGCCGTCACCACTTCTTTCAACTTTGGTAGTAAAGTAAATAGCTACAAAGAATGCTGTAACACCGATAAGAACGTTTTGAATCATTTTGATAGTAGCAGCAACTTGCATTGCAGTATCACCTAAGAATGCACCTGCAGCAGCAACAGCACCAGTGGAGTCAATAGTACCACCAATCCAAGCACCACCAAGTACAGCGTCTAAACCAATTACTTTAATTAATGCAGGTAATACAACCATCATAATAGCTGTAAAGGTAAGAGAAATACCAACAGCAAGGGTAAGTTCTTCTTTTTTAGCACGGCAAGCAGCAGCTGTTGCAATAGCAGCAGAAGTACCACATACGCTCATATCAGCAGAAATAACAATATTAAGAGTTTTTGATTCTATTTTTAATACTTTTTGACCAAAAATATATGTTGCAACTAATACAATAGGGGTAACTATCCAAGCAATAAAAATACCGGGAATACCAATAGCAACTATTTTTGTGAAAAGAACTTCACCACCTAAAAGAACCAAACCTGTTTTAATATAGTATTCAACTTGTACAGCTGGGCTTATCCATTGAGGAGTTTTGATAGTATTAGCAATAAGCATACCAAGTACGATTGACCAAATTTCAGCATTAATACCATAATAGCTCATGCTACCATTACTACCCAAAATATTTGCAAGAACGCAAAGAATAAATACTCCAATAAATCCAATGAGGAATCTTGGAACGCTCATTCCCATAAAGAAAATACCAATGCTCATAGCAATAGCTATTGCTACACCAAGCATAATCATTTTAGGGAATAAATTATATGGCTTAACTATTTTTTCAGAATCTTTTGCAACTTTATCTTCAAGATCTGCCCAAGCTTGAATTGCTACATCAGCTGCAACATTTAATTCTTCATTTTCATAGTTATTAGTTTGTGCTAATGTATCAGCAGCTTTTGCTATTTCGTATGCAGCAGCAGCTTCTGCTTTTGTAGCTTCAATAGCAGGAAGAATTTTTGCATTAATAGCATCAGCTTGTTCTTTTGAAAGCATCATTGAATCTAAAATATTGCTTTTCCATTTTTTTGGAGTAGCAAAATAACTTTTTAATTCTTTTAATGCTGGTAATGCCCCACCCATAACAGCTTTTTTTGCTTTCTTAGCTTCAATTAATGCAACTGTTGGATAAGGTTTTTCTTTTTCTACCTTTATAATAGCATTTTGTGCTTCAATCTTTTGAATAAATTCTGATTTAGCAGGAAGAATTAAAAAGATTGAAAGTAAAACAACCGCTACACCAACCCAAATTGCCCAGTAGTCTTCTTTAGTCCATAAATCAGACCAACTACTTTTTGCTCTGTCTATGACAATGTTATCTTCAGCCATAAGACACTCTCCTCGTTTTTTGGAATTACCCATAATAAAATGTGTGTATAACACTCATATAAACATAGTTTACTAAATTTTTTGATTTTAGCAAGTGTATATTTTCACTTAGCGTTAGAAGTATAAAAATATGAGTTTGATATATTTTTTTTTATTATTTGTAATTTGTTATAAATATTATTCTTTTTTTATTTTGAAAATATAGTTCAATTAATAAAAAAAATATACAATTTTGTAAAATACTTCGTGTCAATCATAGTATATTGGATATTTTATTTTGATGTATAACTTATATTTGATGAATAAATCACAATGCTAATCTTTTATCCAAAAGAAAAACTTGTATTTTTTTCATAATTACTATAATTTTCTTTTTAGAAATATTGTTTTGTTTTTTTGTTCACAAAATAATACTGTTACAAATATGTTATTATAATTTTTATTAAAAAAAAATGACAAGGTTCAAATGCGTATAATAAAAATAAAAGATGAAATTAATAAATTATCAAATATATTAATTGGTTGTAGTAATTCTACAAAAAAAGATTTTTATTTTTCAGGAATAGATTCTAAAGCTATGGCTCGTAAAGAAGTCGAGATTATATTTTCCTATATATTAAAAAAGGACAAAGTATTTTTAAAAATACATGATACAATAACTATTTCAAATAAAGACTATGAAAAAATCTATGCTTTAATAAAAAGAAGATTAAAAGGTGAACCATTAGCCTATCTTATTGGAACTAAAGAATTTTTTGGGTATGATTTTTTTGTTGATTCATCTACATTAATACCTCGTGCAGATACAGAAGTACTTGTAGAAACAGCTCTTGCTTATTTTCTTGATAAAAAAGAGACAATATATTGTAGCGATTTTGGGACTGGTACAGGTTGTATTTTATTAACATTATTAAAAGAATGGAAAAATGCGTATGGTATTGGACTTGATATTTCAGAAAATGCACTTAATTTGGCTAAAAAAAATGCAAAGTTTTTAGACGTAGCAGATAGGGCATTTTTTCTTCAAAGTGATTTTACTTGTTTTGATTTTATGGATAATTTTAGTACATTTTTGAATTTATCTGTTAAACAAAAAAGTTTGGATTTACTAATAAGCAATCCTCCATATATACCACAAAATGAATACGATTGTTTGGATAATTCTGTAAAAGGGTATGAGCCAAAAACTGCTTTATATTCTCCTAATGCTCTTTATAAAGGGACATTTCATATTGAAAAACTAATACAAATTGCAGAGAAATTTTTAAAGCCAAAGGGATTATTGCTTATTGAACATGGTTATAATCAAGGAAATGCTGTATATAATCTTTGTTCGTCCTATGCATTTGAAAAAATAGAAACAAAATATGATTATGCTGGTAATGAGCGTTTTTTATTTGCTATAAAACAATAAGAATGAATAATATTGAGATAGAAAAGATAGGTTAGAGTGTGTTTTTAAAATAATTTTATTTTTTCTTTTGGGTTACAGTGTCTTTATCCGTAATTTCCTTTGTTATAACGGATAAAGGGAAATGACCCCAAGTTTCTTCAATCAGGTAAATTTATTGAAATAAATTTACCTATATTAGGGGCATGAATAGAAAAATTTTTTTCTTAAAAATAAAAAGTGATGGGTTAGCTCCTTATAATAAATAAAAAAAAAAGAGCCAAAAGGCTCATTTTTTTTGTTAGATTGATTTGTTAATTCATAAATAATGAACTATCAGCAAAAATATCTCTCACAATAGCTCGTGCTGTATCCATACTATTAAAAGTATATGTTCCATTTGCAACTTTTTCTTTAAGACGTGCAACTTTTTGACTTCTAACGTCTGGTGCATTTTGTGCCTCATAAAAAGCTATATTTTGATATTTTGCATTTTCTGAAAGTGTAACAGTATCTTGGGCAGAATTAGCCTCAAGAGAACTTATATGATTTTCTTGATGTACTACTTTATTGCTTGCTGATAAATCTGTTAAATTTACTTTTTGATATGGATCTATTCCGTTGTTACTTATTTTCATAAGAACCTCCATTACCATTTATAAAAATGGGAAGTCCAAGTTGGCGCTTACTAGTTGGACTTTTTATTTCGTTACAATGCTTATCGGCTGTTAATTTAAAGGCTTTAGCTTTTTTTTCTATCTATAAAAATTTGTTTGTAATATTCTTTTCCAAAAAAAGGATTATTTCAAAAAAAAGAAATTGTTGCAAGTTTTTTTATGGATAAAATTAAAAAAAAATTATGTTTCTTTTTATGTAGAAAATTTTATTAGAATGTGTTTCAAGATAATTTTATTTGTATTACAAGTCTAATGTGTTAAAGTAATTATAAATAATATAGAAATAATACCTAATGTTTTTTTATATATTCTAGGGCTTCTTGTAGATTAAGTGTTCCTTCATATATAGCTCTGCCTGATATTATGCCTGCTAGTGAACTGGATTTTGAAAGTGGAAGAAGTTTTTTTATACTTTTCATTGTTGAAACACCACCAGCAGCTATAAGGGGAATGGGGCAAAGTTTAGCAAGTCTTTCAATTTCTGGAAAATTTAATTCACTGTGCATACCATCGCGTTCAATATCTGTATAAATAAGAAAAGAACAACCAGCACTTTTTAATTTGGGTAATATTTCATCAATGTTTTTTCCAGAATCTTCTACCCAACCATGAGTTTTAAGTTTTTTTCCTTCAACATCTAAGCTAACACCAACACGATTGGGGTATTTTTTACATATTTTTTCAAAAAGAGAAAAATTTTCTAAAGCCATTGTACCAATAATAATACGTGTTACTCCAACATTAAGCCAAAAATCAGCATTTTCTTCTGTGCGTATACCACCACCTAATTGGACAGGTATAGAAAGTTCGTTGCATATTTTACTAACTATTTCTGCATTGATACTTTTACCTTGAAAAGCTCCATCAAGGTCAATTAAATGTAAATATTCTGCACCAAGATTTTCCCAATGTTTTGCCATTGTTAGTGGATCATCAGAAAAAATTGAAACTTCATCTTCTTTACCTTGTTTAAGGCGTACAGCTTTACCATTTTTTAAATCAACAGCAGGGAAAATAATCATAGTGATCCTAATTAATTGTTAAATGAAATTCATAAATCATTTTGTTAATAGATTCTTGTACAAATTCTATTATATTTTTATGCTGACGAGGGGTAATTTCATCTTCACCAGAAACATTTACTTTAATATAGCTAATTTCTTTATAGTGAGATCGTGCTTGTAAAAATCCATCATTTGTTTGTGTTTCAGGATGTACTACTTTGATAAGATAGTAGTCTGTAATAAGTCTTGCAGGCATGGTTACATCTCTATCTTTACCTTTTTTTTCTTGGTGTTCTAATATCTGAGGAACAAGAATATAATCTGCTCCTACTTTTTGTGCTAATTTAGCCCATGTAGCTAAAACATTAGGTCTATTTTTTGTATCTTTTTGTATTGTAATATTGAGATCGTTTTGTGTTAAGAAAATATAGTTACGATGTGTTTTATCTAATTTTTGTTTTAATATTGTATCATATTTTGCTAGGGTTGCATTATCTACTAAACTTTGTTCATTAGGAATATATCCAGCTAGAAGTTGGTTACTATTTGTAGGTTGATTGTAGGGGGCAACAGCTATTTTAACAGGTGCAGGAATGATTAAAACAAAATCTTGTTTAGTACAAGCTTGTGCATAGAGAAGAAGAAAAAAAGAAAGAAGAAGAAAAAATTTTTTCATAAATCAAGAATTCCTTTTGTACTTGTTGCAGTAGAATTGTTTATCATAATTGCTTTTTGTAATGCTTTGCCAACGCCTTTTGCCACTGATTCCAAAAGATGGTGGCCATTTTTTCCATAAAGAAATTGGATATGTAAATTCATTTTTGCTGTAGAAACAAAGGCTTTATAAAATTCTCTCCAAACATCTTTTTCATCACCAGCTATAAGAGGAGGTAAGAGTTCATCATTTCGCCATTCAAGCCAACTGCGACCAGAAATATCAAGGCATACTTCTGTTAATGCTTCGTCCATTGGAATTTTGGCAGAGGCAACACGTTCAATACCGTTTGCATTGTTTTTATTGGTTAAAGCATTATGAAATGCCATACCAAGACAAAGTCCAATGTCCTCTATGGTATGATGAAAATCTATATGAGTATCACCTTTACATTCAAGTTCTAAATCAAAACCTGCCCAAAAAGTAAGCAGTGTTAATATATGATCAAGAAAACCTATTCCACTTTCAATTTTTGTTTTTCCTGTTCCATCAAGATTAAGTACAAGAAAAATATTTGTTTCATTTGTACAGCGTGAAATAGTTGCTTGACGGTTTGTTTTTTTCATAATTTACCTATCTAATAAAATTATTAAATATTTTTATGCATTATGAGTTGTATCTACGTTATTATCAGAATTATTATTTTCTTCTGTTTTTGGTGTAGGTATATCTTGTTTTCTTGCTACTTTTGCAACATAAATACTTACTTCGTATAAAAAGATCATAGGACACGCCATCATTGTTTGTGAAAAAACATCTGGGGGAGTAAGAATGGCTGCAACAATAAAGATAACTAGTATTGCATATTTTCTGTATTTTTTCATAGCTTCGGCTGTGATAATACGTAATTTTGCAAGAAAATAAGCAAAAAGAGGCATTTCAAAAACAAGACCAAAAGCAATAATAAGTTTTAAGGCAAAACTTAAATATTCTTCTACACTAATCATAGGTTTTACAAGGTCAGATGTAAAGCCCATAAAAAATTTGAAAGCAACAGGGAAAACAGCAAAATAACAAAAAGCAGCACCAGCTAAAAAGAAAAATGCAGAAAAAAAGGCTAATGGAAGCACAGCTTTTTGTTCTTCTTTGTATAAACCGGGAGCAATAAAAGCCCAAACTTGATAAAAAGAAAAAGGACTTGTACCTAAAATGGAAAGCATAAGAGCCACTTTCATATATGTAAAAAATGCCCCTTGTGGTGAAGTATAAATTAATGAACTGCCTTCTGGTAAAAATCTTGTTAATGGTTCGGCAAGATAGGTGTATGCAATTTCAGAAATTCCATAAAAACCAAAAAAACCAATTAATATCATAATAACAATACGAGTTAAACGGACTCTTAATTCTCCTAAGTGGCTAAGAAGAGTCATTTTTTCTTCTTCTGGTTCTTGAGGGATAGTAGATGGGGGAGTAAACTTTTCTTCTTTATTTTGTTCAGAAGAAATTGCTTGCGTATTGTTTGGTTGTTGTTCTTCTTCGTTTGTTTGATTTGTTGTTTCAAATAAAGGACGAGATTCAATAGGTTCTTCACCAATAATTCTTTTTATATTGTTTTCTTCATCATCAAAACACATGGTTTATTCCTAAGGTAAATCTTATGCTTTATTTTTTTCTGTTTCTGGTTTTATTTTTTCTTGTTCTTTTTTCTTTTCTGCTTCTTCTTCAAGTGCAATTTCTGTGTTTATGGTACGTTGAAAATCACGTGAAGCTTTTTGAAATTGCCCCATAGCTTTACCCAGTGATTGTGCAATTTTTGGTAAGTTTTTAGGTCCTAAAACAATTAATGCAACGACAAGTATAAGTAAAAGTTCTGATGTGCCAATACCGAACATAATAACCTCAATAAAATATGTGTTAGTAATATAGTATAAAAAATTTTTTGTATAAAGGCAAGTAAGGATTACGCAGGCATTAATTTGTTTTAAAAGAAAATTATTGCGTATGTGTGGTTATAGCTATAATTTTTTATGTGAGTTGATTTAAAGAATATTACTTTATTCTCGTAAAATTAGGGTGTTTTTCCAACTTTATCATTATCTAAGTGTTGTTCTTTAACTATGAAAATAGAATAGTTGCAGTTTAGTATATGAGAAATTCTTATAGTTACTATATGAAATAAATAACTTTTTTTATTTTTAAATGAAAAGAATTTTCTTAATGTCCTAATATGGGCAAATTTATTGAAACAAGTTTCAATAAATTTGCCTTATTGAGGGGGATTGGGGGAAATCATTTCCCCCAAAAAAGATAAAACAATTAATTTAGAAACACACCTTAGAGATACATAAGAGATACATAGTATTGTATCTTATAATGTATTTTTAGAATGTTATTTTGTGGTAATAATATAAATTTTAGTATCAAAAAAATAGAAAAGTGAGAAAAATATGTAATAAAAATATAAGAAAAAACCGTCTTGCAGGCAAAACGGTTTTTGGATTAAACATTTTTAAAAAGGGGGGAGAATATTTTATAAAAATTTCTTCCCTTAAAAATAGTTTATATTATTCCCATTCAATAGTGCTTGGTGGTTTTGGAGATATATCTAAAACTACACGGTTAACACCACGAACTTCATTGATAATTCTAGTAGACATTTTGGCAAGGACATCTTCTGGTATTCTTGACCAATCAGCTGTCATAGCATCTACACTATCTACTATTCTAAGAGCAATAACGCTTTCGTAGGTTCTGCCATCACCCATAACGCCAACGGTTTTGAGAGGTAAAAGAACAGCAAAGCCTTGCCATACTTTACGATACCAACCAGAAGCTTTAAGTTCTTCTTGTACTATTGTATCTGCTTTGCGTAAAATATTGAGACGTTCTTCTGTAATTTCACCAATAATACGGATAGCAAGGCCTGGTCCGGGAAATGGGTGTCTCCATAAAACGGAATCTGGAATACCTAATTCTGCACCAACAGCACGAACTTCATCTTTAAAAAGTTCTCTAAGTGGTTCAATAAGATCCATATCCATTTTTTCAGGAAGACCACCTACATTATGATGGCTTTTAATAACAGCACTTGGTCCTTTGTGGGAAACTGATTCAATAACATCAGGGTATAATGTTCCTTGAGCTAAAAACTTAACACTAACTCCACTCGCTTTAATGGCGTTTGCTTCTTCCTCAAAAACATCAATAAAAGTATGGCCAATAATTTTACGTTTTTTTTCAGGATCATCAATACCTGTTAATTTATCAAGAAAAAGCTTGCTAGCGTCAACATATTTGAGATTTAAATCAAAATGTTCACGAAGGTAATTAACAACTTCTTCGCCTTCATTTTCACGAAGAACGCCATTATTAACAAAAATACAATGTAATCTATGTCCAATAGCTTTATTTAAAAGAACAGCTACAACAGTGGAATCAACCCCACCAGATAATGCACAAATAACGTGACCATCACCTACTTTTTCGCGACATTCTTCAATAACACGTTCAGCAAAATTGTGCATATTCCAATCAGCGGTAAGATTTGCAACTTCAAAAAGAAAGTTACGGAGCATAGTTGTTCCGTCTAAACTGTGATGTACTTCTGGGTGGAATTGGAGAGCATAAATTTTGCGTTCTTCATTACACATTGCAGCAATAGCAAGGGTAGAAGTTTTACCACAAATTTTAAATCCAGTTGGAACTTTGCTTACTTTATCGCCATGACTCATCCAAACGCGAGATGTTTTGTTAATGCCTTTCCAAAGGGAACAATCTTCAGAAAGTTCTAAATCAGCAGGACCATACTCTCTTGTTTCAGATTGTGAAAGCTCACCACCAAGATTATGGGCAAGTAATTGCATACCATAACAAATGCCAAGAACAGGAACGCCAATTTCTAAAAGTCCCATATCAAGAGTTGGGGCATCTTCTTCGCCAACACTTGCAGGTCCGCCTGATAAAATAATAGCATCAGGGTGCATTGCTTTAATTTTTTCTGCACTTACTTGGCAAGGGTGAATTTCAGAATAAACACCTGCTTCACGTACACGGCGTGCAATAAGTTGTGTTACTTGTGAGCCATAGTCAATAATAATTACTTTTGACATAATTATCCTATATTAATGTTAAAGTGATTAATGATCAATGCGATAGTTTGGAGCTTCTTTTGTAATAATAACATCGTGAACATGGCTTTCTCTAAGCCCAGCAGATGAAATTTCTACATATTGGCTTGTTTCATAAAGGGTAGGAATATCTTTTGCTCCAAGATAACCCATACCAGAACGAAGTCCACCCATAAGCTGATAAATTGTATCAGAAGCAGGTCCACGAGAAGGAACACGTCCTACAATACCTTCTGGTACGAATTTTTTAGATTTATCTTGGAAATATCGATCAGAACTTCCTTCTTTCATAGCATCAATAGATCCCATTCCGCGATAAGTTTTATAGGTACGGCCTTGATATAAAATTGTTTCTCCTGGTGTTTCATCAGTTCCAGCTAAAAGTGAACCAACCATAATGGAGTTTGCACCAACAGCAAGTGCTTTTACAATATCACCAGAATATTTTATACCACCATCAGCAATAAGGCATTTATCAAATTCACGTGTAGCACGACTTGTTTCCATAATTGCAGTAACTTGTGGAACACCAACTCCTGCTACAACACGTGTAGTACAAATTGAACCAGGCCCAATACCAACTTTAACAGTATCAACACCTGCTTCAATAAGAGCTTTTGCTCCTTCGTATGTTGCTACATTACCAGCAATAAGTTGTGCTTGTGGGAAAGAAGTTCTAATGGTACGAACTGCTTTTAAAATATTTTCAGAATGTCCATGAGCAGAATCTAAAACTAAAACATCAGCACCTGCTGCTAATAATTCAGAAGCTCTTTCTTCACATTCTTTACCAACACCAATGGCTGCTCCTACGCGTAAACGCCCTTTATCGTCTTTGCATGAGTCTGGATATTTTTGTACTTTATCAATATCTTTCATTGTAATAAGACCACGAAGTTTACGGTTGCCGTCTACTACAAGAAGTTTTTCTATTCTGTGGGCGTGTAAATGTTCTTTTGCTTCTTCAAGGGTAGTACCCATTGGAACTGTAACTAGATTATCTCTTGTCATAACTTCACAAACAAGAGTTTTGTCTGGTTGTGTGACAAAACGTACATCACGGTTAGTGAGTATGCCAACAAGTGTATCATTTTTTTCAACAGGTAAACCGCTTACTCTATAATCACGCATAAGCTCTAATGCTCTGGAAACGGTATCTTCAGGTCCAACTGTAACAGGATCTAAAATCATTCCGCTTTCAGATTTTTTTACTTTTTCAACTTCAAGCTTTTGTTCTGCAATAGACATATTTTTATGGATAATACCAATACCACCACTTCTAGCCATACTAATAGCCATAGCTGATTCTGTAACAGTATCCATTGCAGCAGAAAGTAAAGGGATAGGAAGTTTAATTGTAGGAGTTAACCATGCCTCTAAACTTACTAAATCTGGTGTTACATTTGAATATGCGGGTACTAATAAAATATCTTCAAAGGTTAAGGATTTGCCTAAACATTTAGCCATGATACCGTCTCCCTTTTTTAGGTGAAAGGTTTTTGATTAAATAAAAACGCTTGTATCATTAAGGATATCAAAGCGTTTTCATTTAAACTTTAATACAAATAAAATAAATCAATGAACAAGAATAACTTTTTAAACGTGGGCTTGTCAATAAAATAAATATAGAAAGTTAGAAGTGATATTTTTAGGTAGTATTTTTAGTGAGTTAGATTTATTTGATTAATATAAGTGAAAAGATTATAAAATTTTTATCGTATATTAAATAAAAATTTTCTTTTTTTGTTATAAGAAAAATTGTATTCTTTTTTTGAAAGATTTGATAAAAACTTGTTAGGTTAGAAAGAGTTGCAGATAAAATTTTAATATTTTCTTAGACTTGACTAAGTGAAGATAATTAAATAATATTTTAGGTTCAGACCTTATCTAATTGTTGGAGTTTTATTGTGAGTACCCCAAATAAGAATAATAAAGCAATTAAGATTGCTAGTCATTCAGAACATATTCCTTATTTTATGCCTATGCTTGAAAGTTTTCAAGAAAGGGGAGAGCTTAACGAAGTTATAAAAAACTGCGTAGCAAAATCTTGTGATATATGGGACTTAGGCGTTCCTCTTTTTCCAAATGGTTTTAAAAAAGAAGATAATTGCGGATCTATTAGAGCTGAATTTGAAGGGTACAGTGCAGAAGAATTAGAAGCTATTGACACCGAATTTGTTTTAGCTGGACGTATGATTTCTTCACGTTCTTTTGGTAAGGTTATTTTCTTTCATATTCAAGATAGAACAGGGCGTTTGCAATGTTATGCAGATAAGGCTCGTCTTGGAGAGGAAAGCTTTAAAGTTTTTAAGAAATTAGATGTAGGTGATATTTTAGGAATAAAAGGGACATTATTCCGTACCAAAACAGGAGAACTAACTCTTTCTTGTACGTTTATTCAATTACTTTCAAAATCATTTCGTCCTTTACCAGATAAACACGCAGGGCTTACTAATGTAGAAATGCGTTTTCGTCAACGTTATGTTGATTTAATTGTAAATCCAAAGGCTCGTGATGTTTTCCGTAAACGTTCTCGCATTGTGCGTGAGTTTAGAAATTTTATGGAAGAACATGATTTTATTGAGGTTGAAACTCCTATGATGCACCCCTTAGCAGGTGGTGCTGCTGCTCGTCCTTTTGTGACACATCATAATGCCCTTGATATGGAATTATATCTTCGTATTGCCCCAGAACTTTATTTAAAGCGTCTTATTGTTGGTGGGTTAGAAAAAGTTTTTGAAATAAATCGTTCATTTAGAAATGAAGGTACAGATACGCGTCACAACCCAGAATTTACTATGTGTGAATTTTATTGGGCTTATGCAACATTTTGGGATCTTATGGATCTTACAGAAGAATTATTTTCAAGAATTGCACAAGCTGTATGTGGTTCTACTGTTATTACGTATCAAGAACAAGAAATTGATCTTACAAAAGGAAAATGGAATAGAATTACTTTTCATGATTCTTTACAAATTTTTGGTGGACATCAACCAGAATTTTATAATGATATAGAAGCAGTTAAGGCTTATCTTCTTTCACGTGGTGAAAAAGATTTAGATAGTTGTGGTCTTGGTAAATTACAATCTATGATTTTTGATCTTGATGTTGAACCAAAACTTATTCAACCTACTTTTATTTATTATTATCCTGCAGAAATTTCTCCTCTTGCAAGAAGAAATGATGAAAATCCAGAACTTACTGATCGTTTTGAACTTTTTATTGCTGGTGGTGAAATGGCAAATGCCTTTTCTGAATTAAATGATCCAGTTGATCAACGCTTACGTTTCCAAAAACAAATGGAAGCAAAAGCTGCTGGTGATGAAGAAGCTTGTCCTCTTGATGATGATTATTTGAGAGCTTTGGAATATGGTATGCCACCAACGGCAGGACAAGGTGTAGGTATTGACCGTTTGGTTATGCTTTTGACTGATTCTCCATCAATTCGTGAGGTTATTTTCTTCCCTCACTTACGACATGAATTATAATCGTGGTGAATATGGGGTTTGAACTTTTTATTGCACTTCGTTATCTTTGTTCTAAAAGACAGCAAGCATTTATTTCTGTTATTTCTATAATGTCTGTTCTTGGCGTTGCCATAGGAGTAGGTGCTTTGGTTGTTGTAATGGGTGTGTATAATGGTTTTACAACAGATATTCGAAATAAAATTTTAGGAGCTAATTCTCATGCTTTTGTGCAAAGTTTAGCTCCTGAATTATTAGATATTGATGAAAATGGAAGTGGTGGATACGCTGAAATTATAAAGGATATTAAAACATTTTCTTTAGTGCGATCTGCTACTCCTTTTTTGTATACAGAAGTTTTATTTTCAAGTCCGCGTGGTGCAACAGGATTGATTATTCGTGGTATTGAGCCAAAAAATGCTGATCAAGCATTATCTATGTTGCAGCATTTAAAAGATGGATCAATTAATGATTTAATACGACCACGTGGTGCTCAAGGTATTATAGTTGGTGAAGAATTAGCAACACGTTTTGGTTTGCAAGTTGGAAGTAGAATTAATCTTATGTCACCAAGTGGGGAAAGAACCACAGCAGGTTTTGTACCAAAAATAGTTGCTTACCGAGTTGCAGGAATTTTTAAGACAGGTTTAAATGATTATGATAATAGACTTGCCTTTGTTTCTTTACAGTCTGCACGAGAATTAATTGGAGTTCCTCAAGGTCGAGTAACTGGTATTGAAATTTTTCTTAATGATCCTATGAAAGCAAAAGAATTTGCTCAAGAATTGCAAAAAAAATTACCCGAATATTTGTATACAAAAAACTGGATTGATGTAAATGCAGGATTATTTGCTGCATTGCAATTAGAACGAATTGGAATGTTTATCGTTTTAGCATTAATTGTGCTTGTTGGTTCTTTTTCAATAATTACATCGCTTGTTATGCTTGTTATGGAAAAAACAAAAGATATTGCTATATTAATGTCTATGGGAGCAAGTTGTTCTTCAATTCGTAAAATTTTTATTTTTCAAGGAACATTAATTGGTTTTATAGGTACTATGATTGGATATGTTGGTGGTTTAACTTTGGCATTTTTATTACAAAAATATCAATTTATTGAGTTACCAGCAGGTGTTTATGCTTCCGATCATTTACCTGTGCTTATTAGTTTTATAGATACAGCATTAATTGGGATAGCCTCTATGGTTATGTGTTTTCTTGCAACAATTTATCCTGCAAGGCAAGCTGCTAAACTTGTGCCAGCAGAAGCTTTGAGGTATGAATAAAATGCTTTATACCTTAAATAATGTTTGTAAAACTATAAAAACAGCACAAGAAGAAATTTGTATATTGGATAATGTGAATTTTTCTATTAATGAAGGGGAGTTGCTTGCTGTTTTAGGAAGCTCTGGAAGTGGAAAATCTACATTTTTGCATACGTTAGCAGGCTTAGATAATCCAAGTTCTGGTGAGATTTTGTTTTTAGGTAAAAATATTCATACATTATCTGAAAAGGAAAAAAATCATATAAGAAATAAGCAAATGGGTTTTGTTTTTCAATTTCATCATTTATTACCTGAATTTACGACTATTGAAAATGTTGCTATGCAAGGATTTATTTCTGGAATGAAAAAAAAGGAAGCATTGCAAAAAGCACAAGAACTTTTAGAAATAGTAGGACTTAAGGATCGAGCAAATCATTTAGTTAGCACTCTATCTGGTGGTGAAAAACAACGAGCTGCAATAGCAAGAGCTGTTTTACTCACACCAAAAGTTTTATTGGCAGATGAGCCAACAGGGAATTTAGATGAAAAAACAGGGGAACAAATTATTGAAGTATTAATGGCATTAAATAAAGAAAAAAAAATGGCGTTAATAATGGTAACACATAATACACAAATAGCATATCAAATGCAAAGAGTTGTTGAATTGAAGGTTGGAAAATTGTATGAACAAAAAATTTGTTAATTTGGTTTTTATATTAACATTTATTCTTATTTTTGCAAATAATGCGTATGCCGCAACAAAGGTATTATTACTTCCTTTTAATATAAATGCACAAGGACAAACAAATTTATCTTCTTCTATTAGAGATCTTTTTACAACAAGTTTTAAAAAGCAAAATTTGTCTGTTATTACAAAAAATTCAAAGGCAAGCTCAATAGCTAATGCTCGTAGTCTTGGTAGAAGTGCAGGTTCTGATTATGTTCTTTTTGGAACATACAGTCAAATTGGAGAAAGTTTTGTATTAGAAATGCATTTTGTTGATGTAAAATCTGCTATGGCACGTCCATTGTCAAAAAGAGGTTCAAACCTATTAAGTCTTTCTTCTGTTATTGATGATTCCGCACAAATTTTTTCTCGTTCTATAATAACAAAGGGTGGAATCCAAGATATTCAAGTTAAAGGCACTGTTTTAATAGACCCAGAAAGAATTAAAAATGCAATGTCCTCACAAATAGGGGATAAAGTTAATGCAGAAAAATTAGATGAAGATTTGCAAAATATTTGGGCATTAGGTTTTTTTGATGATGTAACGACTTACCTAGAACCAAGTAAAATAGGTGATATTCTTATTGTAAAAGTTGTTGAAAAACCAAGAATCAACGGTATTAGTATTCAAGGGTCTGATGAAGTAGATGAAAAAGAAATTATTGGGGCAATGAGCTTGCAACAAGGTAATGTTCTCAATGAAAAAATGTTATTAGATGATATTGAGATTGTTAAAGAACTTTACCGTAAAAAAGGATATTATCTTGTTGATATTAAATATGATATAAAACCATTAGACATGAATAAAGGTGTCAATATTATTTTAAATGTAGATGCTGGCAATAAACTATACATTAAGCAAGTAAATATGAATGGTGTTGATGAAGATATGCAAGATCAACTCCGTAAAATAATAAAAATTTCTGAACATAATATTTTTTCATGGTTTACAAAGCAAGGTATTTTAAAAGAAGAAGATATAGCTGGAGATACGCAACAAATTCAAGCTTATTTAGTTCAAAGTGGTTATTTAGATGCTATTGTTGCAGAGCCAGAAATTATTTATGAAAAAGATGGTATTATTGTAAATTTTGCAATTTCATCAGGTATTCGTTATAAAATAGGTCAAGTTGGTTTTAGAGGTGATTTATTAAAATCAACTGATGATCTTTATGAGTTGATCAAACTTGATAATGTAAAAGAAGATGATGAATATTTTGATTTGAAGGTCATGCAAGATGATATTCAAAAATTAAAAGATTTATATAATGAATTTGGTTATGCTTTTGCTGAAGTTGGGGTAGATACGCCTTTAAATAAAGCAGAAGGTATTGTTGAAGTGTATTATCTTTTAGAACCAAAAGAAAGAGTTTATATTAGAAATATTATTCTTGAAGGAAATACTGATACTCGTGATAACGTTATTCTTAGAGAATTGCGTTTAGCTGATGGTCAACAATATGATGGTGCTAAAGTTCGCCGTTCCATAGAACGTCTTAAAATGTTAAATTATTTTAAAGATGTGAATGTTGATTTAATACCAACTGGCGAAACTGGCGAAGTAGATATGAAACTTTCTGTAACTGAAAATGATACAGGTAAAATTGGTCTTGGTATTGGCTATTCTACTTATGATAATATTGGAATTAGTGCTAATATTCAAAAAGATAATTTGTGGGGAAAAGGGTATTCCGTTGGACTTATGGGGTATGTTTCAAGTAAGAAAAACTCCATGCGTGGATATTTTGTTAACCCTCGTATTAACGATACAAATATTGGTTTTAGTGCTAGTGTGTATTCTGAGGATTATGAATGGTCTGATTTTGATAAAAAATCAACAGGTACAGAACTTGGATTGTTTTATCCTTTAGGTGAGTATACAAAACTTATTTTAAATTATCGTCTTGAATATTATGAACTAAGCAATGTTGCTCCTAATGCTAGTGAAGCTATTAAATCTTATGATGGTGAAAACTGGGCAAGTGTTGCAAGTGTTGGTATTGTTCGTGATACAACTAATGATTATCGCCATCCAACAGAAGGTACAAAAGAAAGTATTTATCTTGATTATGGTGGTGGTATTTTAGGCGGAAGTGATAATTTTATTAAAATTCGTGGCACGTATGGTTTCTATTATGCCCTTTCACAAAATCATGTTCTTCATGCTAGAGGAACTGGTATTGGTATTTTCAAAAATGAAAATAAAACAATTCCTGCTTTTGAAAGAATATATATAGGTGGTATGACGACATTACGTGGATATGATTATGAAGATGCATCACCTAGGGACAGAAGAACTGGTGAAGTTATTGGTGCTACACGTGCTGCATACGGTTCTTTAGAATATATCTGGAGAGTTAGCGAAGAATACAGTATTTCTTTAGTTCCATTTTTTGATTATGCTACTATTGTTGACCAAAAACATGATAATCTTTTTGATAAAAATTATTATTCAAGTGGATTGGAGGTTCGCTGGAATTCACCTTTAGGTGATTTACGCTTTGCTTATGGGGTTCCATTTACAAAAGGTTCTGCTGGACAAGATTTGAATGGAAGATTTGAATTTACTATGGGTAGAGCTTTTTAGTAATTTCAATAGGTTGTAAAAAATATTAAAAAAAAATGGAAAAAATGTAATTTTTTTCTTTACAAGTCTAAAAAGTTTTTATATACATAATTTCGCGTTGAGGGAATAAAGAAAAACGCAGAAGTTGAAAAAAAAACTTGCAATTATTTCTCTTGTCGCTTAGATTGTTCATTCATGCTGGTGTAGCTCAATTGGTAGAGCACCTGACTTGTAATCAGGTGGTTGCGGGTTCAAGTCCCATCGCCAGCTCCATATATTTCTCGCAATGAGAAAGCCAGAAATGGCAACCGTCTAACGGATACTCGAAAGAGTTAGCGTGGTGGGGTTCCCGAGTGGCCAAAGGGAACAGACTGTAAATCTGTCGTCGTCCGACTTCGTTGGTTCAAATCCAACCCCCACCACCAGCATTTGCTGGTATAGCTGTAGGAGACAGTACGCGCTGTCGGGGAACTACTGCATTGAGCGGGAATAGCTCAACGGCTAGAGCATCAGCCTTCCAAGCTGAGGGTTGCGAGTTCGAATCTCGTTTCCCGCTCCACTCCCGATTTCTTATCATGGTCTAATTTCTCCCACAGTATTACAGAACAATTTTTAACTAAGTGAATTTGTAATAAGCAAATTCTTCTTTTATGATTAACAGCACTTTGCTGCTAGCATAACACATATAGTAAAAAGTAACCAATTTTAGGAGACTTCTCATGGGTAAGGAAAAATTTACGCGTACAAAACCGCACGTAAACATTGGTACTATCGGTCACATCGACCACGGTAAAACTACATTGACTGCTGCTATCACCAAAGTTGCAGGACTTAAAGGTAACGGTCAATTTATTGATTATAATAGCATTGACAAAGCTCCAGAAGAAAAAGAACGTGGTATTACAATCGCTACTTCTCACGTTGAATATGAAACTGAAAAACGTCACTATGCACACGTTGACTGCCCAGGCCACGCTGACTACATCAAAAACATGATTACTGGTGCTGCTCAAATGGACGCTGCTATTATTGTAGTAGCTGCAACTGACGGTCCAATGCCACAAACAAAAGAACATATCCTTCTTGCTCGTCAAGTAGGTGTGCCATATCTTATCGTATTTATGAATAAATGCGACCAAGTAGACGATGCTGAACTTCTTGAGCTCGTTGAAATGGAAATGCGTGAACTTCTTACTGCAAACGGTTTCCCAGGAGATGACGTACCAGTAATTAGAGGTTCTGCTCTTAATGCACTTAATACTGATAGTGCAGATTCTGAAGAAGCAAAATGTATTCTTGAACTTCTTCAAGCTTGTGATGATTATATTCCAGATCCACAACGTGAAGTTGATAAACCATTCCTTATGCCTATCGAAGACGTTTTCTCAATTTCTGGACGTGGTACTGTTGTAACTGGTCGTGTAGAAAAAGGTGTTATCAAAGTTGGTGACGCAGTTGAAATCGTAGGTATTAAAGATACAATGACTTCAACTTGCACAGGCGTTGAAATGTTCCGTAAACTTCTTGATCAAGGTGAAGCTGGCGATAACGTTGGTGTTCTTCTTCGTGGTGTAAAACGTGAAGAAGTAGAACGTGGTCAAGTTCTTGCTGCTCCAAAATCAATTACTCCTCATAAGAAATTTAAAGCAGAAGTTTACGTACTTAGCAAAGAAGAAGGCGGACGTCATACTCCATTCTTCTCTGGCTATCGTCCACAATTCTATTTCCGTACTACCGACATCACTGGTTCTATCTCTCTTCAAGAGGGTGTAGAAATGGTAATGCCTGGTGATAACTCTACTTTCACTGTAGAACTTATCAACCCAATCGCTATGGATCAAGGTCTCCGTTTTGCTATTCGTGAAGGTGGCCGTACCGTAGGTTCTGGTGTTGTTACTGAAATTTTGGAGTAACAAATGCGCGTTAATATCTTACTTGCTTGCACAGAGTGTAAGCGACGTAACTACGCGACGGTAAAAAATAAGAAGAATACTACTGGTAGACTTGAAGTGAAAAAATATTGTCCTTGGGATAAAAAACATACACTTCATAGAGAAACTAAGTAGTTTTCATAGAGCAGGTCAGTAGCTCTAACGGTAGAGCGCCGGTCTCCAAAACCGGATGCTGGGGGTTCGAATCCCTCCTGACCTGCCATTTTTCTTTCATAATTGGGAATAAATATGAGTAAAGATAATACAGAAGTAAGTAAAAGTGGTATTTTTAAACGCTTTTCTGATTTAAAAGAGTACTTCTTGCTTTCTCGAGTTGAGCTTCGTAAAGTAAGCTGGCCAACCATGAAAGAAACACGTACAACAAGTTTAGTTGTATTAGGATTTGTTACCGTCATGGCACTCCTTTTAGGATTAGTGGATTTTATCCTTTCTGGTGCTATTCGTATGATTTTATCATAAGAATAGTTTATTGATCCTTTAATTGGAGTATTTATGGAACAAGAAAATAATACTATTGGCACTGAAGAAGTTCGCCAAGATAATATAGTTGAAGTTGTTTCTCAATCAGAAACTTCCACGGTCTCTCATGAAAATGAATATCATAACTGGTATATGTTGCATACGTATTCTGGTTTTGAAATGAGAGTTGAAAAGCAAATCAATGAATTGAAAAGAACAAATCAAGATGAAGGTTTAATTCATCAAGTTCTTCTTCCAACTGAAAAAATCGTTGAAATCGGAAAAGACGGACAAAGAAGAACCGTAACCCGTAAGCTTTTTCCCGGCTATATCATGGTACAAATGACCATGACAGATTTTTCATGGCATTTAATTCAAAGTATTCCTAAAGTAACAGGTTTTGTTGGTGGTAAAAATCGCCCTGCTCCTATGGGTAGTGATGATGTTCGCCGTATTCTTTCTTTAGTTAAAGAAGGACAAGATAATCCTGGTCCAAAAGTTAAATTTGAAGTTGGCGATGATGTTCGCGTTTTAGATGGTCCTTTTGGTGGCTTTAATGGAACAGTTGAAGATGTAAATCATGATAAAGGTAAACTTCGCGTTTCAGTATCTATTTTTGGAAGACAAACCCCTGTTGAGCTTGATTTTGTACAAGTTGTTAAGGGTTAGTCTTTGTATATAAGTCTAATATTCGGGCTAAATAAAGGAAAACATCATGGCCAAGAAAGAAGTAGGCAAGATCAAATTGCAAATTCCTGCTGGAGCAGCTAATCCATCTCCTCCTGTAGGTCCTGCTTTGGGTCAACACGGTGTTAATATTATGGGCTTTTGTAAAGAATTCAATGCAAGAACCCAAGATCAAAAAGGAATGATTATTCCTGTAATTATCACTGTTTATGCTGACCGTTCCTTTACTTTCATTACAAAAACTCCACCTGCACCAGTTTTGCTTTTGAAAGCTGCTAAGGTTGAAAAAGGTTCTGGAGAACCAAACCGTAAGAAAGTAGGTTCAATTACCAAAGCACAAGTTGAAGAAATTGCAAAAGTAAAAATGCCTGACCTCAACTGCAAAGACCTTGAAGGGGCTGTACGTAATATTGAAGGTACTGCTCGTTCTATGGGACTTGAAATTAAGGGATAATTCGGGCAGTTTTCCAATCGATTGGACGTGAATTTCGCGTGTTTTATCGTTGGATTCGGCTGTACTACCTCTTTGGGGTAGGAGATTCAAGACGAATAGAGCAAAAAAGGGAATAACTATGCCCACGCATGGAAAAAAATATCGTAAATCAGTTGAAGGTGTAGATTTAGCTACTCTTTACACTGTTGAAGAAGCTGTACAAAAATCACTTGCTGCTTCTTATGCAAAATTTGATGAAACAGTTGATGTAGCACTTAATTTAGGTGTTGATCCAAAATATTCTGACCAAATGGTTCGCGGTGCTGTTTCTCTTCCACACGGTTTAGGTAAGACCGTACGTGTTGCAGTATTCTGTAAAGGTGACAAACAAGCTGAAGCAAAAGCTGCTGGTGCTGATATTGTAGGTGCAGAAGATTTAGTTGATAGCATCAAAGCAGGTAATCTTGATTTTGATGCTGCGGTAGCTACACCTGATGTTATGGCTTTAGTAGGTCAAGTTGGTCGTCAATTAGGACCACGTGGTCTTATGCCAAATGCTAAAACTGGTACTGTAACTTTTGATGTTGCAAAAGCTGTTGAAGAATTAAAAGCTGGTAAAGTTGATTTTAAAGTTGACAAAGCTGGAGTTCTTCATGCTCCATTAGGAAAAGTTTCTTTTGGTGCAGAAAAAATTCAAGATAACTTAAAAGCTCTCTTGGATGCAGTGAATCGTTTAAAACCAAGTGCTGCAAAAGGTACTTATATGACTAAAATGGCTGTTTCAACAACTATGGGTCCTGGTTTTAAAGTAGATCCACTTCTTATAAGAAAGTTCATGGAAAATTAAAATTGTATAGCCCGAATAGGGCTATACTTATTTTTAATTTTTAGTGATATATGGCTAAGGACGAAATTTTCGAGTCGAAGACAGTAGGTTATTAAATCCTACCTAGACAAATTCTTTGGCTCGGCAATTCTTCATTACAAACCCTAACGTGAAGGAGTTTCACGTGAATAAGTCAGAAAAAGCTGCGATTATAGAACAAGTTCGCTCAAGAGCGTCTGAAGCATCTATTGTTGTAGTTACTGATTTCAAGGGAATGAGTGTAGAAGAGCTGACCGCGCTTAGAGTAAAAATCCGTCAAGCTGGCGGTGAATACTATGTAGTAAAAAATACTCTAGCACGTATTGCTTTATCTGAAACCACTCATGCAGATATTTCTGGTAATTTTAAAGAAAACTGCGCTATTGCTCTTGGATTTAGTGACCCAGTGGCTGTTGCTAAAGCGGTAAGTGACTTTGCAAAAGATAGCAAGCTCCTTAATGTTCGTTTTGGTAGCTTAGAAGGTAAAGCATTAACTGATAAAGATGTAGATGCACTTGCTAAGATGCCAAGCAAAGAACAATTGCTTGCTCAAGCACTTGGAACCATGAACCAAGTACCAACAGGTTTGGTATCTCTTATGGCAAATATGGTTCGTCCACTTCTTTATGCGCTTAAAGATCTTGAATCTAAAAAAGCAGCATAGTTTCCGCATTTATTGCCAAAGTTTTAATAAAAAATTTCAAGGAGAAATTCCATGTCCGTAACTAAAGAACAAGTTGTTGAATTTATTGCTAATATGACTGTACTTGAACTTTCTGAGTTCATTAAAGAATTAGAAGAAAAATTTGGTGTTTCTGCTGCTGCTCCAGCTGCTGCTATGGTAATGGCACCAGCTGCTGGTGGTGATGCTGCTCCAGCTGCAGAAGAAAAAACTGAATTTGATATTATCTTAAAAGATTCTGGTGCTAACAAAATTGGTGTTATCAAAGTTGTTCGTGCTCTTACAGGTCTTGGACTTAAAGAAGCTAAAGATAAAGTTGACGGAACTCCAGCTACCCTTAAAGAAGGTGTATCTAAAGAAGAAGCTGAAGAAGCTAAAAAACAACTCACCGAAGCTGGTGCAACTGTTGAAATTAAATAAGTTTGTTTCAAGTCAGTTTGAAATATGTAAGACCCCTTTTTGGGGTCTTTTTTTATAATGTTATTGTAAGGAATTAATTTAGAAATATACTTTATTTAATAGTTTTACCTATAAAAAATCAAATTGCAGCGTGCAATAATAAATTATCCCTATGGATTACTTCTGGATAATGGGCATTGCCTAAAATTGCAGCAACTTCTAAGCGGCTAAGCCCTTTTATTTTTTTTAATTCAACAGAATTATAATTTGATAAGCCAACAGCAATTTTTTTATTTTGATAAGTAATTGCTACTAAAGCTCCTACACCAAAATTTCCCTCTACTTGCATTATGCCACCAGGTAAAAGACTTTTTCCTTTTTCATTTAAAGCAATAAAAGCTCCTTCATCTATATTAATACTACCTTGCACCTCAGAACGATACGCTAGCCAATACTTACGCCGTGAAACAGGTTCTTTTGTAGGACAAATCCATGTACCTATCGTTTCCCCTTTTATTACTCGTAAAATAATATCTTTTTCTTTACCTGGAATAATAAGTGTTGGCACGCCAAGTTGTGCTGTTCGTCTTGCGGAAAGTAATTTAGAATACATTCCACCAGTTCCAACACTCGTTTTTCCTCCACAAAGTTCATCAAGATTAAGATTTTGTATATCTTCTATAAATTCCATAATTGGAATTTGTTCATTGGAATATATAAGTGGATTTTTGGCTAATACGCCTTGTGTTGATGTTAAATTAATAGAAATATCAGCTTCAACAATATTACATAAAAGGCTTGCTAAGGCATCATTATCACCAAATTTTAATTCATGGATAACAACACTATCATTTTCATTAACAATAGGAACAACATTCCATTGTAATAATTGCTGAAAAGTATTTTTTGCATTTAAAAAACGTTCTCGACTTCTTAAATCATCTCGTGTCAATAATATTTGAGCACACAATATACCATGCTGTTGAAATAATTCTTCATAATCTCGCATAAGTCGACCTTGACCTATGGCAGCAGCACCTTGTTTTCCAGCTAATCCTTCTATTTTAAATTCTTTTCCTAAAACTTTTTTCCCAGCAGCAACAGCTCCAGAACTCACTAAACATACTTTTTTTCCTTGCTTATGTAACACCGCAATTTGTTTAACAAGATTTTCTAAAACAGAAAAAGATAAGCCATTATCATCAGTTAATACAGCAGAACCAACTTTTATAATAATACGTTTTGCTGTTTTTAAAATTTCTTGTTTTTGTTCTTTTAATTTAATCATAAAATTCAACAATGGGAAAAATGTTAATAAAGTTTCTGTAAATTTTTATAAAAAGAATTTCCATATAAAAATATATGTAAAACAAATAGGTAAAACAATAAATAAAATATTACCACAAAATAAATAATTATACATAACAATACATTAATAAAAAATATTTTTATTAAATTTATTACAAGCTGATTATAGAAAAATTGTAATAAATTTACTATAATTTTCTGATTGTTAATATTAGCTTTATATAGTTATTCATTGCATAACATATTTATTTTATATAAATTAATTAGTTAAAATTTTCTCCTTTATATTTTTTGTATAAGTAAATATTAGAATAACCAATAAATAAAAAATATAAACAATATTATCCTATTAAGAAGATTCTCTTGTATAAACAACTTCAATTTCAGGAAATTCTTCATCTTCAAAAATATCTTCTTCTTGATAATGAATTAAAGCTTCATTTACTTCTAATTCATGGCGAAGTTTCCACATACGACGAACAAGTTCTTCTAAACCTGTTCCTTCTTTTGCACTTATAAAAAAGATTTCTCGATTTTCTTTTTTTGCCATATTTTTTATTTCTTCAAGTTCTTCTTCTGTCAATAAATCAATTTTATTAATTACTTCTATTTGCTTTCTTGTGGAAAGTTCTTCATCAAAAAGACGTAATTCTTCATTAATTAAATCAAATCCAGAAAAAGGATATTCTGTTTTTGTAATATCTTGAGCTGATAAAATATGAACAAGAAATCGTGTTCTTTCAACGTGTTTTAAAAATCTATCACCAAGCCCAAGCCCTGTATGTGCTCCTTCAATAAGTCCGGGAATATCTGCAATAATCATTCGAGAATCAGGATCAAATTCATCAATAATAACACCTAAATTGGGGCTTAATGTTGTAAAAGGATAATCTGCAATTTTAGGTTTTGCTGCTGATATTTGAGAAAGAAATGTTGATTTACCTGCATTAGGTAAGCCCAATAATCCTGCATCTGCCAAAATTTTTAATTCAAGACGCAAAGATTTTTGTTCTCCTTCTTCTCCTTTTTGAGCAAAACGTGGTGCTCTATTGGTAGAGGATTTAAAATGCTCATTTCCTTTTCCGCCCCTTCCACCTTGTGCAATAAGTATACACGCTTCAGGATCAGAAAGATCGGCTATTAAAATTTCCTCAAATTCTGTACGTTCAAAAATTTGTGTACCTACTGGAAATTCTAAAATTAAATCTTCTCCTTTTCTGCCATCACATTGGCTACCTTGTCCATCACTACCATTTTTTGCATCATAATTTCTCTTTAAACGAAAATCATATAAAGAGTGCAAACGATTAGTTGCTTTTGCATAAATAGAAGCACCATCACCACCATTTCCACCGTCTGGACCACCACGTGGAATAAACTTTTCCCGTCTAAAAGACATACAACCATTTCCACCCTTACCAGCTTTTACTTGGATAAGAGCTTCATCTACAAAACGCATACAATTACTCCATAGTAAAAAGGCGAGAAGAATATCCTCTCGCCTTTAAATTTTTATTTACTTAAATTAAGCTGTTGTAACTTCAACTGGTACAATATGTACGCGTTTATGTTCTTTACGTTTACGTACAAATGTTTCAAATTTCACTGTACCTTCAACTTTAGCAAAAAGGGTATAGTCACGTCCCATACCTACATTTTCACCAGGAAAAATACGAGTACCAAGTTGACGAACTAAAATATTTCCAGCAAGAACTTTTTGACCACCAAAGCGTTTTACGCCTCGTCTTTGTCCTTCACTATCACGACCGTTACGGGAACTCCCGCCAGCTTTCTTATGAGCCATAATTAACTCCTTTTATCTTTTACGCATTAATGCCCGTAATGGTGAGGGCTGTAAAATCTTGACGATGACCTTGAGTCTTACGATAAGATTTACGACGATGTTTTTTAAATACAATAACTTTTTCACCACGACCATGTTCTAATATTTTAGCAGAAACTTTTGCACCTTCAATAAATGGTGTACCAAATTTTGCAGTGTCGCCACCAAGCATTACAACACGATCAAAAGTAATTTCACTACCTACTTCAGCAGCAAGTCTATCAATAACAATTTTATTGCCTTCTTGTACACGGAATTGTTTTCCGCAAGTTTCAATAATAGCGTACATTCAAACCTCCGAAGAAAAGAGAACCGAAAAATAGCGTGACTTAAGATTAAAGTCAAGAATTATTTTCTCTTTTTTCGTATTTAGAGAAAGTATTTTCATGCATTGCATGAATGATAATAACATTTACCACAAGCCATAAGTATGGTGTACGGGGAAACTTACGGCAAGAATAAATTAATGATGAACGTGTTCACCTTTCTTTATTCTATATACAATAGCGGTAAGCATGATGGCAAAATAGATGAAAATAAGGCTAACACCTACAAAACCTTGAGGTGTAGAATGCATTACGTTTTCAATAAGTTCACCGAACATGAATACTCCTTTTTTCTCCTTATGAGGGTATGGTATAAAGAGAACTAAATAATTATAATTAATTTAATTTGTTAGTCAAGTATTTTAATTAAGATAATTTTAGAATATCGTTCTAAAAATTATGCTTATTGTTTTGCTAAATTATCAATTCAAGTGCAACACGTCATATAGAAAAACTTCAATAGAAAATTTTAGTTAAAATATTTTTTAGATCTATATATTATATTTAAATTTTTTTTAGTGTGTGTTTTTAAAATAATTTTTATTTAATTTCTTATTTTTTTATATTAGTAGAATATTTTATAAAGTCTTTGTAACTTCATAAAGTTATATGCTATTTCTTACGAAATTTTTATATTATCTTTATTTTAAAATAAATAAAATAGTCGTATTACTAATTAATAATACGACTATTTAAATTTATCTAACCTATGATATTTTTTTATATTATTTTAAACTCATTACTTGACGAGTATTAGCAAGTAAAGCTTGTGGATCAACTTTTAGGCCTGTTTGTTGAATAGCTTTTTCAACAAGTTCTAAATCTGTATGTTGTTCCTCTTTTTGCAATGCTTCATATTTTAATTTACCATATTGTGCTAATACTGCTAATTCATCTTTTGTATAGCCACGCATTGACGCATTTGCATCAAAAAATTTACCTACTTTTTCTTTTGCATCATAATCCATTTCATCTGGAGAATACGTAACATCAGCTAAGACCATATCTGTATAAGTATTACCTGAATTACTACTTAAAAGAACAACTGCAATTATAGGTAAAGATTGTTTTTCATGAGCAGCCAATGCAATTTTCATAGCTGTTGTAATTAAATCATTTTGTGTTGCAGTACTTTGATCTCCTTTTAAATACGCTGTTACATATAAACGCTCTCTGGTTGGATTTGCTGCTGCATTAATTTTTGTATCAATAATTTTGTAGGAAAGAGGTTTTCCTGGAAAATTGATTTTATCACCAGAATTTAAGAAATAAAAAAATGCAATACCAATAATAACCAAGATACCTAAAAAATATTTTAATACAGGTATAAAACTTTTAGGAGAACAAGTAGTAAGAACTTCATTACATTTTGGGCAAACTTCCTTATCTCCTACAACTTGATGCCCACATTTAGGACAAGTAACAATTTTAGTCATAAATTTTACTCCTTGAATTTTTGCATATATTGGTACTTATAGCTTATACTTCATTTTTTAGATAATATAACTAGTCTATCATTATTTGACAAGTAGATAATTAACTTTTTTGTATGTTATTTAATACAATTAGTTAATACGTAAAATTTCTTATTTTTTTAATATACTACAATAAATAAAAAAATAATTTATCATACTTATTATAGATAACTATTTATAATAAATCATATTACTAATATTATACGATAAATACTATAAAAAAAGTCGTCATGATAACGACTTTTTTTTACCAAAAAGAAATATCATCTTTATTTAACAGTTAATAAAATAAAATTCTTTTTTCCACACTTTACAGTATAACTGCCTTTTGCAACAGGAGCATACGCATCAGTATATTTTTCATCATTAATAGATAAAGCCCCTTGTTGTACTAAACGCTTAGCAGCACTTTTTGATTCTGCTACGCCACTTGCTGTTAAGAAATTAATAGGAGCACTATCTTCTCCCTCATTACATTCATATCGAGGAGCATCTTCTGGAACACCACCTTTTGCAAAAACAGAATTAAAACCTTGTCGAGCTTCTTCTGCTTTATCTTTACCATGATAGCGTTCAACAATTTCAAAAGCTAACTCTTCTTTAACTATTTTTGGGTGTTTTTTCCCTGTTTCAACATCTTGACGCATTTGTTCTATTTCTTCCAAACTTTTACTAGAAATAAGTTCATAATAACGCCACATAAGTTCATCAGAAATAGACATAGCCTTACCAAATTGATCTTTTGGTGATTCTGCAATACCAATATAATTACCGTATGATTTAGACATTTTTCTTACTCCGTCTAAACCTTCAAGAAGTGGAACAGTAATAATACATTGAGGTTCTTGCCCATAATGGCTTTGCAATGTTCTACCCATAAGCAAATTAAATGTTTGGTCAGTTCCTCCCATTTCTACATCTGTTTTAAGGGCAACGGAATCATAGGCTTGTGCTAATGGATAAAAAAATTCATGGATAGCAATAGGTCTTTCTTCTTTATATCGTTTTGAAAAATCATCACGTTCAAGCATACGAGCAACAGTACAATTACTCATTAATTTTAAAAATTCTGTTGGGGTAAGTGCATTAAGCCATTTTGAATTAAAAGCAACTGTGGTTTTTTCTGGATCTAAAATTTTAAAAATTTGTTCTTTATACGTATTAGCATTTGCAATAACTTGTTCTTCTGTAAGTGGTGGACGTGTTTCTGAACGACCAGAAGGATCGCCTATTCTACCCGTAAAATCACCAATTAAAAATGTTACATTATGTCCAAGTTCTTGGAAGTGACGCATTTTATGAATAACCACTGTATGCCCTAAATGCAAATCTGGAGCAGTTGGGTCAAAACCAACTTTAATATTAAGTGGTTTATCTCTTGCTAATTTTTTACGTAAATCTTCCTCACTAATAAGGTCTACAATACCACGACGAATAAGTTTTATTTGTTCGTCAATATTTTTAATAGACAATGGAGAACTCATTTTTTTACCTCGTAATAACATTGAGAAAAGAAGTTTATTTTTTTTTAACTAATTTGACAAGTAAAAAAATCTATTATTATACATTTTTAGAAAAATATCCAACATAAATAAACAAGAAATGTTAATAAAAACTTTTCATTAACGACCAATTATCTATTTACAAAAAATAAAAAACTGTTTTAAAAAATATTTTTTAAAATACAGCTGGTAATGAAAATTCTAAATTTTCATTTCGATAATTACGCCAATTTTTTAATACTTCAACTGTTGATTTTCTAACGTGTCCAATAACATTTACTTTTTTATGTTTTTGTGCATACAAATATGCTTTATTTAATTCTTTTAAGATATTTATTTTATTAGAAGAATTATCAATAAAGAAATCTCTTTTTGCAATTAAAAAATTATGCTCTTTTCCTATTTTATACAATTTTGAATCTGTTGTGGTAATACTATCTAGTAAAACAAAAAAAGGTTTTATTTCTCGAACAGCTCTTAAAAATTTTTCAACAGCATTTGTGTTTGCTGTAAATTTTGATCCCATGTGATTATTTGTTCCTTGTACATATGGAACAGTTATAATATTTTCTGACAAAATTTTATAAATTTGTTCATAAGGCATATCAACTAAAATGCCCCCCTCGCCCATATCCATAGTATGTCCTTCATGAGAATATGCTTCCATAGGTTGATGTAAAAATACAGGCAAACCTTTTTCATGAGCTAATACAGCTATACTTACAGCGTGTGTTGCTTTTGGCCAAATAGATAAAATAACAGGAAAAGGCAAATCCATACACTCTTTTGCTAAAGATAAATTTTCCCCTGCATCATCTAAAATTAATGTCATATAAAAGCTATTAATATTTAATAGAGAAACAGCTTTCATACGTTCTTCAAGTTGACGCAATCGTATGATATGTGTTATCTTATTACGATACATAATATAAAAAAAACTTCCTTCATCATAAACCTTACAAGGAAGATTTTTCTGTTTCAAAAATTTTTCTAGTTTTCTTAAAAATTTATTTTTTTCTGCTCCTAAATAATATAAATATTTTGGTGAATCACTATGTACTAATTGAAACACAATAAATGGATAAGCTTGCAATGATTTATCAAAATGTTCGCCACTATCGGCATAAATAATTTGTTTTTGAGGAATTTCTTGCAATAAAAAATCCTTTAATGCAAAATGAATTTTTTCTATATGTGATAACATTTTTTGATGTTCATTACTTTTTATTTGAATAGTATTAGTAATTTTTTGAAAAGGATCTTCGTATGCAGAATATGCTTTTATTTGTAATGCACTTACATCATATTCAATAACTTTTGATCCTAAATAACTTTTTTTTTCAATTTCTTCTAATTCTTCTTTCTTTTTTGATGTTAACCGTATTCCAGGAACAGCATTTTCTTTAACAGCAAAACTATCTGTTTCATGAAAAAAATGTGATAAGATAGCAGAAATACCAAAATAAAGAGCTAAACAAAAAGAAAAGACAAAAAATCCACTAAATATTCGTCTTATTCCTGCATAAATATTTTCTGCTTTATGCTCTTTTTTTTTCATTTTTTTCTGCCCCATACCTATAAAATAAGGACTTGTTTTATGAAGTCCTTATTTTAAATTATTTTTTTGAAAAATTGTTTCATAACAATATGATAATGAAAAACAAAAATCTTATATAAGAATGCTATCCAAAAATATCATGGAAGATAAAGAATACATTGATACTTATAATTTTTTGAATAGCTGTATTCATTAGGATCTGTTTCCAAGTTAAGTATGTTTCTAAATTTAAATATTTTTTGGGGAAGTGATTTCCCAAAATCCCCTCAATCAGGTAAATTTATTGAGAAAAGTTTCAATAAATTTGCCTGATTAAGAGTATGAGTAGAAAGTTTTTTCAAAATAAAAAGTTATTTATTTTTGTATATTAAATATAATATTTTTTAATATTACTAAATTATAAATTTTTTATTTTCATTATTAGAAAACAAAGTTTAATAATTCTAAATAACTTAGACACATATCTTAGTTTTTATTTTTTTCTTATTATATAAAATTATAATAAAAGAAAAATTTACTACAACCTTATTTAATTTTTTGAATAGTTGGTAAAGATTTTACAAGTTGTAATGCAACACGAAGTTGATTATCAATTTTTAATAATTCTTTTGCTTCCTTATCTTGTATTGATTTTTTACTTTTTGCATTATTTCCTGTTTCTAAATGACGTGTAAGATCTTTTTCACGAACAAAAATTGCATCATCATCTTTTTCACGTGAATTTTCCCAAAGAACTTCAAAATCTGGTGTAATTCCTTCTGCTTGGATAGATTTTCCAGAAGGTGTGTAATAAAGTGCAACTGTAAGCTTTAAGCCTGTTCCATCTGGCAAAGGAATAACATTTTGAACAGAACCCTTACCAAAGGTTTTTTCTCCTACTATTAATGCTCTTCTTCTATCACTTAACGCTCCTGCAACAATTTCAGATGCAGACGCAGAACCAGCATTTACAAGAACAACAAGAGGAGCTTTTACATCATCTTTTTGTTTTTGTGCAGTATATTCCATTTCATCATTGCCATCACGACCACGCATTGACATTACAAGACCATCTTCTAAGAACATATCAGCAACTTTAATTGCTTGGTCAACTAATCCTCCTGGATTATTTCGCATATCCAAAATAAGACCTTTAATTTCACCACTTTTTTGTGCTTTATTTAATTCTTTTCTTAAATCATCTGAGGTATTTTCACTAAAGCGAGTAAGTCTAATCCAATGATAACCTTCTTCTAATTCTTTTGATTTTACTGTAATATAAGGAATATCATCACGTTTTAATTTAATAGTAACAGGTTTTGCACTATTTTTATGAAGAACTAAGAGTGTAAGTTCAGACCCTTTTTTACCACGCATAAGCGTTGCCGCTTCAGATAAACTCATTTGATCAGTAAATTTGCCATCAATAGATAAAATTTGATCACCTGCTTTAATTCCTGCCTTATAAGCTGGAGTATCTTCAATAGGGGAAACAACAGTTACAATCCCATTAGCGGTAGTAATTTCAACACCTATTCCACTAAATTTGCCAACATTGGTTTCTTGCATTTGTTTAAATTCATCTTTATCCATCATAGTTGAATGAGGATCAAGACCTTGTAACATACCCTTTAAAGCACCATCAATCAATTTAGGCTGTTTTACATCTTCAACATAATATTGTTCAACTATATCAAGAACTTGACTAAAACGTCTTAAAGAATCATAATCAGCATCAGCACTCACAGCTTTCATAAATGTTCCGCCAGCTAAAAATGCAGCACTTACAACAGAAAAACATACCGTAGTCCGTATAAATTTACGCATTCAATCCTCCTAAACTACAATAGCAAATATTTTATACATTTCTCATTTAATAGCAAGATATAAAAATTTCATTCAATGTGAATTTTCGCATTTATAATAATTTTTAATTACAGTTATATTAAAGAATAACGTATGTTTTCAGATTATTCATAATGATCAATAAAACTAAAAAATACAACATAATGTATTAGAGTATATTTATAAATAAGTTAGAAATATACCATAATAGATTTAGTTTTATTATGAAAGAAATTAAATAAAATATGATAATTAAAATGTAAAAAAAAAAGACCACGTTATTTTAGGTGGTCTTTATTTATATTAATTTTCATCTCCCACAGAAAGGGCAGCGAGGAATGCCTCTTGGGGTAATTCTACGTTACCCATACGTTTCATGCGTTTTTTACCTTCTTTTTGTTTTTCAAGAAGTTTACGTTTACGGGTAATGTCACCACCATAGCATTTTGCTGTAACATTTTTACGGAAAGCAGAAACTGTTTCACGGGCTATAATTTTTTGTCCAATAGCGGCTTGGATTGCCACTTCAAAAAGTTGTCGTGGAATAGTCTTTTTGAGTTTTTGTGCTAAGTTTCTTCCATAATAATATGCTTTTTCGCGGTGTACAATAACGGCTAATGCGTCAACAGCTTCACCATTTAGCATAATATCTAATTTTACAAGGTCAGAAGCTCTATAATCAATGGGTTCGTAATCCATAGAAGCATAACCTTTTGTACCAGATTTTAATTTATCAAAGAAATCATAAACAATTTCTGCAAAAGGTAATTCATAGGTGATAACAACACGGGCAGAAGTTAGATAGCCCATATTTTTTTGAATACCACGTTTTTCTTCACAAAGTTTAAAAACATTCCCTACAAATTCTTGTGGTACATGAATATCCATTTTTACGTATGGCTCATATAATGTTTCAATTTTACCAGCATCAGGGAGTTTAGAAGGGTTATCAATACTAAGTTCTGCACCGTCAGTTGTTTTAACTTTGTAAATAACAGAAGGAGCTGTGGCAATAAGTTCTACTTGAAATTCTCGTTCTAAACGTTCTTGAATAATTTCCATGTGTAAAAGTCCTAAAAATCCACAACGGAAACCAAAGCCAAGAGCTTGTGATGTTTCTGGTTCAAAAGAAAAAGCAGCGTCGTTTAATTGTAATTTTTCCAATGCACTTTTAAGATTTTCATAATCAGCAGAATCAGTAGGATATAAGCCACAAAAAACCATTGATTGCACTTCTTTAAAGCCTGGTACTGGTTCTTGTGCAGGATTATTGGAAAGAGTAATAGTATCCCCAACCCTTGCATCGCCAAGTTCTTTAATATTTCCACATAAAAAACCTACTTCACCAGCACCAAGTTCTGGCATATCGAGTGGGGTAGGTGAAAATACGCCAAGCCGAATAACTTCGTATTCTTTTCCTGTTGCCATGAGGCGAATTTTATCACCTTTTTTGATTTTGCCGTCCATTATTCTAAAAAGAACTACAACACCTTGATAGGAATCATACCAAGAATCAAAAATAAGTGCTTTGAGAGGAGCATTTAAATCTCCTTCTGGGGCTGGAAGTCTATGGACAATAGCATCAAGTACTTGATCAATGTTAAGTCCTGTTTTTGCAGAAACAGGAACAGCGTCTGTACAATCAAGTCCAATACTCTCTTCTATTTCTTCTTTTACTCTGTCAACATCAGCACTTGGTAAATCCATTTTATTAAGTACAGGTACTATTTCATGGTTATGATCAAGCGCTAAATATACGTTTGCTAATGTTTGTGCTTCTACACCTTGTGTGGCGTCCACAACAAGCAATGCTCCGTCACAAGCTGCTAAAGAACGAGAAACTTCGTAGTTAAAGTCTACGTGACCAGGAGTATCAATAAGGTTTAGAATATACTCTTTTCCGTCTTTATCTTTGTAAGGAATACGAACAGTTTGTGCTTTAATTGTAATACCGCGTTCTCTTTCAAGATCCATATTATCAAGATATTGATCCTTTTTTTCACGGTCGCTTACTAGATTAGTAAATTCTAAAATTCTATCTGCAAGTGTTGACTTGCCATGATCAATATGTGCAATAATGGAAAAATTTCTAATATGTTCTAAATTTGAGTTTGCCATAAGTTTTATTTTGCTTTGCCAAAGCCTGGTATATAAAGTTTACGTTCAAGTAAGTGGAGAATCCATGTTGCCACAGTCACTAAAAATAAATAATAACACCCTGCTATAAGATAGACTTCTGTTGGTCTAAAAGTTCTTGAAACCAAAATTTTTGCTTCACCTGTAAGTTCAATATGGGTAACAAGATAAGCAAGAGAGCTATATTTTATAAGGTAAATTATCTCATTGCCACAGCCAGGAATTGCTTTTCTAAAGGCTTGAGGGATAATAATTGACCATATAATTTGGAATTTTGTCATACCAAGAGCTTGACCTGCTTTGATTTGTCCTTGTTTTATGGATAATAAAGCACCTCGAATATATTCGGATTGATAAGCTCCTGTACAGAAAATAAAGCCTAAAAGAGCTGCTTGGTATGGATCAAGATAAAGTTTTAAATAGGGAATATTAGGTAAACCAAAATATAAAATCATTAATTGGATAGTTAAAGGAACTCCACGTACTATGGCTACAAAACTATCTGCTATTTTTTTTATCCATTTTGAACCAAAAACACGAAGAACTCCCATAAAAATCCCAAAAGCTCCTCCAATAATTGAGGCAGGAATAATAAGCCAAAGACTTTCTATCATTCCATGAGTTAATTTGGGGATAATTCGTTCTGTATAAAAGGCTAAATCTAATAATTCCACAATATTATCCTAATATGGTACAGCCATCTTTTAAATTATTAAGTTTAGAACAAAAATCAAGAGTTCTAGTTTTTGCTCCTTCAGCTAGCAAAATTTTAGGGGAATCTTGTTCAATAATAATGCCATGTTCCATAAATAAAACTTCAGTAGCTAGAGAGCGAACAAAATCCATTTGGTGGGTTGCCATTATCATTGGCATTCCATTTTTTGCTAGATCATTAATAACGAGTAATACTTCACCTACAAGTTCTGGATCTAAAGCACTTGTGGGTTCATCTAATAAAAGAATTTTGGGATCCATTGCTAATGCCCTAGCAATAGCTACACGTTGTTTTTGTCCACCAGATAATTGTGCTGGGTATAAACCTGCTCTATTAGAAAGCCCTACTCTATCTAATTCTTTTCTTGCACGTTTTTGTGCTTCTGTTTTTGAGAGCTTATGGACTTTTATTAAAGCTAAACAAATATTATCTAATGCTGTTAGGTGATCAAAAAGATTAAAATCTTGGAATATCATTCCCACATTTTGGCGTAAGTGACATAATTCTTTATTATTATTGGTATTAATTTTTTTTCCTTCAAGATAAATTTCTCCATGATCAGGGGCAATAAGATGATTAATACATTGCAAAAGTGTACTTTTTCCTGCACCAGAAGGTCCAATTAATACTTTTAAATCACCTGCATTCATATCTAATGAAATATTATCAAGAATTTTTCTGTTACCTAATGTGACAGAAATATTTTTTGCACTAAGAAGTGTAGTCATACTATATCCTAATAGCTATTCTTTATACAGAAAGTGTATATCCTGGAATAGCATATTTTTTTTCAATAAAACGCAAAATTCTAATACCAATAAGGGTAATAAGAAAATATAAAAAACCTGCAACAATATAAAGAGGCAAATATTCATAGGTTCGTGAAGCAACAAAATGTGTACGTGCCATAATTTCAGAAGCTCCAACGGCAAAACAAAGAGTAGAGTCTTTTAAAAGGATAGAATATTCATTTGACCAACCGGGGATAGAAAGCCGTAATGCTTGTGGTAAGATAATATTTTTTATAATTTGAAAATTTGTCATACCAAGAGCAGAACCTGCTTTAAATTGTCCTAAAGGAAGAGATTGTATTGAACCTCTAAAAATTTGAGATTGGTAGGCAGAACTTGTTAATCCTAAAACAAGTCCAGATGCTGTGAGGGCATCAAGATTAAGACCAATTAGATTAAAAAGTCCAAAGTAAAAAAGAAACAATAATAATAAAATGGGAACACCACGAAAAAACCAAACATAAAGTGCTACAATTTGACGAATAAAACGATTTCCATATACTTGTAAAATAGCTAAAGGCACACCAAGACAAAAGCCAAGTGCCAATGCTCCTAAAATAAGTAAAACTGTTGTATATGTTCCTTCTAAGATATAAGGAAGATTTATATAGATAGTTTTTATTGTTTCCACGAATAGTCCAATATTATTTAAAATAAAAATGGCAAAAACAAAAGTTTTGCACATAGTTGACCGTATCAAAAAATGATACGGTCAAGAAAAATTTATTTTGCATTTAAATATTTTACATTTAATTCTTGCCAAAATGGATCTTTTTTAAGAAGAACATATCCTTCATTAATAAGTTTTAAAAGTTCTTCATTATCTTTGTTAACGGCAACACCAAAATCATCACCTTCTGCGTATGTTCCAATAATTTTGATTGCTTTACCATTTTTAATTGCATCTTCAGCAGGTGCACTATCAATAGCAATAGCATCAATACGACCATTTAAAAGATCTTCAATACTCATAGGTGGTGAATCATAAAGACGTAATTTAATTGCTAAATCTTCATCATCAATACGAGTTTGCAAAAGGTCGTGTTCATTGGTACCACGTTGTACACCAAGTGTATATTTTCCTTTAAAGAGTTCTTCGATTGTAAGAGTCGAATCTGTATTTACAGCAATATATTTTTTAATAGAATAATATGGTTCAGAAAAATTAACTGCTTGTTTTCTTTCTGGAGACATACTCATTCCAGAACAGATCATATCAATTTTTTTTGCTTGTAATGCAGGGATAATACCATCCCAGTTAATAGGCATATGTTGAACTTCAAATCCCATTTTTTGGGCAATCCAATTCATTGACTCTATGTCAAAACCTGTTGGTTTACCATCTTCTCCAATAAATGCAAAAGGTGGGTAGTTTGCATCTATCCCATTAATATACGTTTTTGCTTGTGCAGTGGAACTTGCAAATAAAAGCAAAAGGGCAATTACCAATGAGGAAAAGCTTTTCATAACATCTCCTAAAAGTTAAGGTTAAAGAAGTTCAACGATTAAAAATATTGTTATTTTTAAACAAAAAATAGTATATATGAAAGTCCTTGTCATTGCAACTTGTTTATTTTATACTTTATAAATAGATTTTAAAGATGGAGAATAACGATTATGAAACAATTACAAAGTATTTTACGTCGTTTTCCTTTGTTAATAGCAAGCCTTGTGCTTTGTATTGTGGCGTTATTTTCTGATAATGATAAAAAATCAGAAGGACTTGGCTTGGAAGATATGTTACCAACTATGGAACAAGAAAAAGGTCTAAGCCATGATAGAGTTTTTGTTCGTAAAGTTTTTGATGGTGATACATTAAATGTTCAAAATGAAAATGGTAATATTGTAAAAGTTCGTTTATATGGCATAGATGCACCAGAAAAAAGTCAACCTTTTGCTAATAAAGCTAGAGAGTTTGTTTATAATCAAACGAAAGGAAAAGAATTTACCATAGAAATACATGATATAGATAAATATGGACGACAAGTTGTTGTTTTATATGATGAAAATGGAATATCTTTACAAGAGGAAATTTTGGCTCAAGGTTTTGCTTGGGTTCATCCTTATTTTTGCCATGATCTAATGATTTGCCCAAGTTATGAAAAAGCAGAATATGAAGCTCGTGAAGAAGGCTTAGGCTTATGGCAAGACAAAAATCCAGAAGCTCCATGGGAATTTAAAAAAAGAAATAAATAAGGTGTGTTTCTACATTAATTTTATTCTATTTTTTCTTTGGGGTTACACTGCTTTTATCCGTAATTTCCTTTGTCGTAACGGCTAAAGCGAAATGATTTTTTCCAAGCCCTCCCCAAATCAGGCAAATTTATTGAAAAATGTTTTAATAAATTTATCTATTTTAGGGTATTAGGGTGGGTTTCTAAATTAATTTTTTATTTTTCTTGTTTATATAATATTTTCTTATTTATTCTACTATTACATAGTATCACGTTTTATAAGGGTTTTCCCCCCTTTAACCCGAGCAGGGGGAAATCCTTCCTAGCGTTGCTGTCTATTTCTCTAAACCTTGTAAACTTGGTGTAAGGGAAACGATTTCGTCGCCCTTTGGGTAGCAGCTCTCACCCTCGCTTTAGCCGTTGTGACGCAGGAAGCTACGAATAAAGGCAGCAATTAGTTACGCTAAATAATATACATAAACCGCTGTCGCTATCCGTAAAGCTCATTCTTCGCCAACGGCTACCGCTGCCGTCCCAAGCAATGCCCTCCCAAGAGTTCTTTTTGGTACACACTCTTTTAGCAAGTCGCTGTGTTCCTCGCTTTTAGAGAGTGAAATTTATGAGTCAGTGACTTTATGAAAATATTTTTTGTTTTATCCGTCTAATATGTTAAAGTAATTATAAATAATTTGGAAACACACCTTAGTAAAAATTTTTTCTTAAAGCTGAATTGTCAATCCAAGTGCGACACCTCTTGTAGAAAAACTTCAATTGGAGTTGTCCAATTTAGACACTTTCTAGGTCTATTATTGATGAGTTCTAATTTTTGTCGTAATTCTTCTTGTGTT
>JARHYD010000034.1 GCA_029258655.1 Mailhella sp.
ATAATATAAAAATAGATAAATTATACATATAATATCTATTAACAAATTTTAATATTAATAATATACTATTTTTATATAAAAACTTTAAGGAGTAATTATGAAATCATTAGCTTTGGCTTTAATGTTGAGTGTTGCAGGAATATTTTTACCAGAAAATTCTTATGCTCAAGAGCAATACGTTTATGTAACACCAAAAGGAAAAAAATATCATTATAGAGATTGTAGTACATTAGCACGTAGTAAGCGAGTTATATCATTAACTATTCAAGAGGCAAAAGAACGAGGTTATACTTCTTGTAAAGTATGTAATCCACCTTATGCAGAAAAAAAGAATATGAATAAACAAACAGATAAAATAGCAGAACGTACTTTTTAATATTATAATATAAAGGAATATTAGGAGGTGTTTTTAAATTTATCTTATTTTATTTTTTTGGGGGAAATGATTTCCCCCAATCCCCCTCAATTAGGCAAATGTATTGAAACAAGTTATAAAAAATTTGTTTATCTTAGGGGAGTTATTTTTTTTATTCTTTTGTAATACTTAATAGGCGTAGTAGCATAATAAAATAAGAGAATTTTATAGAAACAAGAAAAATAACAATTAATTTGAAAACACACTCCAATTTACGATTGTTATTTTTTTTCAATAACAGCAAAGGCATTATGCCCATGTATGGATTCATGGCTTTCAACTTCTACTTTATACCATTCTACATGATCATGGTTTTCAAGACTATTAACCACATTACGAACAACATCTTCAACAAAATAGGCGTTTTCATAGGCTTGTTCTGTAACAAATTTTTCATCAGGTCGTTTTAGAATTGCATAAATAGGAGCAGATCCAGCTTTTTCTGCAATATGGATAAATTCTTCAAGCCAAGAAAATTTATTAAGTTTGATTTGCATTTTTATTATTGTTCGTTGTCCATGAGCTCCATATTGACTTATAGCTTTTGAGCATGGGCAAACAGTAGTTACGGGAATAGCAAGTTCAATTAAAAAATTAGGCTTTTCATCTTTTTTATCCCATTCACCTGTAAATGAGCAATGATAATCAACACTTGCTTTTGCATTACTTATAGGTGCAGTTTTGGTGATAAAATAGGGGAACGAAAATTTTATATAGGCTTTTTGAGCATCTAATTTAGTACGGACACGTTCTAAAAGCTTTTTCATAGAAGAATAATCAAGTTGTTCTGATGAATTTATTCGCCATTCTTCCATAGCCTCGATAAAACGGCTCATGTGCGTTCCTTTAAAATCTGCTGGCAAATCAACTGCCATATCAACTTTAGCTACGCTATGTTGTTTTTCGTTTGCTAAGTCTTTGATTACCAATGGAATATGATAATCTTTTATCCCAACTCTATCAATAGCTAGAGAATATTTTGCTTTACTACTTTGTACATCTTCTAAGTGTGAGCAATGATTATGCATAGTAGACCTTATTTTTTATGTTTGTGTGTTTTATTATGGTGATTATGTTCAATGGAGGAATATTTTAAATCTGTATGGTCAATAGCTGTGGAAGTTAGACTTTCAATACAAGTAATTGCCAAATTTGCTTGTAATACACCACGAACAGTTGAAAGTTTATTAGCTAAATCTTGGACTTTATCATTTTGTCCTTTTAAAATCATTACTTCAAGGCAATGATGTAAATCTAAATGTATATGTATACTCGTCATAACTATTTCATGCACTTCATGTTGCATGGCAGTAAGTTTTTTAGGTAAGTCGCTATTATGATGATCATAAATAACGCTTAAAACTCCGCTTACTGTTGTATGTGGATCTTGACTTGCTTCTTGCTGTAATGCGTTTCGCATACATTGGCGTAGGGCATCGGAACGATTAGCAAAGCCTTTTATTTTGCTTAATTTATCAAATGCATCAACAAGATTAGATTCAATGGAAACCCCAAATCGAGTAAGATTACTCATAAGTACCTCTAAAAAATGCTTTAGCACATTCCACATCACTGTGAAGTTTTGCAATAAGTTCTTCTAAGGAAGCACATTTTTCTTCTGTGCGTATAAAGTGATAAAAAGAAACTTCTATTTGATAATCATAAATATCTGCGTCAAAGTCAATAATAAAAGTTTCAATAGTGCGAACATTTCCATTAAAGGTAGGGTTATAACCGATATTGGTTACAGCATAATAGTTATCTGGATATTTTTCATCAAGAATTTTAACTTTTGTGGCATACACTCCTTTTTTAGGAACAATAAGTGTATCTTCTGATAAATTAGCTGTTGGAAAGCCTAAAAGTTTTCCTCCGCGTTGAAATCCATGTTCTACAAAACCAGAAAGGGTATAGGCATAGCCTAGCATTTCGTTCGCTTTTTTTATGTTTCCTTCTAAAAGTGCTTCACGGATTTTAGTACTACTAATAATTTGTTGTGCTTTTGTAAGAACTGGTTGATGAGCATACACTGCAAAACCTAATTCTTTTCCGTGTTCAGTTAGTACATCTATATTAGCTCTATCAGAACCAATTTTTAAATCATAGCCTATAAAAAGAATACGAAGATTATATTTTTTAACGAGAAACTCACAAAATTCACGGCTTGTTTGTTTTGCGAAATCAGGAGTAAAGGAAAATTCTTCTACTGTTGCTTGAGAGAATTTTTGTAAATATTCATAACGTTTTTTATAGGTCATAAGTGGAATATAAAACTTATTTCCTAATATACTTGCAGGGTGAGGATTAAAAGTGATAATAATAGGTTCTATATTATCTGTTAATTTTAATAAATAGTGTTTTAAAATGGTAGGATTTTCTTGAAAAAATTTTTCTCTGTATTGGGTAGATTTTGAAAAATTAATCATATTATCAATAAGGTGACGGTGTCCTAAATGAACACCGTCAAAATTACCGATAGTTATAATGCTAGGCGTTTTTGTCATTTTATTTTTTTGAAAAATTTAAAGCACTTTCTAAGGTTGCTAAATCTTGAGCCCCAATAAGTACAAGGTTGTTTATAAACATATAGGGCGTACCTTGAATATTATATTTTTTAACTTCATTTAAATCTTGATCTATCATAGCATCAAGACTTGCTTTATTTTTTTCTACTTCCTTTGCAATATTTTCAGCATCAAAACCTTGTTGACGTACAATTTCTTTTAGCACAGCAAGAGGACTTGCTCCAAAAGCCTGTTGATGGACAAATATTGTATCGTGTAATTGCCATGCTTTTTTGCTATCTTTTTGATTTAAATAATAAAACCAACGCATTGCAAGTTTGCCAGCTTCATTTTTTGGATATGCTTTAAAGACTAATTTAACATCATCATGTTTTTGTATAAAGCTTTCTACTATTTGTGCAGATTTTTGGCAATAGGTACATAAAAAATCAGAAAAAATGTAAATCGTGTTGCTTGCGTTTGCATTACCTAATGTTGGTCTATTTTCGCTAATAAATTTCTTTTGGACTTTGATATCTTTTTTCCATTGATTGTTTAGCTCTTCATCTCTTACAGATTTTGAGGCTTCGGTAATGGTAGAAATAAATTCAATATTATTTTTTTTCATTACATCAAAAATAATTTCTGGATTTTCTTTTAAAACCTCTGTAAGCATTTGTTTAAAAGCTTCTTTTTCTTTGTTATCATTTGGATTAAGAGCAAAGGCAAAGGAAGAATTAATACATAATAATCCTAAAATAGACGTTGTTATTATCATTTTTTTCATAAATTAATCCTAATAAATATTAATCATCTAAATCTGTATTATGTTCATCTGCTTCTAATTCAGCTTCGTATTTTAAAATTTCTTCTAATTGAATATCCGCAGAAAGAACGCCTGTAATATCATCGTGTTTATTCGTTACTGCAATGGAAACAGTAATAATTAATTTGCTTGTATACTGCGATTGATAAAGATCGCTAATGTGCAATTTACCATCACGCAAAGGTTTTTGAAACCATTCACGATTAGAATAATCATAACCTTTTTTAGGTAAATTGCCATATTTTTCTTGATAACTTGGATCTGTAATAACAGCTTCAAGCAATTTACCGTTATTGTCAATTAATGTAAGGAATTGGATAAAAGGATAATTTTGTACAAAAAGTTTCATTGCATTTTGTGTTTCATTATCATTTTCATCTGTTGTGCATACACTAGCAAGTTTTGTAATAACATGGGCAGCAAGTTCACCAGCAAGACGTTTGATTTTTTGTAATTCTGAAACAAAAAGTTCTGGTAAATAACGTTTTGCTAAGATAACCATTTCTTTTGTAGAGAAAGAAGTATTTCTACCTTCTTCGTATGCTTTCATAATTTCATTATAAAGCTTGCCAACAGCAGGGTGTTGTTTGCTGATTTTATTTTCACCTTCAAGTTTAAAGTGATGATTTAACCAATATGCTACACCAGCTCTGCCTGCTTTATCCGTAATAATGATTGGTACTGATTTTCCTAAAATTTTCTTTGTATCAAAAATATTATAAATTTCTTCGTTTTTAGCTAAACCGTCAATATGTACTCCTGCTGCTGTTGCATTAAATTCTGCTCCAACAAAAGGATAGTTTGCAGGAATTTTATATTCAAGTTCATTTTCAAAGAAATCTGCAATTTCAGAAATAACAGCAGTATCTGCTGCTTCATCATTACCTGTTAAAGAAATATATTCAATAACTAATGCCTCTAATGGTGGGTTGCCTGTTCTTTCTCCAAAACCAAGTAAAGCCCCATTTACAGCTCCACAACCATAAAGCCAAGCTGTCACACCATTTACAAGAACTTTATGAAAATCATTATGTCCATGCCATTCAAGCCATTCACCCGGTACTCCTGCTTCATCAGTAAAAGCACGTACAATACGTTGTACAGAACGAGGTAAAGCTGCTCCAGAATATGGAACGCCAAAGCCCAAAGTATCACAAAGGCGAATTTTAACTGGCATAGAAGCTTGTTTTGAAAGTTCCATAAGTTTATGGGCAAAAGGTAAACAAAAACCATAAATATCAGCTCGAGTTATATCTTCAAAATGGCAACGTGGTACTATTCCCCAATTAAGGGCTTGTTCAACCAGTTTTAAATAATCATTCATGGCTGTTTGACGATTTTTGCCAAGTTTTAAATAAAGATGATAGTCAGAAACACTTGTAAGCATTCCTACTTCATCAAATTCCATATCTCGTGCTATTTTTAAATCATCAATATTGGCACGTATCCAGCCTGTAACACGTGGAAAACGGTATCCTCTAGCTCTACACGTTTCTATGGCTTTTCTATCTTTTTGTGAATACATAAAAAATTCAGAAGCTTGAATAAGACCACTTTTTCCACCAAGTTTATGTAGCAAATCATACATTCTTGCTATTTGCTTTACAGTATAGGGAGGGCGTGCTTGTTGTCCATCACGAAAAGTTGTGTCCGTGATAAAGAAAGGATTAGCAGGACGCGGTGGAATAATTATATCATCAAATTCTATTCGACCAACTTTAGAATATGGAAATACATCACGATAGAGTTGTGGTTGTTCACGTTCTTCAATATGTAATGAGCGTGAAGCAGAATTTTTATAAATAATAGACATAAGAACTCCAAGTTTTGTATCTAAAATGTAATTATCAAAATAGGATATTAACCTTTTTTTATATCATTAGTCAAAGGGTATCATAAGAAAAAAATTTTTCTTGGTTGACTTTATTTTTTTTAAAGAACAAACTATTATTGTATTGAAAATAAGGAGAGCTATTATGAAAAAATTAGGTATTATTCGATGTCAACAAACAGAAGATATTTGTCCGGGTACAAGGGATTTTACTACGGCAGCAGAAGGTTCTGGTTCTTTAGCTGAAAATGAAATTGGAGCTTGTGAAGTTGTTGGCTTTGTTAGTTGTGGTGGTTGTCCCGGTAAAAAAGCTGTAATGCGAGCTAAAATGCTCGTAGATAGAGGTGCAGAAGTTATTATGCTAACTTCTTGTATAACAAAAGGAACTCCTATTGGTTTTCCATGCCCAAATAAAGGACTTATGCTTAAAGCCATTAAAGCAAAATTGGGTGATGAAATTCCTGTTCTTGAATTTAGCCACTATCCTTCAAAATAATTTTTTATTTTTTGGGGGAAATGATTTCCCCCAAGCCCCCTCAATCAGGCAAATTTATTGAAATATATTTCAATAAATTTGCCTATGAGAGTATAAGTAAAAAAAATCAATTTTAATTGTAAAGCTAAGTGTAACAGTATCGAATAGAAGTTATTGAAAATATTAAAGAGTTCTTTCTGGTACACACTCTTTCAGCAAGTCGCTTTGCTCCTCGTTTCAAGAGAGTGAAACTTATTAGGTCAGTGATTTTATGAAAATATTTTTTGTTTTATCTGTCTAATATGTTAAAGTAATTATAAATAATTTAGAAATATACCCTAGTAAAAAATCCATTTTGCACGCAAAATGGATTTTTGTTTAAAAAGTTTTGAAGGGAGAGTATGAGAGGGGAACTTTTTCAAAAGTTCTCCTCTCATAAAAAAAATTATCATAAGAAAATAATACTAAAAAAGCCCTGTTTTTGGCAGGGCTTTTTTTAGTGTTTTTATAGTTATTATTTTTTATTAAGTTCTGCTTCTTGAGGGAAGAGTGGGCAATAGCGATAGGTAACAGCAACGGTGATAATGGCATATCCTAAAATAAGAGCAAAAGCACCCCATTCTGCCCAGTTTGCCCAGTACCAACGCCATTCTTCAAAGGGCATTACAGGGATACCAAGAGCTTGAACTGTCATAACAAAACGGTTTAAGGTGATACTAAAGCAGGTAACTAATGCACCAGTATAGAAGAATACGGAATTTCTTCTAAGACTTGGGATAGCCATGCAGGCAATGCCAATTACAAGAGCAATATGTTCTGCATAAAACCAAAAAGAGCTATATACCATACCAGTAAACATTTGGTCGAAAGTAAGTCCTGTTCTTGGAAGAACATCATTAACCCAAGCGTAGGAATCAAGGAATTTACCAATGGTGTAAACAATAAGCATAGTGCCACCGATTTTACCCATAAGTTGTTTTACATTCCAAGAAACAAGTTGTTTTCCTGCTAATTTTTCAACAAGAGAAACCATAAGAACAGAGAACATTGGACCAGCACTTACAGCAGATAAAAGATATAAGAAGAAAGTCCAAGGCCAAATAAAGAATCCATCACGGAAAAGGTATGGACGCCCAAAAAGTACACCATACATACCACCAAGACTGCCTTGGTGGAAAGTAGAAAGGAATGCACCAATACCAGCAAAAAGTGGCATATATACGTGAAAATTATGTGCTAAGTGTTGAATAAATCTGTTCTTTTCAAAAAGTCTTTGCTCTAAGATAAGAGGAATATATTCAATAATAAGTACGGTGCAGTAACAAGTAATACAAAAGATAACTTCTGTAAGCATGGAGTGTACGTTTGGATACCAGTAACCAAACCAACTTCTAAGAGGTTGACCAATATCTAAAACAAGAATAAACATCGCACCTGTGTAGCATAAAAAGCCTATAACAGCAGTAAAGCTAACGATGTGTTTTAATTCATCAATATTTAAGATATAGCGTAAAAGTCCTGTAAAAAATGCACCAGCACCAAGAGCAATAACAGCAAGGTCAATGGTAATCCATAAACCAAAACCAAATTTATCATCAAGACCAGTTACCCCTAAGCCATTTGCAAGAACAGTGTATGCAGCATAAAGCCCGAATAAAAGAAGGGCAGTAGGAATGAGCATTAACAAAGAGAAAACGCTAAAGGAGCAACGTTCACACCCTCTAGGAAAAAGGGCACTATCAATAGGTTTGCTATAATCCATAGGTTATATCCTTTTTCTAGTGAGCTTTTTTAAATAACGTATTTAAAGGCTTGCCAGTTTCTTCGTTTTCAAGGTAGTTATCACCTAAACGACGAACCCATTCGCGTTTACTATAATAATACACTTGAGGTTCTGTACCTAAACGTTCAAGTAAACGGAAAGCATAAGGGCTTTGTTTAAGTTCATGTACTTTGTGTGCTTCGTTATTGAGATCACCAAATGTAATAGCACCGTTAGGGCAAGCTTCTGTGCAAGCAGTTTGATATGCTTCTTCTGGAAGATCAAAAGGATCTTCACCATTAGCAATAGCTTTATCTTTTGCTTGCATATAACGATGGTGACAGAACGTACATTTTTCAACAACACCGCGAGGACGAGTTGAAACATCTGGACTAAGAGCTTCTTTTAAATCACCAGGCCAGTATGGATCAAACCAATTGAAGTAACGAGCGTGGTAGGGGCAACTTGCCATACAATAACGGCAACCAATACAACGAGGCGTTACTTGGCTGACAATTCCACCTTCTTCATTTTTTTCTGTTGCAACAACAGGGCAAACGGTTACGCAAGTAGGATTGCCACATTGCATACAAGGACGTGGAAGAAAAACAGTTTCATGTTCAGGGAATGCTTTGCCATTAGATAAGCGATAAATATTAAGCCATGTCATAGAACGAAGCTTATTAGTCGCATCTTCTTGTGGTGCAACGTTATTTTCAGCTTGGCAAGACATCATGCACGCACCACAGCCAGTGCATTTATCAAGGTCAATAACCATACCAAAGCGAATTGTAAAATCTTTGAAATGTGACATATATTACCCCTTCACCACATTGCAAGCGTGTGTCCAAATAGGAAGGTCAGAACCTGCTTCCATTTCAATTTCGGTGAATTGCAAGATATTATTACCTTTATTTGTTGAAAATCTGTCAAACTCTGTATGACCAAGACCAGCCATAACAGCAACAACATCATTCATAATTCCTTCAAAAACTTTTACTTGTACAGGCATTTTACCATTTCGTGTTTCAATAAAAGCTTTTTCTTGGTTTTTGAGATTTAATTTGTCTGCTGTTGTTTTATTCATTTGTGCAATAGCAAGTCCATCTTGAAGTTGGTATGCTGTAATAGCTCTATTAGCATAAGGAGGAATACCAACACTTGGATTGCCCGCAGCAGAATTAATATAGGTAAGTAAAGCAATATCTGTACGTGGTGGGGTAGATCTTTTATTAAGTAAAGGCATAAAACTAATCATAGGAATAGTAATATTATCATGCTCTTTTACAAAGGTATCACCACTTTCAAGTTGTTTTTTGAAATCAATACCAAGACTAGCCGCCCGTTTTTGTAGTAAATTAGGCACATCTTTTATACCAAGATTTATACCAAGTTCTTCTGCTAATGCAATAAAAAGTTCACCAACAGGACGAGCTTCAAATAATGGGTTAGTTATTGGTTTTGCAATAGTCCAGTTTATAGAACCAGAACCATAAGGAGTATAAACATCATCAAAACGTTCTAAACCACAAGCAGCAGGAAGAACTAAATCACATACAGCACAGGTTTCGCTCCAATGTGTTGCAAACATGATTTTATAATCAATATTTTTCAAGGCTTGTTCTACTTGAGCATCTTTGGAAAGAGCGTAAACAGGATTAGCTTCATTAATAAAGAGTAATTTTGGAGCATTATGGTCATCTGCTGTAATATTTTGACAGAAAGAAACAAAATTACGGCTATAAATTTCAGCTAAATGTTGTGCTTGAGGAAGCAGTGGATCTTGCATTGGCAAGTTTATAATACTTCCATCTTGGTTAATGCGACCTAAAGCATAGTTAATAGCAATAGTAAGCATGATAGATGTTGTACTGCTTGTTTGTCCTAAGGTTGCACCAGTAAGTACCAATGGACGAGATGCTTTAAGAAGTTCATCAACAAGTGTTTTAATTTTTTGTGTATCAGTACCACAATATTTTGCAACATCGTCAAGGGTATATTGATTACCAAGTCCAAGAAGAGTTACATCACTTGTTATTCCACGACGTATAAGTTCCCCTAAAATACCATGAAGGAAAATTTCTTCTGTACTAGGCTTAATAGGAATCCATAAATCAGAAATAACTTGTGTAGAGTCTTGCATTGCTCCAGTATAAGCAATTTTAAGACTGGCTTCTTCTTCTATTTGATGTGTTTCATTGAAAATAGCACGGTTATGAACAACAGTTCCCCAACTATCCATAAAGTTTGCACCAACAGATAAAATAAAGTCACTATTTTTGAGATCATAGCCTATGCGTCCAGTACCACCCATAGCAAGCCAAGCATAAATAGCTGTTTGTTCTTCACTTGGCATTAAGTAGTATTGGTTAGAACCATTTTTTGCAAGAAAAGCTGAAAAAATATCATTGAGAGAAGAAGTGCTATCAGCATTTAAAAATGCTAGAGAACCATTTGCTTGTTCTGTTCTTTCTTTAAGGATTTGTTCTGCTTTTTCCCAAGAAATAAATGTATACCCACCATCAGGACCTTTGAGCAAAGGTCTTTTTATGCGAGATTCAGAATACATTAATTGTGCTTCACTAGCCGCAAGTGGTGTAAGCCCACCTTTGCTATATGTATTTTCTTTATTTCCTAATGGACGAATAACTCGATTATCTACTAAACGAACAGTGATAGGAGTTCCATCTAATTTGGAAACAGTAGGAATAAAATGATTTTCCCCTTTTTCTAAGCGAGGAATCCAGCCCCAGTTTTGTGTCCAGTAAGCAAGGTCATAAAGGGTTGTCCAAATAGCAGGAGAGGCAACAAGACCAACTGTACCACCAAGAGCAAATTTTAAAAATCCACGTCTTTGCATTGTTTGATCCCCTTAACCTTATTTATGGCACACAAAGCAAGCATTACTTGCATTTGTTGTTCCAACGTGACCTGGGTTAGCGTGACAAGCTTCACACTCTGCCATTTTCATAGTGTTTACAGAATAAGTAGAAAGTTTATTTTCTTTGTAAACTGGAGGGGTAGTGGTAGATGCAACGTCAATATGACAAAGGTTACAGAATTGTTGTGTTGTTTCAAATTCTGTATGGCAAGTTCCACATCGTTCTAATGAGTGTACTGCATGGCTAAAGAAAACATTGTCAGGTTGTTTTTGATATACAAGCCATTCATCACGAATTTCTTTACCTGCTAAAACATATTCTTCATAAAAACGTTTTTCTTCTGGGTGATCTGTCATAAGTTCACTGTGACAGCTTGCACAGGAAGCTGTGTCTGGTAGACCACTAAACGTACCATCTTCACGTAAAAAGTGACAGTCTTCACAGGACATTCCAGCGTTTTCAATGTGTACTGCATGGTTAAATGCAATAGGTTGCTTTTTTTCTTCAAGCTTTAATGCTGGAATTACTGACCACCCAATAACAAGGGCTAATACAAGACCAACTAGAAAAGGTCCAAAGCCACAGCCACATTTTTTTGTTGGCTTTACTTCTTTACTTTTTTCCTCCATCGGCATCCTCATCTTATTAAAATACATTCCTTCCATATAGTTAGGAAAATTTCATACATAGTGCATGACAAAAGATAGGGGGAGTTTATATTAAAAAAATATTTGTTGCAAGGGGGAATTTTTATAAATTGAGTATATTTTTATAGTAACATTTTGAAATTATATTAAAAAATATTAAATTTAATAAAAAATAAAATTTTTAATTGTATTTTTAAATTGGGGTGTATTTTTAAATTTATTTTATTTTTTCTTTTGGGGGAAATGATTTCCTCCAAGTCCCCTCAATTAAGCAAATTTATTGAAATAAGCTTTAATAAATTTGCTTAATTGAGGGGACTTGGTAAAAGTCTTTTTTTCTCAAAAATAAAAAAATTATTTGTTTTTGTATATTGAATATAACTATTTTTTGCTGGTATTATATTGCAACTCTTTATATTTTCCATAGCTGAATTGTCAATCCAAGTGCGACACCTCTTGTAGAAAAACTTCAATTGGAGTTGTCCAATTTAGACACTTTCTAGGTCTATTATTGATGAGTTCTAATTTTTGTCGTAATTCTTCTTGTGTT
>JARHYD010000036.1 GCA_029258655.1 Mailhella sp.
TCTTGTTATTTTTACGCTATATAATAAGACTTTTCAAGTATTTAATCATAAAATTTAATACTGATATACTAAGAGGTTATTTATAATAAACAGTATATTCTTTAATCGATACTTTAAAAAACGTTTCATTTTTCTTGGCTTATTTGTAGGATAAAATTTAGTATTATTTTTAGCTCATAATGCTAATTATGTAAACTTTGATAATATATAAAAAATAAGCATAATTATAACTAATTGAAATTATAAACTTTATAATATAATAATTTTATAATGGATTATAATTATCTTAGTACAATTTTTATCTGTTATGTTTATACATTTAAAAATATAATTATAATTTTCATCTATAAAAATTTTGTTGTATTAGAATATATTTTTAAATTAATTTTATTTTACTTTGTTTATTAATACTTTTCCATTTTATTATAATAATAAGTTACTCCTCTTTTACTTTTTTATTATTATATTTTTTATGCATATACTCTCCCCTATTTTTATTTAAATAGGATTATGTTTTTATAATAACGTGTATGTTCAAATTAATTTTTGTTTTTTTACTTGCTGAATTGTAAAGCCAAGTGCGATATTTCATTTAGAAAAACTTCAATGGGAGTTTTTCAATTTAAACCTTTTCTAGGTCTATTATTGATAAGTTCTAATTTTTTTTCTTCGTTCTTTTTATATCACTTTAGATAAATTTGTTTGTAATATTTTGTATTAAATTACTTTTTTACTTAATACTGTCGAACTTGGGTTTACAATTAAAAAAATAAAAAATATTTTCATAAAGTCACTGACTTAATAAGTTTCACTCTCTGGAAGCTAAGAGCAAAGCGACTTGCTGAAAAAAATATGAAATTGAAGATATTGCTTTGAGGTGCAGAGAGTGAGAATAAGAAGGAATTTTTTCTATTAACTTCTTCCCTTCTCTAAAAAATATTATTGTTAAAAAAATATCCTAGAAATAAAATTTTCTTTACTTTTACAAAGATATTGCTTTATTTAATAAAATCCATACAATACAAACATATTATTTGAGGTGAGTTACCATGCGTAGTGATATTATGAAAAAAGGAAAAGAAAGAGCAGCACACAGATCATTATTTGCAGCTCTTGGTCTTACGAGAAAGGAAATAGAACGTCCTCTTATTGGTGTTGTAAATGCTGCTAATGAAATAGTTCCTGGACATATACATTTAAATAAAATTGCGGAAGCTGTAAAAGCTGGTGTTCGTTCAGCTGGTGGAACTCCTATTGAATTTCCAGCCATTGCAGTATGTGATGGTATAGCAATGAACCATGAAGGAATGCGTTATTCTCTACCTTCTCGTGAAATTATTGCAGATTCGATTGAACTTATGGCAATGGCTCACCCTTTCGATGGTTTAGTTCTTATTCCAAACTGTGATAAATGCGTACCCGGTATGCTTATGGCTGCATTGCGTTTAAATATTCCTTCTATTTTAGTTTCTGGTGGACCAATGATGGCAGGACCAAATGCAACAGACCTTAATAGTGTTTTTGAAGCTGTTGGTAAATATAAAACAGGAAATTTAACAGAACTTGAACTTGCTAAAGTAGAAGAAAGTGCCTGTCCTGGCTGTGGATCATGTTCTGGAATGTTTACAGCAAATACAATGAACTGTTTATCAGAAGCTATTGGTTTAGCTCTTCCAGGAAATGGAACTATTCCTGCTGTTTCTTCTGCTAGAATTCGTTTAGCAAAAGAAGCAGGTGAACAAGTAATGGAACTTGTTGAAAAAAATATCTGTCCTCGTGATATTGTAACAGAAAAATCTGTACATAATGCTGTTGCTATTGATATGGCACTTGGTGGAAGTACCAATACAGTTTTACATTTACCTGCTGTCTTTTCTGAAGCAGAACTTTCTCTTACTTTAGATATTTTTGATAAAGTAAGCCGTATAACACCAAACTTATGTAAACTTTCTCCAGCTGGAAAACATCATATAGTAGAAGATTTACATAGAGCTGGTGGAGTGCCTGCTGTAATCAGTGAACTTCTCAAAAAAGAGCTTGTTTATGGTGATGTTATTACTGTTACAGGAAAAACATTAAAACAAAACATAGAAGAAAATAATATTCATGTCTTAGATAATGAAGTAATTCATGCTATTGATAATCCATATTCAGAACAAGGTGGTATTGCCATTTTACATGGTAATATTGCTCCACTTGGCGGAGTTGTAAAACAAAGTGCTGTGGCAAAAGAAATGCATTGTCGCGAAGCTATTGCTAAAGTTTTTGATAAAGAAGAAGACGCAATGAGTGCTATTTTAGAAGGAAAAATACAAAAAGGTGATTGCGTTGTTATTCGATATGAAGGTCCTAAAGGTGGACCAGGTATGCGAGAAATGCTTGGACCTACTTCTGCTATCGCTGGTATGGGATTAGATAAAGATGTAATGCTTATTACTGATGGACGCTTTAGTGGTGCAACACGAGGAGCAGCTATTGGACATATTTCCCCAGAAGCTGCAGAAGGTGGACCAATTAGACTTATTCAAAATGGTGATAAAATTAAACTTGATATTCCAAATCGAAACTTGCAACTTCTTGTAAGTGATGAAGAACTTGCAGAAAGAGCAAAAAAATATCAAGCTCCTGCACCAAAAGCAAAAACGCCTGTTCTTAGACGATATGCAAAACAAGTAACATCAGCTGCTACTGGTGCTATTTTTACTAAAGATTAATTCTTATTATGAGTGTGTTTTCAAATTAATTTTTATTTTTCTTATTTATAATATTTTTTTATAAGTCTAATATGTTAAAGTTATTATAAATAACTTGGAAACACACTTTAATTAATAGTTTTTTTAGGGGGAAAACTTTTGAAAAAGTTTCTCCCCCTAAAACCCCTTTACAAAACTTTTTATGCAAAATATATTATATGTTAATTTTATCATTAATATTGCCTCTATAAAATAGGCAAACTTATTGAAACGTATTTCAATAAGTTTGCCTGATTGAGGGGGCTTGGGGGAAATCATTTCCCCCAAATAAATATAAAATACGATTAATTTAGAATACAATAAAGACCACTTATTAAATGAGTGGTCTTTATTGTGCTAAAGCGATAAAAAAATTATCTTGTTAAATAACAAGATAATTACAAACTATCTAGTATTAAAAAAGTTTTGTGGGGGTGTATGAAGGGGAGAACTTTTTCAAAAGTTCCCCCTCATAAAATAGTTTTATTTATTTACTAAAAACAAGTTTTTTTACATCATCAACGTGTTCTACTGGATGAACAGTTATTTTATCTAATAATTCTGCTGGAATGTCTTCTAAATCTTTAACATTTTGTTTTGGAATAATAACATCAGTTAAACCACGAGTAACAGCAGCAAGAATTTTTTCTTTTATTCCACCTACTGGTAATACACGCCCACGTAAGGTTATTTCACCAGTCATACAATATTCAGCTTTTAAAGATTTATTTTTTAATGCTGATAAAATAGCACTAAAAATAGTTACCCCAGCAGAAGGACCATCTTTAGGAGTTGCTCCTTCTGGTACGTGTACATGAATATCATATTGCTCGTGGAAATCTTCTTTAACTTGTAAATCTTTTGCATGGCTTCTAATATAAGAAATTGCTGCTTGGCAACTTTCTTTCATTACATCACCAAGTTTACCTGTAAGAAGAATATTTCCTTTGCCTTTCATAAGGCTTACTTCAACATATAAAACATCACCACCTGCTTGTGTCCAAGCAAGACCTGTTGCTACACCCGGAAAAAGAATTTTATCTCTTTCTTCTTCAATAAAACGTGGAGCACCAAGTAGTTCTTCAACAAGCTTTGGGGTAATAGAACAAGACTTAATTTGTTTTTCTGCAACCTTACGAGCGATTTTTCGACAAATAGCACCTATTTCACGCTCTAAATTACGTAAACCAGCTTCTCTTGTATATTCACGAATAACTTTTTTAATAGCAACATCAGAAATTGTTATTTGTTCTTTTGTAAGACCATTATCTTCTATTTGACGCTTTAATATATAAGATTTTACAATAGCAAGTTTTTCTAATTCGGTATAACCAGAAATATTAATTATTTCCATTCTGTCACGCAAAGCATGAGGAATAGAATCAACATTATTAGCTGTGCATACAAATAAAACTTTAGACAAATCAAACTCAACATTAAGATAATGATCGCTAAAATGGCTATTTTGTTCTGGATCAAGAGCTTCTAAAAGAGCAGAGCTTGGATCTCCTCGAAAATCATTTGCTAATTTATCAATTTCATCAAGTAAAATTACAGGATTACGTGTGCCAGCATTTTTTAATGCTTGAATAATTCTACCAGGCATTGCACCTACATAAGTTCTTCTATGGCCTCGAATCTCTGCTTCATCTCGCATACCACCTAAAGAAATACGTTGAAATTTTCTTGCCATAGACTTAGCAATGGAACGACCTAAGGAAGTTTTCCCTACCCCCGGAGGCCCTACTAAACATAAAATAGTTGCTTTTGCTTCTGGATTTAATTTCCGTACGCTTAAAAATTCTAAAATTCTATCCTTTACTTTATTTAATCCATAATGATCAAAATCTAATACTTCTTTTGCTTTTGGAATATCTAAAAAGTCCTTACTAAATTTTTTCCAAGGTAATTCCACAAGCCATTCAAGATAAGAACGAACCACATTTGCTTCTGCAGAATCTGATCCCATATTGGCAAGTCGACGTAATTGTTTATCTGCTTCTTTTTTAGCTTCCTTAGATAAACCTACTTTTTTAATATTTTCGCGTAAAATATCTAATTCTTCTTCTGCATCTTGACCTTCGCCAAGTTCTGATCGAATTGCTTTAATTTGTTCACGCAAGTAATAACTTTTTTGTGCTTTATCCATACCCTCACGAGCAATATTTTGGATTTTTGCTTGTAAATCTGCAATTTCCACTTCTTTTAATAAATGATTATTAATCATTTTTAATCGCTCAATAGGATTTAAACATTCAAGCATTGTTTGTGCTTCATGGGCTTTTAATCGCATATTAGACGCAATTAAATCAGCTATTTTTCCAGGATCATCTACTTGTGATAAAATACCCATAATTTCAGCAACAGGAACACCACGTAATTGCAATATCTTTTCACTATTTTCACGTGCTGTACGCATTAATGCTTCAATTTCTGGACTTTCATCTAAAACAACTTCATCAATTAATGCAACTTTTACCGTTAAATAATTTGATTTTACAATTTCTTGATATGCTTTTGCACGACTTACACCTTGTACTAATGCTTTAATATGCCCATTAGGTAATTTTATCATACGCAAAATAAGCCCAACAGTGCCAAAAGTATATAAATCTGCAAAGGTAGGTTCTGCAATTTCAGCATTTTTTTGACAAGTTACAAAAATAAATTTACTTGTATTATAGGCGTCCTCAATAACTTGAATACCTTCTTCACGTGTTTCATAAATAGGCATTATCATTGAATTAAATAATACATTTTCTCGTAAAGAAAGTAGTCCTAATTTTTCAGGAATTTGTTCTAATAAAGAAGTATCTCCAATAGTTATTTCTTGTTCAGAATTAATAAGTTCTTGAATTATATCAACAGGAGAATTTTTTTTATTTCTCTTTGATTTTTCTTTTGGAGTTTTTATTTCATCAACTTCTTGTATTTTTTTCTTTACATTTTTTTCTTTTTCAGAATTTTTTGTATTTTGCTTTGTTTTCTTTTCAATAACTTTTTTTTCAACTTTTTCTTCAATTATATCATTTTTTTTCTTTGCCATGCTCTATCCTATCTATATCATCAAATTATAAAATTTGTTTATCAGATGTATTTAAAATATTACTATCATCAAGCAAATGATTATTTGCTAAACTTATAACTTTACCATCAGCAATAATAAGATGATCAAGTAAACGTATCCCCATTAAATTCATAACCTTTTGTACGTGTAATGTTGTTTCTCTATCAGCCCATGAAGCTTTTGTAATTCCTCCTGGGTGATTATGGACTAAAACTAATGCTGTTGCTTTTTTAGTAATTGCAAGTTCAGCTATCATTTTAGGTGAGCAAAAAGCAGCGTCCATATCTCCTGTATTTACTTTATCAAAACTAAGCAATCTATTATTATTGTCAAGTAAGGCTACCCAAACTTCTTCATAATATAATCCATCAAGCACACAACGAGCAAGCATAGCAATATCATCTAATGTTACGGATTTCTTTTCTTTAATAGGTTCTATAAAATATCTTGCTACAAGTTCTCGAAGTAAAATAAAAAATATTTTTGATGATTCACCAATACCTTTTATTGTTTCAAGCTCTGTTGGGTGAGCATTTAACACTCCCCAAAGAGAACCAAAATGTTTTAATAAATCTTTTGCAAGAGGTTTAGTATCACATCTTTTATTCACATAACCAAGTAAAAGTTCAAGAAGTTCATACGATTCTGCTTCTCGAGGATTTTTTAATATTCTTTCTCTTAGGCGTGTTCTATGTCCTAAGTAATGTGGATCTTCTTGTGCCATGCTTTACTCATTATTATTGACGGAATAAAGCAATGCTAATTCCATTAAATTTTTATTATAGATATTTGTTATATCTTTAATTAATTCTTCAAATGTTTCCATAGGAGATTTTTTACCTGATTTTATAGAATATTCCGCAAAAGCAAGTAAAGATAAAATTTTTGAAATATATGTAAAACCTAACTTTTGGGCAATCTTTGTTTTATATGCTAAAACTTGATTATTAAGAAATGTTGGTTCATTAGTTTTTATTTTCCAAAGTAAACGCATTTCCCTTGCCATAACAGATAAAAAAGCAAATAGATAACTATCTTCAATAATTCTTCCTTCTTTTATGAAAAAAGACCATATTTCCTTTGTATTTCCTGTTTCTATTTTTTTGATAATATCAAATAATCCTAATTCTGGTGCATAATTTGTTAGTTGTGCAACTACATTAGTATTAATTTCTCCATTTTCAGAAAAAAGACTTAATTGTGCTAATACATTATTAATACTATTATAATCAGGAGTAAGAGAACTTTGTAAAATATGAACTACATCATTAGATAATTGTAAATTATATTGTGTTTTTGCTTTTTTTAAAATTAGTTGTGCAAAATTTTTTTCTGTAATACCAATAGATTCATAAATCCATTCTTTTTTCTTAGCAAATTCAAAACATTTTTGTTTTTGGATAAGGGCAGGTATTTTTAATTTTCCTTTATCAAGAGCATTATTAATAAAAAAAATAGGAAAAATATCTTCTCTTGGTTTTCCTAAAACTAGGGATATTCTTTTCCACATTTCACTATTTAATTCATGTGTATCACGAACAAAAAATATTTTTTTCTTTATTTCAAAATTTATCTCATCTAATGCAATAAAAAATTTATTATTAACTAAATCATCTATCCAAAAAGTATGCCGCTCTGCATTTTGCCATTCAACACCAAAACTAGAAATATATTCCTCCATATATTCCTTAGCCATTTGTACATCAGGACAATGACAAAAATAAAAACCAGCAATCTTTTCCATTAAAAATTATTTTCCATTGCGTTAAAAACATTATAAATAAGTTCTGATAAATTTTCCCTTACGGCATTTTCTTCACTCATCACATCAAAATATTCACTAGCAGATAATAAACCAGAACTCCAAACCTCATTTGTTTTTGTATTTTTTACTGTTACTTCCATTTGAATATAAATGGTACTTAATAAGGTTTTATCTGATTCATCATTTAAAAATGAACGAGCTTCAAAGCGTGGCATAATAACTTCAATAACATAATCTGCTTTATCTTTGCTTGCCCATTTTGCTAATTTACGCATATTCATTTCTGTATGAAATAAATTTGTTACATAATAATTAACCCAAGGGTAAAGCGAAGGATCATCAATTTTGGTAATGGCAACTGTTTTATTGCCATCACCTAAGATTGATCCAGTATGCTGATTAGATAAACCTTGTATTTTATAGCCACAGGAACTAATAAAAAGTAGAGAACTAATCAAAAAAAACTGTAAAAATTTTTTCATATTAATTTGCAACAATATTAACAAGTTTTCCGGGAATAACAATCACTTTTCGTATGGTTAATCCTTCAAGATGTTTTTGAATATTAGGCTCATTAATAGCTAATTTTTCAAGTTCTTCTTTAGAAACTGCACTTGGTGCATCTACTTTTCCACGCAATTTACCATTTATTTGAATAACGATTGTAAGTATATCTTTTTCAAGAGCTTCTTCTTTATAGGTAGGCCATGCAACAGAACCAACTAAATTTGTATGCCCTAAATCTTGCCAAAATTCTTCACAAATATGAGGAGTAATGGGAGAAAGTAAAGTAATAATAGTTGCCATAGCTGAAGATAAAATTGCCTTTCCATTTTCATTTTGAATAAGCATTTCTTTTACTGCAAATGTATCATTAACAAGTTCCATAATTGCAGCAATAGCTGTATTAAATTGGTATCTATTCCCAATATCTTCGCTTACTTTTTTTACAGTGCTATGTTCTCTAAGGCGTAAATTTTTTGCTTCTGTTGTATCTGCTTGTTCTTTTGTTGAAGAACAAGGATTCATAGCAAAAATATATGGACGTAATTCTTGATATAAACGCCATACTCTTTGTAAGAAACGAGCAGAACCTTCAATGCCAGCATCACTCCAATCAAAATCTCTTTCTGGTGGTGCAGCAAAAAGACAAAAAAGACGAACAGTATCAGCACCATATTTACTAATCATTTCTGTTGGGTCAACAACATTACCCTTTGATTTAGACATTTTTATACCATCTTTTAAAACCATACCTTGCGTTAAAAGATTAGCAAAAGGTTCATTTATTTCTGGTACTATATAACCTAAATCACGTAAAACTTTTGTAAAGAAACGAGCATACAAAAGGTGTAAGATTGCGTGTTCAACGCCACCAATGTATTGGTCAACAGGTAACCAATAAGATAATGCTTCTTTTGAAAATGGCATTTCTTCATTTCGTGCATCAGTATAACGAGCAAAATACCATGAAGACTCTACAAATGTATCCATTGTATCAGTTTCTCGTTTTGCTGGTTTTCCACATTTTGGACAAACAGTATTTACAAAATTTTCACAAGTTGGAAGTGGAGAACGACCATCTTCGTGTGTTTTTACATCAAGAGGAAGTAAAACAGGTAAATCTTCTTTTTTTACTGGCTGCATTCCACATTCTTCGCAATATACAACAGGAATAGGTGCACCCCAATATCTTTGACGAGAAATATTCCAATCACGTAAACGGAAGTTTACTGTTTTTTTACCACAACCATTTTTTTCTAAGGCAGCAATAATTTTTGCTTTTCCTTCTTCATTTGGTGTTCCAGAAAATTCACCAGAATTAATCATAATTCCAGGTTCAGTATACGCACATTCTAAGGTATTAACATCTAAATCTTTTCCATCAACAGAAATAACTGCTTTCATAGGAATTGCATATTTTTTAGCAAAATCAAAATCTCTTTGATCGTGTGCAGGAACTGCCATAACAGCACCAGTTCCATATTCAGCTAAAACAAAATTACCAATCCAAACAGGTACTTTATCCCCTGTAAAAGGATTAATAGCATACGCCCCTGTAAACATACCTTCTTTTTCTAAGGTTTCAGATTGACGAGCAATTCTATCCATATTACGTGTTTTTTCAATGAAAGCACGTAATTCAGTTTCATTTTTAGCTCCTTTAATAAGCTCATCAACAAGAGAATGTTCTGGAGCTAACGTCATAAAAGTTACGCCAAAAATAGTATCAGGACGAGTGGTAAAGATTTTTATTTCTTTTTCACTATTTTCAAGTTTAAAAATTGCTTCAGCCCCAATAGATTTTCCTATCCAATTATTTTGCATAGATAAAACACGATCAGGCCAGCCACCTTCGAGTTTTTTTAAATCAGCAATTAGCTCATCAGCATAATCAGTGATTTTCAAAAACCATTGTGTCAATTCTTTTTGCTCAACTAACGTGCTACAACGCCAACATTTACCATCTTCAACTTGTTCATTTGCTAAAACAGTATGGCAATTTGAACACCAATTTTGTGGTGCTTTTTTACGATACACAATACCTTTTTCAAGCCATTTTAAGAAAAATTCTTGTTCCCATTTATAATATTTAGGGTGACAAGTAGCAACTTCTCTTTGCCAATCATAAGAATAGCCAAGTCTTTTTAGTTGCTTACGCATATTATCAATATTAGAATATGTCCAAGAGGCTGGATGAATATTATGTTTTATAGCAGCATTTTCAGCAGGTAAGCCAAAGGCATCCCAACCCATTGGATGCATAACATTATAGCCTTGCATACGGCGAAAACGAGCAACAACATCACCAATAGAATAGTTTCTTACGTGTCCCATATGAATATTTCCAGAGGGATAAGGAAACATTTCTAATACATAATATTTTGGACGTGATTTATCAATTTCACAATCAAAAGAATGATTTTCTGACCAAAATTGTTGCCATTTTAATTCAATAGATTCTGCATCATAACGATTTGGCAATGCCATATTATACCTCAAAATTATTTAGATTCGTTTGCTTTTGAATAAGCGTCCAAAATACCATTAATAAAAGCTTGTGAACGTTCTTCCCCAAATTGTTTATTAAGCTCAAGGGCTTCATTCATTGCTACTTTATAGGGTACATCATCACGATATATTATTTCATATAAAGCTAAGCGAAGAAGGCAAAGTTCAACTCTTCCCACTCTATCAAGACGCCATTTTTTGGAATATTGTTGAATAATTTCATCAAGTTTTTGTGAATATTTCCAAACACCAACAATAAGTTCCCAAGTAAAACCTTCAGTAAGATTTGGTTCGCCACCTTCTTGGGTTGGAAACATACGATACCGTTTTTCAAGATTTTCAATAGAATTTACTTCGCTAAATTCTAAACCATATAAAAATTGAAAAGCTTTCATTCTTGATAAACGACGTGGAACACTTTTATTACTTTGCATGGTTTACCCTATATTTGTTTCAATACTTGTAGAGTTTCAAGTAAAGCAGAAGCAGCTTCTACCCCTTTATTACCTGCTTTACTACCAGAACGTTCGATAGCTTGTTCCATATTATCCGTAGTTAAAAGTCCAAAACCAACAGGAATATTATATTCTAAAGAAACATGAGCAAGTCCTTTCGTTGTTTCAGATGCAACAAAATCAAAATGAGGCGTTGCACCACGAATTACAGCACCAAGTGCAATAATTCCATCATACTTGCCACTATCAGCTACTTTTTTAGCAACAATAGGCATTTCAAAAGCACCAGGAACACGGATAATAGCTAAATCTTCCTTATTTGCACCGTGACGAACTAAATAATCAACAGCACCACCAATAAGAGAATTTACCATAAAATCATTAAAACGTGAAGCAATAATAGCAATTTTATAGCCTTTTGCTTCCATCATTCCTTCAATGGTTTTAATATGATACATCTATAACTCCTTCGCTTAGAAATCACCATAATTACCGTGAATATGACGGCAACTATTACCAAACAAGTGACCAAGTTTTTCTTTTTTTGTATTTAAATATTTTTCATTAAATATGCAAGGTTTTTGCTCTAAAGGTACACGTTCTGTAACTTCTAAACCATAACCTTCTAAGCCTATAATCTTTTTTGGATTATTAGTCAAAATTCTTAATTTTGAAATTCCTAAATCAACAAGCATTTGTGCTCCAAGACCATAATCACGCAAATCTGCTTTAAAACCAAGTTTATTATTGGCTTCAACAGTATCATATCCTTGATCTTGTAAAGCATAGGCTTTAATTTTATTTGCAAGCCCAATACCGCGTCCTTCTTGTCGCATATAAAGAATAACACCACGTCCTTCTTTTTCAATTTGTGCCATAGCAGTATGAAGTTGTCCGCCACAGTCACAACGCATAGAAGCAAAAACATCTCCTGTTAGACATTCACTATGTACACGGGTAAGAACTGGTTCATCAGTTGTTACATCACCCTTTACTAACGCAACATGAGTATGATTATCAAGGCTATTTTCATACGCAATAATCTTAAAATCACCAAAAGCAGTTGGCATATTTGCTTCTGCAACTCTTTTAATGGCAACTTGGCCTTTTTTTAAACGATATTGAATAATATCTTTTACTGTTGCAATTTTAATATTATGTTCTTTGGAAAATTTTTCTAAATCATTCATGCGTGACATTGTACCGTCATCATTCATGATTTCACAAATAACAGCTGCAGGACGAAGTCCAGAAAGTTTTGCTAAGTCAACACTTCCCTCTGTTTGTCCTGCCCGCATTAAAACACCACCTTGATGAGCTCTTAAAGGAAAAATATGTCCGGGAGTAACAATATCTCGAGCTGTACTATTTTCTTTTACAGCAGTTAAAATTGTATGAGCTCTATCATGGGCAGAAATTCCTGTTGTAACACCTTCTCTTGCTTCAATAGAAACAGTAAAATTTGTACCAAATTTTGAGCCATTTCTTTGCGTCATAAGAGGCAATTCAAGTCTATCTGCAAGCTCATTATCCATAGGAAGACAAATAAGACCACGACCATATTTTGCCATAAAATTAATAACTTCAGGTGTAACAAATTCTGCGGCAATAGTTAAATCGCCTTCATTTTCTCTATCTTCATCATCAGCAAGGATAATCATTTTTCCTTGTTTGAAATCTTCAATCGCTTCATCAATACTACAAATAGCCATAATTATATCTCTTAGATAAAAAAGCCGTTTTCACGAAGAAAATTTTCGTCAATCTTGCTTTTTTTTGTTTGATTTTCTTCAATAAATTGAGAACGAAGTATGTATTTTCCTATCATATCCGTTTCAATATTTATTTGTTGACCAATATTCCATGTTACAATGGAAGTTACTTTCCATGTTTCTGGAATAACATTTACCGTTAAATAATCAATACCGCAAGCATTTACCGTTAAACTTATTCCATCAAGAGCGATAGATCCTTTTGGAATAATATATTTTGCAAATTCACTATTATATTGAATAGTTATTATTTTTGAATTTCCACTATTTTTAAGGGAAGAAACTATTCCTAATGTATCTACATGGCCACTAACTAAATGCCCACCAAGCCTAGCTCCTAAAGCTAAAGCTCTTTCCATATTTACAAGGCTTTTTGTTTTTAACAATTTTATATTTGAACACAAAAGTGTTTCATGTGAGGCATAAAATCCTAAAAGAGAATTTTCTGCTTTTTCCACAGTAAGGCAAACACCATTAATTGCCACAGACTCCCCTATTATTGGTTTATCAAATACAAATAATGGTTTTATATCAAGACGAAGATCATTCCCTAAATGATGAATAGCTGTAACTTCGCCTAATCCTTCAACTAATCCTGTGAACATTGTTTCTCCGGTTTCAAATATACATGCATATCTTTACCCACCATTTCTGAATGGACAAATTTAAAATGATATGCATCTTGCATTGTTTCTACAAAATTTCCTCTAAATGCTGATTTTGCATTTTCATCGCCTAAAATTTGAGGGGAAACATAAAGTACTAATAAATCAACAAGTCCCTCCTTAATAAGTGATAAAGCAAGCATAGCTCCGCCTTCACAATATATATAAGGACATTTATAAATTTGAAAAGCACTTTCAAAAACTTTTTTTAAATTTAAACAATCACAAGAAGTTTTTTCCATAATTTCAATGGAAACACCACGATTTTTAAGGGCAGTAATTTTTTCTTCATTTTGTTCTGATGTATAAAAAATTGTTTCCCCTGCTCGTTTACTAATTAAAAAATAATCAGTTTCTGGACTAGGTAATTTATTTGCTAATATAATAGCTTTAGGTTGAATATTTGTATCTAAATTTCTTACATTTAATTGTGGGTTATCTAAATAAAAAGTATTTGCACCAATCATTACAGCACCATGTGCTAATGCAACATTATGCCTAAATTTCATAGTAACTTCTTTAGATTTTGAATTAGAAATTGTATGGCTATGTCCTTGATTTGGTCCAATTTTTCCATCTAATGTCATTGCCATTTTCAAAATACAAAATGGACGTTGTTCTTTTTGCCATAATAAAAAATCTGCTATAAGATCATTACATTCTTCTTCCAAAATTCCACAAAGTACAGAAACATTATGTTCTTTTAAATATGCTATGCCACCACTTGCCTTTGGATTTGGATCTTCTATTCCAATAATAACACTTTTTATACCTGATTCTACAATTGCGTGTGTACAAGGTGGCGTTTTTCCAAAATGATTACAAGGTTCAAGAGTTACATATAATGTACACTTAGCTAAATCAATAGGTTCAGAAAATTGTTTATGTTTATTTTCTTCTAAAGCTTTTTGTAAAAATGGATTAGAAAAATATACTTTTTTTTCTTGTTTAGCTTGATAAAAAACACCGTTTTTAATTGCATCTAAAAGACAATTTACTTCGGCATGGACTTTACCATATTCTTCATGGTAACCTGTGGCAATAACAGTATTATTATATACTAACACTGCTCCTACACAAGGATTTGGAGCTGTTTTATACTTCCCTTTTTTTGCCAATTCTAAAGCTTGTGTCATGAAAACGATATGATTCATTTTTTTGGTAACTCAACTTTTATTAATTCAACATTTGCTTCAGCAAGCATTTGCAATGCAAGCTCATCAGGATAAGATTCCACACAATAAATTTTTTTTATACCACAATTAATAAGCATTTTGGTACAAATAAAGCAAGGTTGTGTTGTACAATAAATATCTGCATCTTTTAAAGAAATACCATGTACTGCACATTGGATAATGACATTTTGTTCTGCGTGTAAACCTCGACAAATTTCATGCCGTTCTCCAGAAGGAATATTTAATTGTGTACGTAAACAACCAGTAGTTAGACAATGCTCTACCCCACTTGGTACACCATTATATCCTGTAGCTAAAATATGCTTATCTTTTACAGCAATAGCCCCTACCCGACGTCTTGTACAGGTAGAACGTTCTGCAACCATGTAGGCTATTTTAATAAAATATTCTTCCCAAGAAACACGAGTATCTTTCATTATATTCCTTTTACACTAATTCTTTAATACGCTTTACAAGATAATCTACTTCTGCTTGTGTTGTCTGAAAAGAGCACATAAAACGAACTTCTTGTATTGCTGGATTTGTTTCGTAAAAATAAAATTCTTTAGATAGTTTTTCTATAAGAGTTTTTTCCATACATACAAAAACAGCATTCACAAAAGGTTTTTGCACAGATAATCCACTTATTCCTTCTAAATTATCAGCTAAATATTTTGCCATATTATTTGCATGGCGAGCATTTTTTATCCATAAATCATCTTTAAAAAAAGCATTAAATTGTGCACCAATATAACGCATTTTAGAAACTAATTGTAAAGCTTGTTTTCTCATTGTCATATAATCACGAGATAATTCTTTATTAAAGAAAACAATAGCCTCTCCAAAAAGCATTCCATTTTTAGACGCTCCAAAAGATAAAACATCAATACCTGCATCTTTTGTCATACTTTTCACATCAACATCAAGAGCCGCAACAGCATTTGCTAATCTTGACCCGTCCATATGTACCAATAAACCATTTGCATGAGCATAATCACATATTTCTTTAATTTCTTCTGGTGTATAAAGAGTTCCTTTTTCAGTAGATTGTGTTATAGAAACAACTTTAGGTGTAACACGGTGAAATACCCCTTTATGCTCTAAATACAAATCAATATCTTTAGCACGAATTTTTCCATCATAGCTTGGAATAGGAAGAAGTTTTGAACCTGTAATAACTTCTGGTGCTCCTGCTTCTTCTGTATTAATATGTGAAACGTCTGCACAAATAATTCCTTGCCAGGGTCTAAGCATTGCTTTTAAAGCTACTACATTAGCACCTGTCCCACTAAGAGTAAAACATACAACTATATCATCACCAAAAACTTGGCTAAACATTACATCAGAGTAATTACTATAATCATCTAATCCATAAGGAATAGCATATCCAGAATTTGCATCTGCAATGGCTTGAATAATATCTTGATGTGCTCCTGCTGTATTATCACTTGCAAAACTAATAATCATATAGCGTTCCCTTAATATATATCATATATTTTCATAAACTGTCATTGTTTTTTGATAAAAATCATTCATTGACCAGCCATAAATAGAATAGTTATCGTGAGAACCTTTAAAGCGTAATTGTGTTGATTCTCTTATTCTATTTCGAAAATCTTCATCTTTTACTTTAAGAAATAGATTTGCCATTTCATCAATATTTGCTGGTGAAAACATGAAATCTTTTTCTAAAATATCTGGCATAACCCCCACATTTGACCCTATAATGGGAATATCGCACGCTATCATTTCAAAAGCAACCCTTGCTATGGCTTCAGAACCAAGAGAAGAAATTACTCCAGCATCTAAAATATTCATAAATTGATTTATGTCTTCAAAATAATGATAAAAATGAATTTGTTCTTTTGGGATTTCAAGTTGTTTCGCAAGATCTTCTAATGCTTGCATAGAAAAATGGCAACCTTGACCTAATACAGCTAAATGAAAAGTCGTATCTTCTTCTAATAATAAAGATTTTTTAAATGCGTGCAGTGTTTCAAATTGCCCTTTTATAGGATCTAGTCTTCCAATAATTCCAAGAACAATATCATTTTCTGTAAATCCAAATTTTTTTCTTACTTCTTGACGATTTTCTTTTTTTGGAAAAAAAGTATTGGTATCAACTCCACCTAAAATAGTATAAACTTTAGAAGATGGAATATGCATTTCTTTTTGAAAATATTGACGCATTTTTGAATTAGTTACAATTAACGCATCAGAAAGAGTATTATAACTATAAGTATTAAAAAAATTGTTTTTAGGTAATCTTTGATCACCCCGAGTTCTAACAAGTTTATAATGAAATTGTTTTTTTAAATTTGCCCAAAGCAAAAAACCTTCGCTTCTATGACAATTAACAATATCTGGTCGAAATTCAGAACAAATTTGTTTAATTTTTTTATAGCATGAAAATAAATCAAATAATGAATGAGAATTAAAAGGCATTTCTTGATATGCAACACCAAGCTTTTCTGCATACCGATTAACAATAGAATTAGGTATGGTAATTAAAAGACTTTCATGTCCATTTTGATTTAGAATTTTTGTAAGATATGTTGCATACCATGCCGTAGCATTATACCATTTACAATTCATTACTTGTATTGTTCGCATTTATAATCTTCTCTATTTTAATGCCATTAAAATTAACCTAAAAAACTATAAATTGCAAATAGATTTTCTATAAGAAAATTAACAAGAAATACTGTCACAATATATAATATGTGTTTCTAAATTAGTTTTTATTTTTCAAGGAAAAAATTTTTATCAATTCCCTAAAATGGATAAATTTATAAAATACAAGTTTCAATAAATTTGTTTAATTGAGGGGGCTTGGGGGAAATCATTTCCCCCAAAGAAAAAAATATTTTGAAAATATATCCTATTTACAATAATAAATATTAAAACGTATTAAACGACAAAAAGTCCCAAAAGGGACTTCGTGCCATTAAAATTTCATAAAATAAAATTACTCAGCAGCTTTGCCGATAGCATTTACAGCTTTTGCTAAGCGAGAAACTTTACGTGCAGCTTTTTTCCAGTGAATAACGCCTTTGCTTGCACTTTTATCAAGAGCAACAGTTGCACCTTTTAATGCTTGTTCTGCAGCAGCTTTATCACCATTCATAATAGCAGTACGTACATCTTTAACGAGGTTTTTCATACGAGTACGTGCAGCACGGTTACGAGCGTTACGTTTTACGCTTTGTTTATGACGCTTAATAGCAGATTTATGATTAGCCACGAAATCCTCCAAAACGGAATATATCCATTTAATATTGTTAAAATCTCTTGTGAATAAATTTTGTATACATATTACACAAGGTTGTCAAGTAATATTCCTTAGATATTTTTTAGTTATGTCTATTTTTTACCTAGTAATATAAAAAAGTTTTAATATTATAAATAATGCTTATAAAAAATACACACTATTTATTAAAATACAATAACAATAAAAAAATATAATTTACTATAATTATTGAATTATTAGTATAAATATCTTTTATTTTCTTATAGTATTGCTGAATTGTCAATCCAAGTGCGACACCTCTTGTAGAAAAACTTCAATTGGAGTTGTCCAATTTAGACACTTTCTAGGTCTATTATTGATGAGTTCTAATTTTTGTCGTAATTCTTCTTGTGTT
>JARHYD010000040.1 GCA_029258655.1 Mailhella sp.
TATAAAAAATGAAAAAATCTTAACTTGACAAGAAGATAGGTTAAGAATAAAAATTTATTTTTTATGTTTACTATGTTGCCCTGTGTGGGATAATAATATCCATTTTTGCAAAGCAAAGAGGAGAACCAAAATGGCTCGTATTACTATTGAAGATTGCCAACAACGTATTAATAATCGTTTTTTACTTGTACAAATGGCAATTAAACGTGTTCAACAATTTCGTCAAGGTTATGAACCATTAATGTCTACTAAAAATAAGGAAGTTGTTACAGCTCTTCGTGAAATTGCAGCAGGTAAAATTATGCCTGAAAATTTAGATTATTTTACACCAGTGCGAGAAGATGAAGATTTGCAAAAAAATCTTATTGACGATTAATAGTTAATGCTTATGTATTGGGTAGTCCAATGCATAATTGCTTTTGCAATTTTGATGTCGGCTTTGTATAAACATAGTCGACATTGTTTTGTTTTGACCTTAACCACTAAATAACCATGACAACTAAAAGAGATTATTACGAAGTTCTTGGTGTAGAACGTACTTCTAGTTTTGAAGAAATAAAAAAAGCGTATCGCAAAATCGCTTTTGAAAATCACCCAGATAGAAATCCAGATAATAAAGAAGCAGAAGCTCGTTTTAAAGAAGCAGCTGAAGCGTATGATGTGTTACGTGATGAAGATAAACGTGCTCATTATGATAGATTTGGACATAGTGATTTTGGTAATGCTGGCTTTGGCGGTTTTACTAATGAAGATATTTTCTCTCAATTTGGTGATATTTTTGAAAATCTTTTTGGTTTTGGTGGAGGAAGTGCAAGAAATAGTAATCGTCCAACAGTAGGTGATGATTTAAGATATAATTTACGTATAACTTTTAGACAAGCTGCTAAAGGTGATGATGTTCGCCTTACAATTCCTCGCCAAAATATTTGTCCTGATTGTAAAGGAACTGGTGCAGCAGAAGGCAGCAAAAAAGAAACTTGTTCCCAATGTAATGGAGCAGGGCAAGTTTTTGTACAGCAAGGTCCTTTTAGATTTGGTAGTCCTTGTCCAAAATGTAAAGGAAAGGGTACAACTATATCAAAACCTTGTCCACGTTGCAAAGGAGAAGGAACAGTACAAGAGAAAAAAGAACTCACTGTTCATGTACCAGCTGGTGTTTATAATGGAGCAAGACTTCGCTTACGTGGTGAAGGAGAAGCTGGCAGAAATGGTGGCCCAAGCGGTGATCTTTATGTCGTTATTCATGTTGAAGAAGATAAAGTCTTTGACCGTGAAGGACAAAATCTTATTTATAGTGCCAAAGTTCCTTTTACAAAAGCAGCTCTTGGAGCAAAAATAAAAGTACCTACTCTTGATGAAGATATTGATTTTGAAGTGCCAAAAGGAACACAAAGCGGAGCTATTTATCAAGTAAAAGGCAAAGGTCTTCCATTTCCTGGTGAAAAAAGAACAGGAGATTTACTCATTGAAGTTATCGTGGAAACTCCTACTAATTTAACAGCAGAACAAAAAGAACTTTTAGAAGCCTTAGACCATCTTTTTGATAAACATGATGAAACATTAAGTTCTAAGATAAAGAAAAAAATCAAAGATATTATTAAATAAGAGTTTTTTTGGGGAAATGATTTCCCCAAAGCCCCCTCAATTAGGCAAATTTATTGAAATGCGTTTCAATAAATTTGCCTATTTTAGGACATAACTAGAAAATCTTTTTTCTCAAAAATAAAAAATTAATTATTTTATATAGTAAATATAACGAGTTTTAATATTACTACATTACAACTCTTTTATTTTTATTGTTAAAAACAAAGTTTAATACTTGCAAATAATTTAAAAATAGCCCCTAATAACTTTATGAAAAACATAAAAAGTTTTGTAAGGGGGTTAGGGGGAGAAACTTTTTCAAAAGTTTTCCCCCTAAAAACAAAAAATATTTTTTTAATATTCTTTTCCGCGTTTTTTCATAGCTTGCATTCCACCAGAGGAATTAACCGCTTTAATACCCTTTGCTTTTAATTTTAATTGACATTCATAAGCTCGTGTTCCTGAATTACAAATAATAGCAATTTTTCTATCATGGGGAACATTTTCAAAATCTTTTTCAAAGGTTTCTAATGAAGTTGCATAAAAATAGTTTGGATATTTTTCTTGTAACTTTTTAGGTTCTAATCCTGGTCGTGCATCAAGAAAAATATAATTATTGTTTTCTCGCTTAGCAAAAAGTTCCTCAAATTCTTGAGGCGTAATAAATTCTGCAAGTCCTGTCACAATATTATCCGCAACATTGCCACACGCATTAAAAATATCCATTGCTGACGCAAAAGGAGGTGAATAAGAAACTTCTGCATTTGAAAGATCGTGAAGAGTTGGTTTTCCATATTGAAACATAACAGCCATTGCATCAATACGAGCTTTTAAGGACATACCGTCCTCACAATAGCCTTGCATACCTAAAATGCGACGAGTTTTTTTATCCACAACAACCTCTAAACTCATCATAGATTTTTCTGGATAAAAATGTGCTTTATCAAGTTGTTCCATAGAAATTGAAACAGCATCAAAGCCAGCTTTTTTTGCTTGATCTTCATTTAGCCCTGTACCAGAAACTGTGCCTAAGTTAAGTTTCATTATCCAAGTTCCAACTGCTCCAGCAAAAGTTTCCTTTCCTGTTACAGGATTACCACCAGCTACATTTGTTCCTATAATTCGTCCTTGTCTATTTGCCATTGATCCCATTGGCAAATGCATTTCTTGATTAGTGATTAAATTTTTAAGAGCAATTAAATCACCACCAGCATAAATAGTAGGATCAGAAGTTTGCAAATATTCATTAACAATAACGCCACATTTTGGGTGACAAGCTAATCCAGCTTTTTCTGCTAATTCTATATTAGGTTTTACTCCCATTGCCAAAATAACATGATCAGCTTTTATACGATGTTTTGATGTAACAACTTCGCAAACATTACCTTTTTCATCTCCAATAAATTCAAGAACTTCTTCTTCGGAAATAATATTAATATTAGCTTTAGATAAATCATTTTTAACCATATCGGAAAGTGTAGGAGAAAGAAGGCTTGGAAGCATACGGGGCGAACGTTTAATAAGTGTACAATTAATACCCCACATTTCAGATAAGCCAACAGCAATTTCAATAGCAGAAAAACCTGCTCCAATGATAACAAGATCATTCATTCCATGTTCACAATGTTTACGAATAGCTTGTGCGTCCTCAAGTCCTGCAATGGTAGTAACATTATGAAGGTTTACTCCATTAACTTTTGGTAAAATGGGGGTACTTCCCATTCCTAGCACTAATTCATCATAAGGAATTTTTTCTTGTTCTTTTGTATCAAGATTTTCCACTAAAACATATTTTTCTTGACGGTTAATTTCAAGTGCTTTAGTCCTAACTTTAACATGATCCACCCCCTTAACATTAATAAAAAATTGTGGATTACGTAAAACATTAGCACTTGTTTTTTGTAATTCGTCTATATGCTCTACTTCAGAAGATAAATAATAAGGCATTCCACAACCACCATAAGAAATAAAACTTCCTTGATCAATCATGGTAATTTCTGTATTTGGGTTCAATCGCTTACAACGTGTTGCGACCTTTGTACCAAGAGCTACTGCTCCAATAATAAGAATTTTTTTATGCATAAAAACTCTCCATTGTTTATGGTAATATCAATTTTTATTAAAAAATAAGGGTCTAGACCATCACTTTTTATTTTTGAAATAAAGTTTTTCTATAAATTTTGCAAAATTTTCATTTCTAAAATTAAATCTACATTCACATTCTTTTAAATGCAATATAAATTTATCATCTGTTAA
>JARHYD010000045.1 GCA_029258655.1 Mailhella sp.
AACACAAGAAGAATTACAACAAAAACTAGAACTCATTAATAATAGACCTAGAAAGTGTCTAAATTGGACAACTCCAATTGAAGTTTTTCTACAAGAGGTGTCGCACTTGGATTGACAATTCAGCAAAATAATATTAATATAATGAAATACGTTAGAAAAAATAATAAAATAAATGAAAATGATTCTGATGCAATTTTAGTTTCTTATGATTTACAAGCAGGTACTTATCGTTCTAGTTATTATAGTTCACATACTGTATCTTCTTTTTATAAAAATGCTAAAGTAGAGTTAACAGATAAAGATTTTTATAATATTAAATATGAATATGTTTCTAATTTATTAAAAGATTTTCAATTTAATTCTATTTTAGAAGCAGGTACAGGGGAAGCAACTTCTTTGGTTACTTTATTTAAATTTTTAAAAAAATATAATAATGAGATAAAAGGATATGGTTTTGATATATCTCTTTCAAGAATTAAAGTAGCTAAAGAATTTTGTCTTGAGCAGAGCATATCTTCTTCTTTTTTTTTTTGCAGATATGAATCATATACCACTATTAGATAATAGTATAGATGTAGTATTTACAAATCATGCTATTGAGCCTAATACAAATAAGGCCTTTGAAATTGTTATAGAACTTTTTAGGGTATGTTCTAAATATCTTATTCTTATTGAACCTAGTTATGAACTTGGCAATGAAGAAACAAAAAAGAATATTGAAGAACATTGTTATATTAAAAATTTAAAAGAAGTAATTCAAACTCTTGATGGTAAAATTATACATCATGAATTAATGCCAATTAGTACATATTCAAATCTTTCTGAAATTTTTATAATTGAAAAAAATAGTTCTATTGCTTCTAATGAGATAGATTATGTTTGTCCAATATGCAAAACAAAATTAATTTTACATAAAGGAAATTATTTCTGTAATAATTGTTTATTAGTTTATCCTGTATTAGATAATATTGTTGATTTAAACCCAAGTCATAGTATTATTTTTTCACATTATTTAGATTAATTATTTTTTTAATTAAGAAAGTTATATTTACTAGTTAGCTGGATTGTCCATTCAAGTATGATATTTTATACAAAAACTTTAATGGGAGTTTTTCAATTTAAACATTTTTTAGGTCTATTATTGATAAGCTCTAATTTTTTCTTAGTTTTTTTGAGTAACTTTAAATAAACTTGTTTGTTTTGGATAAAACTCCTTTAATAAGCCCTTTGTATTTTTATTATACTTTTTTGTTATATTATTTTTTGTTAACTAAGTGTTTGTAAAGCAAAAGTTTATTTTAATTTATGGTAAGTAAACGTCTTTTCTGTATTAGATATAGTAAAGATTATAGTTTTTTGGGTAAAATGGAAAAAAGATAGGTTATTGCTTTTTTTATTGCATGGGTTGTTTTTTGTTACTTGTGAATACTGTGAATAATATTGATGTTATAATTAAAAATAACTAAAAAATATAAAAAATAGGGTAAGAATTTAAATTATTTATAATTATTAAACTTTATTTTTTAATAATAAAACTAAAATAGTTACAATGCAATAACATTAAAAAAATATTTATAATTACTATATAAAAATAAAAAGCTTTTTTATTTTTGAGAGAAATTTTTTTACTAATTCCTTAACATAGGAAAATTTATTGAAATGCATTTCAATAAATTTGTTTGATTGAGGGGGGCATTTCGTTTTAGCCGTTATGACAAAGGAAGTTACGGATAAAGTCAGTGTAACCCCTAAAGAAAAAAATAGAATAAAATTAATTTAGAAACACACCCTAATCATAATAATTTATTAACGTTGCACTATTGTAAATTGGAAATACCTGTTAACAAAATTTTCATAAAGGGAAAATGCTTGACCTCAATGGTTTTGATACGTATACTTTTTATGTAAAAATATTATCTTATACTAATTATTTTGATTAGTTGTGAGATAATTATTTTTTAATATTTTTAGAAAAATAAAATTAGATTATTATTAAAATGAAAAATACTATATAAAATTATGCTGTTATAAGCATAAAAGGAGACTAAAATGGCAGGTTTAGAACCAACCCAATTTATTTGGTTTGATGGTGAACTCGTTCCATGGAATGAGGCAAAAATCCATGTTCTAACGCATGGCTTACACTATGGTACAGGATATTTTGAAGGTATTCGTGCCTATAAATGTGCGAATGGGCAATCTGCTGTTTTCCGTCTACGTGAGCATATGCAACGTATGGTTAATTCTGCAAAAATTTTGAATTTACCATGTCCTTATTCTGTGGATCAATTATGCCAAGCAACACTTGATTTACTTATTGCTAATAAAATGAGTACAGCATATATTCGTCCTATTTCCTTTGTTGGGTATGGTGCTTTAGGAGTTCACCCCGGGGCTAATCCAATTAATACTGTTATTGCAGCTTGGAACTGGGGAGCATATCTTGGAGCAGAAGCTCTTGAAATGGGAGTACGTGTAAAAACAAGTTCTTATAATCGTATGCACCCTAATACACATATGGGTAAAGCAAAAGCTTGTGGTAACTATGTAAACTCTGTACTTGCAAAAATGGAAGCAGTACATGATGGTTATGATGAAGCTCTTTTACTTGATACAAATGGTTTTGTTTCTGAAGCAAGTGGGGAAAATATTTTTATTGTACGTGGTAAAACCATAAAAACAACGGCTCTTACTTCTATTTTAGAAGGGATTAATAGAGCAAGTGTGATCACGTTAGCAAAAGATTTAGGGTATGAAGTTATAGAAACGCAATTTACTCGTGATGAAGTTTATTGTGCAGATGAAATGTTCTTTAGTGGTACTGCCGCAGAAGTAACACCAGTTCGTGAACTTGATAATCGTATTATTGGTCAAGGTAGAGCAGGAGAAGTTACTAAACATTTACAAAAAGAATTTTTTGAAATTGTACAAGGTAATAATCCAAAATATCAAGATTGGTTAACTTCTTATAATTTCTAATTGAGTATGTTATGGCAAATATTTCGTTAGCAGCAAAATATCGTCCTCAAACTTTTGCAGAAGTTGTAGGACAAGATACAGTAAAAAAAGTTTTATCGTTAGCCTCCTTACAAGATAAAGTTGCACCAGCATATTTATTAAGTGGTACTCGTGGGGTAGGTAAAACAACGCTGGCGAGAATATTTGCCAAAGCATTAAACTGTGTAAATGCTCCTACTGCCGAACCTTGCAATGAATGTGAACATTGTAAACGTATTACGCAAGGGGCTTTTGTTGATGTAGTGGAAATTGATGGTGCATCAAATCGTGGTATCGATGATGTTCGACGTTTGCGTGAATCAATAGGGTATTCGCCTTTAGAAGGACGATATAAGGTCATCATTATTGATGAAGCACATATGCTTACTAAAGAAGCTTTTAATGCGTTATTAAAAACTTTGGAAGAACCTCCTCGTGGTGTTGTTTTTATTTTAGCAACAACAGAACAACATAAATTTCCTATTACGATTTTAAGTCGTTGTCAGCTTTATATTTTTAAGCAGGTTTCTGAACAAAGTATTGAAGCTCATTTATCAAGAGTGTTATCTGCTGAAAAAATAGCTTTTGAAGAAGATGCTGTTTCACTTATAGCTCGCCGTGCTATGGGAAGTGTTCGAGATTCTATGTCCTTATTGGGGCAATGCCTTGCTTTATCACCAGAGCATGGCGATTTTACATTAGAGGCTAAAATTGTACGGCAAACATTGGGTTTAGCAGGGGTTGAGGTTATGGATAGACTTATGCAAGCTATCCAAAATCAAGATGTTGCAAAAACAACAATGCTTGTGCGTGATATTTTAGCAGAAGGTGTAGATATAGGTTTTTTCTTGGGAGAGCTTGTCCGTTTATTTAGAAATTTATTTGTATTAAAAGAAGCAGGCGAAAAATGCCTTTCTGAATTGCCTTTACGTGAAGTTGTGCGTTTGCAAGAAAATGCAAGTTATTTTTCTACTGCCTTTATTCATGCAGCATGGCAAATGATTTTAGAAAATCAACGCAGAATTTTGCAAAGTTATGAACCAGCCGCTGCTTTGGAATTACTTTTATTAAATATCACATTATTACCCCGTTTACTTCCTTTGGAAAATCTTGTGATTAAAGAAAAAGGAGAAAAACTGGGGGAGTAAATGCCCCTAGCACAGAGCAAAAAGTTCTTGCAAATATGGGGGCAGAAAAAGAATTACTATCTGATAATGAAAAAAAAGAAGATCTCTTTAATCAAGAAATTTCCCTTGAAACAGTTTTTAATTCTTTAGAATCTTCCATAACAGAACAAGAACAAAAAAACATTTTTGCTGAAAAAATTCATACAGCATTAAAAGAATGTGATACTCAGGATAAAGAAAAAAAACAAACACAAAATATCACTCATGAAGTGAGTTTTCCAGATAATCCAGTAGAAAAGCCATATAATAAATTTTTAGAAAAAGCAAAGAAAGCACAAATAGAAAAAGAAGCAAATAAGCCTTATATACAAGACGAAATAAAATCAGAAAAACGTATATCCATTAGTGCAGAAAGTATTTTGCAATCTGATGAGGGAAGCTTTGATTATACTGATGATGAAGAATTAATTCGTTCACAAGTACCAAATCCTTATGGAGAAGCAAAACCAAGTGATTTATTTAATCATACCTCAATAAATGAAGCTGATATTGAAAAAATAGATTGGGAACAATTTATTGCATTTTGCCAAGAAAATGGTTTTGATGAAGAAAAAATTCCTTTTATTGGTTTAGTTCATCCTGTTTTAACAAAAGATATTTGTTATTTAAAAGTTCCATCTGGTCCAACAGCAACAAAGTTTAAAAGTATAAAAAATGATGTAGAAAAGTTCTTGTGTACTTTTTTGAATAGAACTGTTAAAGTACAACTGGAAATTGTTGCTTATGAGCTTGCTAATAACGAAGAATTACGTGAAAAAGCTTTAAATCATCCTCAAATACAATTATTTATAAAAGAATTTGGGGCTGAATTATATAGTTGTTATGAAATAAAACACGCTAAAAAAGATTAAGGAGAATTCCCTTGAAAAACATGAATGATTTAGTGCGTCAAGCACAAGTAATGCAAAATAAAATGGCTAAATTACAAGCAGAAATGGCAGAACGTGTGGTAGAAGCAAGTGCTGGTGGTGGTATGGTAAAAGTAAGTGTGAATGGTAAAAATGAATTAAAATCCATTGCTATTTCTCCTGAAGTAACAAATGATGTTGAAATGCTCCAAGATTTAATCGTTAGTGCTGTTAATGAAGCAAATCGTATTGCAAAAGCAGATATGGAACGGGAAGTAGCTAGAATTACGGGTGGTATTCATATTCCAGGTATGTTCTAATATTATCTAAAAGTACATTTTCTTATTTTTTATAAATAGCAAAACGTTTATTTATCAAAGCTCTTGGATCAAAACAAGAGCTTTGTTTATTTAATTATTTATTATTCATAGTTAGCATATTTTTTTAATAATTTATTTTATTTAACAATATTCTTTTATTTTATACAAGGTGTGTTTCTAAATTAATTTTTTATTTTATCATTCTAGGAGCTGTCTCTAAAAAAACTGGACATATTTTTAATTATATGTTTAACTTTATTTATGAGTAGACATGATATTTCTGATGAAAAATGGGCTGTAATAGCTCCTATGTTGGTAAAAAACAGCA
>JARHYD010000051.1 GCA_029258655.1 Mailhella sp.
ACACAAGAAGAATTACGACAAAAATTAGAACTCATCAATAATAGACCTAGAAAGTGTCTAAATTGGACAACTCCAATTGAAGTTTTTCTACAAGAGGTGTCGCACTTGGATTGACAATTCAGCAAATAGAAAAATTCTTGAAGATATTTTTATACAAATACCTGAAAAGCATATGACGGACTTATTTTGAATGATTATATTTATTATAAGATGTTTTATCATGAGATCGAATTGTATGAGGGAAATCACAAGTAAATGTTATTGAAAGTTTTTGGAACTTTGCTAAACATAGATTAGCAAAATTTAATGGTTTAACAGATGATAAATTTATATTGCATTTAAAAGAATGTGAATGTAGATTTAATTTTAGAAATGAAAATTTTGCAAAATTTATAGAAAAACTTTATTTCAAAAATAAAAAGTGATGGTCTAGACCCAAAAAGAATTTTGAAAATGCACAAACCTGTGCAAAAATATTCTATTATTTGTGTTATATGAAAAAAAACACAAACAATAAAAAAGGAGATTATTATGGGTTATCCTTCTGTCTTTCCTACTGGGGTTCTTCGCTATAATCCCGAAAAAGCTTGGAGTGGTTATACAATTATGCCTTTGCATAATCGTGGATCTTTGCTTATCGACATGAATGGTCGTGAACTTAGATTTTGGAAACATTTTGAAGGCTTTCCAACAAAAATTTTTCCTAATGGTAATATAGTAGCAAGTTCTGGAGTTAGAAACCCAAAATACGGCTTGCAAGATCAACGTGACTTAGTTCAAATTGACTTTGACGGTAATATTGTATGGAAATGGAACAAAGCAGAATTTATTACTGATCCAGGTGAAGAACCACAATGGATGGCTCGTCAACACCATGATTTCCAACGTGAAGGCAACCCTGTTGGATATTATGTACCTGGTATGGAACCAAAAATTAATGAAGGCAATACATTAGTTTTAGCTCATAAAGAAGTACATTGCCCTTATATTTCAGAAAAGCCTCTTTTAGATGATGTTATTTATGAAGTAGATTGGAACGGTGACATTGTTTGGGAATGGAAATGCTCTGATCATGTTGAAGAAATGGGCTTTAGCCATGAAGCATTAAATGCTATGAGCAGAAACCCTAACTTCCGTGGTGGTTCTTTAATTGAATCAGCCCCAAGTTTAGGTGACTGGATGCATACAAACTCCATGTCAAAACTTGGTCCTAATAAATGGTATGATCAAGGTGATGAACGCTTCCACCCAGAGAATATTATTTGTGATGGTCGTGAAACTAATATCATGTTCATCATTGACAAAAAAACAGGCAAAATTGTATGGCAACTTGGTCCTGATTTTAACCAATCTGCAGCACACAAAAAACTTGGTTGGATTATTGGTCAACACCATTGCCACATGATTCCAAAAGGTTTACCTGGTGAAGGTAATATTTTGGTATTTGATAATGGTGGTTGGGCTGGTTACGGTGCACCAAACCCAGGTGCATTAGATGGTACAAAAACAGCATTACGCGACTACTCTCGTGTTCTTGAATTTAACCCAATAACCTTAGAAGTTGTTTGGCATTGCGGACCAAGAGAGTTTGGATTTACCATTCCTCTTGATTCTTGCCGTTTTTATAGTCCATTTATTAGCTCTGCTCAACGCTTACCAAATGGTAATACTCTTATCACAGAAGGTTCTGACGGCAGATTAATTGAAATTACCCCAGATTACGAAATTGTATGGGAATACATTTGCCCTTATTGGAGTGATACTGATAATATGAACATGGTTTATCGTGCATATCGTGCTCCTTATGAATGGGTACCACAACTTGATAAACCTATTGAAACGCCAATTCAACCTTTAGATAAATCAAGTTTCCGTGTTCCGGGTGCTGCTCCTCTTGGCTTTATGTCAGAAGTAAAAGTAGAAGGAACTATCGAACCATACAAGGGAACTGCTGGCCATTGCGTTGGTAGCACAGAATAAAACATATCACAAATATTACTCTTTTTATATAATAGAATAAGTTGTGATTAAATTGCAGTGGGGGAAAAATTCCCCCACTTTTTTATTACATCAACATAATAAAATACCTACTATGCAAGTAGAATAAACTTTAACTAGGGAGATGTTTCTAAATTAAAATATTTTGTTTTACAATTAAGGTCTGTTTCCAGATTATGTATAATTAAAACTCGATTCTCTAATAATGAAAATAAAAGACTTGCAATGTAATGAAACTGAAAATACTTATAATTATAAGATGAAAACAAAGACTTTTTTTATTTTTGAGGAAAAAGATTTTCTACTCATATCCTAAAATAAGCAAATTTATTGAAACATATTTCAATAAATTTGCCTAATTGAGGGGGCTTGGGGGAAATCATTTCCCCCAAAGAAAAAAATAGAATAAAATTAATTTAGAAACATACCCTATTTTTCTATTCAAGACCTATCATGCGTTATTTTACAATTAACTAACAATACAAAAAAATTACATATCCCATAAAAAAACTCCCATAAGGGAGTTTTATTTTTTCGGGAGGTTGTTTATTATTGTATTACAAAATAGTTAAGCGTAAATTTCTTCTTTTAGCCATTTTTTGATAGATTCAGAAGGAGAATATAATCCTTTTAATCCTTCATGTTCTTTTTTAAATTCTTCTTCCAAATTACTTGGCAAATCCAATACCAAAAGATCTACTGCTTGTTCAGAATTACGACGAACAAGACGTAACGTTGGTTTTTCTTCCCAATTATCAACTACAAAATATGTTGCATAATCATCTTTTGAGCGTACTGGTGGGTGTTCTGCATGCCAGTTATTATTACCCCATTCAAGATAAAGGGTAACAGCATCTTCTGGTGCAAGATTCCAATCTATGTTAAGAGAAGCTACATCTTTAAGATTTTTAATTTTTAAAGTCATAACAAGCTCCTTTTCTCTTTTTGTTTGTATAAAAAGAATATAAACATTTTATTTTTACTTGTCAAGAATTATTACTAATAAGACTAAAATTAACTTTAATAATCACGTATCTTCTTTTTTCAAAAACATTTTATACTTAACTACATAATTTAATATAATATACAAAATGTATTTTAAAATTATCTATATTTGCTAGAGTGTTTTTCTAATGTATTTATAATAATCAAATTTCATTCTCTAATAATAAAAATAAGATTAATTTAGAAACACACCCTACATAATTAGGTATATTTTTATTATAATGCACGAATAATACATACACAACCAGAAATAACTAAAACAAATAATAAAATATTTCTAAATAATTGTGCATTAATTCTACGAGCAATGGGAATGGAACAAAGAATACCAAAAATTGCAGCAGGAATACCAAGTGCTGCATATTGCAATACTTCTATATGGTATAATCCCCCCATAGCTTGAATAATACACGCAATAGCATAAGCTCCAGTTGAAAACATATTCATTGTTCCAACTGATTCATGGTGTCCCCAGCCAAGATGAAGAGTATAAATTCCTACTGGTGGATTACCAAAAGAAATAGCTGTCGTCATAACCCCAGCACAAAATCCTGCTAAAATTCCTTTACCAAGTGTTTCTTTATTTTTTATTTGAGAAACTTTTTTATTAAATTGCCAAACGACAAATAATAACAAAACAATACCAATAATAAATTGTAATAAACGAGGAGCAATAAAAATAAGCAAGCCTAATCCGACAAAAGATCCGGGTATTGTGCCAATAAATAATGCTTTTATTGTACTAACCTTACAAGCATATCGATAATTCCAAGCCATATGAGCAGAAATAACCGTTACAACAATACAAGCAACAGGAACAAATTCTTGAGGCGACATAAAGATTGATAGAAAAGGCAAAGCAACCATAGCTGCCCCCATGCCGCTAATACCATTGACCAATCCCGCTAAAAACCAAGCAGTAACACAAAGTAACTCATTCATATCAAACTCCAAAGCCGTGCTAAAACAAATTAGCACGGCTTTTATAACAATTTACAATGCTTTATATCCTTCTCTAAATTAAGCAAAGTGGAATTTCAGGAACATAGGTAATAAGTAATAATACAAGGAGCATTAAAATTATCATTGGAACAACACTACGAGCTAAATCTGTAAGCTTTGCTTGTGATACACCACTTGCAACAAAGAGGTTTACCCCAACAGGAGGAGTGATAAAACCAATAGCAAGGTTTACAACCATAACAATACCAAAATGGAGAGGAGATACCCCAACACTAATAACAACAGGTAATAAAATTGGTGTAAGAATAACAATAGCAGCTAAAGCTTCCATAAAAATACCAACAATAAGTAAAAGAATATTGATAAGTAAAAGAATAACCCACTTATTATTTGTATAATCTAAAATTGTACGAGCAATAGTACCTGGCACATCTTCAATAGTCATAATATTTCCGAAAATAGTTGCCATAGCCATAAGAATAATAATTGTGGCAGAGGTTTCTGTTGTTTCAATACAACAACGAGTAAGTGAGCGTAAATTAAGTTGCTTATAAACAAAAACACCAACAATCAAACCATAGAAAGCAGCAACAGCAGCAGCTTCTGTTGGGGTCATAAAACCACCATAAATACCACCAAGAACAATAACAGGAACCATTAATGCCCACTTAGCGTCCCAAAAAGCTGCACCAAGTTTCTTTAAAGAACGGTTTTCACTTTCACCTCTCCAACCCATTTTGCGTGAATAAAAATACGCATAAGCCATAAGAACTAAACCAGTAAGTACACCCGGAATAATACCACCAATAAATAAATCCCCAATAGAAATTTGAGCAGATACCCCATAAACAACAAATGGGTTACTTGGCGGAATCATAACCCCAATAGCTCCAGATGCTGCAACTAAAGCACCTGCAAAAAACTTATTATATCCTCTTTCAATCATAGCAGGAATAGTTAAAGAACCAATAGCTGCAACAGTAGCTGGACCAGAACCAGAAATTGCCCCAAAAAACATACACGTAGCAACTGTTGTGAGAGCCATACCACCATGTAAACCACCTAACATTTCATCAGCAAGACGCAAAAGTCTTGTAGAAAGTCCACCTGCTCCCATAAAAATACCAGCAGCAATAAAGAATGGAATAGCCATAATGGGGAAACTATCAATAGAAGTAAAAGCTGTTTGTGCTAAATATTCAATAGGTAATGTTTCTGCACAAATAACAGTAGCAAGAGTAGATAAACCCAATGAAATAGCAACAGGAACTCCAATAGCCACAAGAACAAAGAAATACCCAAATAATACTGGCAATGGATCAAGATAATCATATAAAACTGGCATAGAAGGAACATATAATGCCATAAGTACAGGATAAATTGGTAATCCAAGCAAAAGTGTTCCAACAAAACCAAGACAGCTATCTTTTACACCACATTGTTTCATTTGTTGCCAAAGATCTTGCATAAGACGGAAACTAATAAGAGCAAAACCAAAAGGTAAAATAGCATAAGGAATAATATAAGGAATACGTAATGCAGCTGTATGTTGAGGAAATTCCATTAAACGTTCAATTTGTCCCCAGCCTGTTACACATAAAAGCAAAGTCAATAAAAGAAAACAGCAATTAACTACAATCCAACTAATTTTTTTATAACGTTCTGAAAGCAAATCATAAACTATATCCACACGGATAGAAGAACGCTTACGAATAGCCACAGAAAGAGCTAAATATGAAATCCAAATAAAAATATACCGTGAAATTTCTTCTGTCCAAACAGCTGCCCCTGCAGAGGAAGAAAACTGCACTATTACATAACGATAAACTGTTTGAAAAGTAATGATACCGATAATAGCAAGTAACCCAATAACCAAAAATACTTTTTCAAAGTTATCATTTATCCAGCTTAAAATTTTCAAAGGTGAACGATCTGAATTTGATGATAACATATCAGCTGTGTACATCTGTTGCATAATAAACCCCTAAAGCAAATTAAACATCACTTTTTTATTAAACAAGGTAGTTTTGTTTATTTTGCAAAACTACCTTATACATAGACTATTTTTGTGTTTCTACAATCATCTCAATAAGATGAGCTGGAAGTTTTTTTGCAAAATCATCACGAACACTTTGTGTACGATCATATAATTCTTTTTTAGTCGCTTCATCAAATTCTGTGATTTGAATACCTCTATCACGGAAAGCTTGCCATGCTTTTTCTTCTAAATCAGAAGAAATTTCACGTTGCCATGCAACAGCTTCTTTTGCTGCTTCGCGTAAAATAGCACGTTGCTCATCAGTAAATTTATCCCATTTCTTTTTATTTATCATAAGAATATGCATACTATAATTATGTTCGGAATCAGTAGCATATTTTAATACTTCAGAATGCTTTGCATCATTTAACAAAGAAAAGGTATTACCTTCTGCATCAACAGTTCCTTGTTGCAATGCTGTATATGTTTCACCCCATGCAACAGGAGCTGGATTCATACCAAGAGCTTGTGCCACTGCCACCTCAACAGGGGAATCCGTAGTACGAACTTTTAATCCCTTAAAATCACTAATTGTTTTAATAGGTTTTTTCGTTGTTACAAAATTACGATACCCATACTCACTATACATTAATGGAACTAACCCAATAGAATTAGCTACTTTTTCATAATATTGTCCTAATTCACCATTATCTAATGCTTCATAAAGTTTTTGCTGATGATCTTTTGATGTAATATAAGGAAGATCTAATGCCATATAATCTGGGTGAAAACTTGCCATATTAGGACTAGAACTTGACGTTAAATCCAATGTTCCAGCTTGAGCAGCTTCTGTTGTAACACGATCATTTCCTAATTGAGCATTACCAAAAATACGAATTTTTATTTTTCCATTACTCTTTGCTTCTACTAATTCCTTAAACTTTTCATAACCCAAAGTAACATTATTACCGGGAGCCATTGGATGTCCAAGTCGTAAAGTTATTGGGCGTTCTGCGTATGCATTACTACTCATTCCAAACAAAACACAACCAGCTAGTAATGCCGTAGACATAAAAATACTTATTTTTTTCATAATGACTCCTTATTACTTTCATTTATGAATTGTTACTTTTTTCATTTGCATTAATTATGCCAAAAAATTTTTATTTTATATTCTTCCAAATCCCTTAATATGGTATTTTAGAATAAATAAAAGTAATGAATTTACACATAGATAATTAATACATATTATTTTATAATGCAAATTTGCAACATTTTAACTGCTTATTTTTTATTCTTTTTGATCTATATTTTAATTTGATAAAAAAATAATATGTATAAATTAGAGTAGTTATATATATTTTATAATAGTAATTGTTACTATTATTATTGAGTTATGTTGCAATTTTGCATTATATTTGAAACTTATTTTATAAAAATTTTAAAATATATTGCATTTTTGCAACATTCCTATCATTTAAATACATATTATGCCTAATTCAACCAATTTTTTCTCTCATTATCTTTTTATCTATTTTCTTCTTTTTCTATAAAACAATGCTAAAATAACTCATTTAATTCTCTCTATTGTTCCTTTTTTCATTTATTATTATTTTATCCTTTTCCTATACAAAAAAATTTTTCTCCATAATAAAAAATACGTTCTATTAATAAAAAATGAAAAGAGTATGAATAATATTGCATTATTACAATATTAATGCTAAGTATTATATAATTATCTGGTTTTTTACTACTTATTTTACAAGGATTTGCTTTTTTATGATTGCAAACTTAATCACAAAAAATTTCACAAAAATACTTGATACCTTACCTGTTGGTGTTTTTCTTACAGATCCAACAGGCACTACTCTTTATATTAATAAAATGTATGAACAAGTTACAGGCATAAAAAAAGAAGAAATTCTTGGAACAAATGTACGTACACTTATTGAAAAAGGAATTTTTGATAAAGTATTAAATCCAGATATTGTTACAAGTGGAAAAGCTTGTACAAATGTCCAATCTCTAAAAAATGGAAAAAAACTTATTTTATCAGGTCTTCCAGTCCATGATGAGCAAGGCGAAATATGCCTTGTTGTTACATTAGTTCGTGATATAACAATGCTTACACATCTAAACGAACAAATCGAAGAACAAAAGCAACTCATTGAACAAATGAATAGACAAGTTGCATATATGCAAACAAGCGATGAAATCGCTACAATCTTTGCAAGTAATGCCATGAAAATTGTTCAAGATTTTCTTGATACTGTCGCTAAAAGTGATGCAACAGTATTAATCACAGGTGAAACTGGCGTAGGAAAAGATGTTTTTTCTCGTTATACACATAGTGTAAGCAAAAGAAATAAAGCAATTTTTTTCAAAGTTGATTGTGGCAGTATTTCCGAATCTCTTACAGAATCAGAAATGTTTGGTTATGCTCCAGGTGCATTTACTGGTGCTTCTTCCAAAGGAAAAGCAGGCTATTTTGAATTAGCTGATGGTGGTACTGTTTTTTTAGATGAAATAGGAGAACTACCCCTAAGTATGCAAACTCGCCTTTTAAGAATTTTGCAAGATGGCGAAATTATGCGAGTTGGCGATTCTAAACCCAAAAAAGTTGATGTACGTATTATTGCTGCCACAAATAGAAACCTAGAAGAAAGCGTAAAAGAAGGAAAATTTAGAAGTGACCTTTACTATCGCCTCAATGTCGCTGCCATTAGAATACCTTCTTTATGTGAAAGACCAGAAGATATACGCCCATTAGCTGATTATTTTTTACACCAATATTGTTCAAAATACCATAAGCAATTAGCTTTTATGGAAATAACCCTCAATATTCTTAGCCAATATTCTTGGCCCGGAAATGTCAGAGAATTGCAAAATACTATCCATAGTCTTGTAGTAACACATAAAGGAACTCTCATCGCACCAAAAGATTTACCCGCCCATATCAGCGGACAAGAATATACTGCAAAAACTTACACAGACGCTATTCTAAAAGGTGGGCGTCCTCTTAAAGATATTGTAGCCGAAATAGAAAGAGATCTTCTCCTACAAGCCATAGAAGTACATGGCTCACACCAAAAAGTAGCCGAACTCTTTCAAATCAATAGAAGTACCATTTTCCGAAAGCTTAATATCAATAAAGAACAAGATAATTCTCTTGAAAAAGAATAAGTTATTTAATTATTATTTTTTAGGGGAAGGACTTTTTATAAAAAGTCCTCCCCCTAAAACCCCCTTTCAAAAATTTTTACTCCAAAAATCCTTTTGCTTGCAAAAGAATTTTTGTTATTCCTCACAACAACTTTTTCTTTTATCCCAAAAATAACATTATAATTTTTTAATTAGGGTCTGTTTCCAAATTATTTATAATTCTTTTAATATATTAGACTCATAAAACAAAAAATATTTTCATAAAGTCACTGACCTAATAGGTTTCACTCTCTGGAAGCGAGGAGCAAAGCGACTTGCTAAAAGAGTGTGAAACTGGGGGCATTGCTTGGGGGTGCAGGGGGTGAGAGCAAGGGGGATTTCCCCCCGTTAGCTTACCCCCTGCTCGGGTCAAAGGGGTAAAACCCCTCTTATAAAACGTGATATTATGTAATAGTATAATAAATAAAAAAATATTATATAAACAAAAAAATAAAAATTAATTTAGAAACACACCCTAATACCCTAACATAGGCAAATTTATTGAAATGTATTTCAATAAATTTGCCTGATTGAGGGGGGTTGGGGGAAATCATTTCCCCCAAAAAAATAAAAATCTTACATAATTTTTTTACGTAGCAATAAAAGACTATAAATACAAAAAGCAAAAACAACAATACTTGCACCAGAAGAAACATTTAAATAATAAGAAAGCCAAAGTCCGCAAAAACTAAAAATAAAAGAAAAAAGAACAGAAAGTACTAATCGTCCAGTAAAAGATTTACTACATAAACTTGCACTTGCAGCAGGAGCTGACAATAAAGCTAAAACCAAAATAATACCCGCAACACGAATAAGTAAAATAATACTTAATGTTACAAGTAAATAAAGAAAATAATGATAAAAATTAACAGCTATTCCTTGTAATCGAGCAAAATCTTCATCAAATAAAAATAACTGCCAATCTTTATAAAAAAGAATTAAGCTTATAAAAATAAGACAAGTAAGAACTGCCATTGAAAGTAAATCTTCTAAAGAAACGGACAAAATATTTCCAAACAAATATGATTCAATATTAGGTGTATATCCCGGAATAAGACCAATAAAAATAATCCCAAGAGCCATACCTAAAGCCCAAAATAAAGCAATAAAAATATCATTTGGTATGGTTGCTTTTCTATTTAGTACAGCAATAAAAAAAGCACAGCAAAGCGTAAATCCCAAAGCTCCTAAGGTTGGATTAAACGACAAAAAATAAGCAAGTCCAATTCCTCCGTAGGCAGTATGAGCAAGTCCACCACTTATCATAAGCATTTTTTTTTCTATAATAAGGTTACTCATAATACCACAAACAACACTACTTAAAAGAATAACAATAAAAGCGTATTGTAAGAACTGATACTCAAAAAGGGCATTAAACATATATTCTTTCCAATAAAATAGTATTACTTTTCTGTATGATGACTATGCTGTGGCAAAACACGGTGAGGATGTCCATGTGCTATGAGATCAATAGGACAACCATACATTTCTGTCATAATTTCGGCATTTAATTTAGGCTCACCATGATAAATCAATGTTTGACTAAGGCAAGCAATACTTTTTACACATGAAGCTATGGCAGTTAAATCGTGTGTTACCATAATAATAGTCATTTTATTATTAAGCTTTGCTAAAAGTTCAAAAATAAGTTGAGAAGATTGTGGATCAATATTAGCCGTAGGCTCATCAAGTAAAAGTAAACGTGGCTTTGTAAGCAATGTTCTTGCTAAAAGCATTTTTTGAAATTCTCCACCAGAAAGCTCGGTAATACCCCGCTCTGCTAAATGGTCAATACCAAGCATAGCTAAGTATTCCATAGCCTCTGATTTCATTTTTGCCGTATATTGATAAAAAATATTCCAAGATTTATGTAAATACGCTCCAAGACATACTTCTAAAACATTAATAGGAAATTGCTTATTAAGATCAAGAGATTGTGGCATATACCCAAGTTCTTTATAATTCTTTTTCTTACCAAAAATTTCAATAGAACCAGTATAAGGGACACTTCCTATAATTGCCTTAATAAAAGTTGATTTTCCACCTCCATTTGGTCCTAAAATACCAAGAAAATCACCTTCTGCAACATTTAAATTAATATTTTGTAAAGCATGATGATTTGCATACGTTACACATAAATTTTGAATAGATAAAGCATTCATATTATTTTTGAGCGTCTTTTATACTTTTAGCTAACAATAATAAGTTTTCTGTATAATTATAGGAAAGAGGGCTAAGTTCCACAGCTTTTCCTCCAATTTCAGACGCAAAAGCCTCCACTTGACGGCTAGAAATTTCTTTTTGATGAAAAATAACTTTGATAGAGTTTTTCTTAGCAATATCTATCATTTCTTGCAAGTGTTTTGCTTCAGCCTCTTTTCCATGGTGTTCAAGAGCATACATTTCAAGTCCATAATCATCAGCTAAATAACCAAAAGCAGGGTGAAAAACCATAAATTTTTTATTTACAACAGAACCTAAAATTTCTTTTGCTTGCTTATCAGCAGTATTAATTTTTTCAATATATTTTTTTGCATTTGCTAAATAAAAATCTTTATTTTCATTATCAAGACTAGCAATATAATCTGCCATTTTTTCTACCATTACAATAGCACGTTTTGGAGAAAGCCAAATATGAGGATCTCGTGTATTACCTATTGTTAAATCAGAATATTTTTCACGTACAAATGCATCTAATGCAATAATTTTTACTGTACTTGGTAAATTAGTTAAAATATTTTTATTTTCAGCTGCTACCCCAATAGTAAAATATACATCTGCTTTATTTAATTCTGCTAAAGCAAGTGGACTTGGTGAATACGTTGCAGGACTACCTCCTTCAGGAATAAGGCATTGAACTTTCCCTTTACCCCCCAAAATTTCTTCTGCAAAACGAGCCTCTGGAATAATACTTACAGCAATATGTAATTCTTTTGCAGAAACATTTTCAACTACACAACTAAAAATCATTAACATATTAAAAAGAACAAAAATTATTTTCTTCATAGTATTCCCTTTTATTGAAATTTATTTTCATTTTTTATTCT
>JARHYD010000052.1 GCA_029258655.1 Mailhella sp.
TTTAACAGATGATAAATTTATATTGCATTTAAAAGAATGTGAATGTAGATTTAATTTTAGAAATGAAAATTTTACAAAATTTATAGAAAAACTTTATTTCAAAAATAAAAAGTGATGGTCTAGACCCAAATTTTTTTTATATTTTTTTCTTGATTTAGCCATATTGTTAAATTACCACAATCACAACCAACCTCAAGAACATTTCCATAACACACAGAAATTGTTTGTTTTATTCTTTGATAATAATAGTAATAATTATTTTTTAAAAAGTTTTCATCTAATGTAGTTATTTCATCATATATTTTTAAATTGTTTTCATTATCTTCAGCTAAACTCCATTAATCATATCCTTTATAATTTTTACCTTTTATTTTATTATAACGTACTTGAAATATACCAAAATCTAAAATTCTTGTATGACCAAATTTTCTTTTTATCATAGTGATTACTCTTTTAAAAATTTTGGCTTATTTTTAGTATATATATATATATATGTAAAGAAAAAATTTGACGAATTATCAATTCAAATGTAATTCAATAAGAGTTTTTCAATTTAAACATTTTTAAGTCTATTATTAAAGTATGTTTCCAAATTTTTTAGAATTACTTTAATAAATTAGGATGGTAAAACAAAAAATATTTTCATAAAGTCACTGACCTAATAAGTTTTACTCTCTGAAAGCGAAAAATAAAGCGATTTACTGAAAAAATGTGTACCAGAGGGAACTCTTAAGGAGGAAGCATTGCTTGAAAGTACAGCGATAGCTGTTAGCAAAGAATAAGCTTTACTAATAGCAACAGTGAGTTATGTAACTTAATTTTACGGAACTAATTATTGTCTTTATCCATAACTTCCTGTATTACAACAGCTAACGCGAGGGTGAGAGTTGCTACCACACAAGGGGCGACGAAGCGTTTCCCTTATACCGAATTTACGAGGTTTAGAAAAATAGACAGCAACACTAGAGAGGATTTCCCCGTTAGCTTACCCCCCTCTCAGGTCAAAAGAGTAACCCCCTTTATAAAACTTAATACTATATAATAGTATAATAAATAAGAGAATATTATATAAGTTAGAAAAATAAAAAAATTAAGTTAGGGTGTGTTTCTAAATTAATCTTATTTTATTTTTCTTTGGGAGAAATAATTTCCCCAAAGCCCTTTCAATCAAACAAATTTATTAAAACAAGTTTCAATAAATTTGCCTATATTAAGTAAAAAATCTTTTTTCTCAAAAATAAAAAAAAGCCCTCATTACGAGGGCAACATAAACAAAAATAAATTTTAACGACCTTTAGCTGCACGTTTAGAAGCTTTTAATGGGTTAACTTTAGCTTTAGCAGCAACTTCAACTTTTACGTGTGTAGCAAAATTACATCTTCCAAGAGTCCACTTCTTAGAAGGAACAGGATAACTGCTGCAGAACTCTTGACCCTCAAAAGAACGTACACGATCACAACCATTACATTGTTCTGCAATAGGTTGTAAAATTATACCATTAAGTTCTACACCATTGTTTGTTTTTACAGCACCTTCTAAATTTTTATTAGGTGTACTCATTGTGACCTCCATTATGTTACTGATAAATACAGAATGTTATTAATGTTTTAATTTTTATATTACAACAAAGTCTTTTCACTTGCTTTTGCAATAATGTCAAGTAAAATTTTTATTTTTTTTAATAATTATAATTTAAAAACACACCCTAATAAAAAATTTTAACATAATAATTATTAACTCAATACTTATCTTATTTCAGTTTATAATAAAAAAAACAATAATTATCTACCCTATTTTTTTGTTAAAACTTTGTGTACTTTATATCGTAATGCAACAATTTCTAAGAATTGTGCTAAATCTTCGCTTAATACTCGCATAATCATACGAAATTCATTAGAGAAATCTTTTGGTGATTCAGAAGCCATACATAATACTGCTGCAATATTTTTTTCTACTTTAATTGGAATACAAACAGAGGAAAGAAAAACTGGTAAGCCATCATTTTTAGAAAATAGAGGTAAATTATTAGTATTTGTTTTTCCATCATTATAAATTGGTTCTTCATTTTTATATACCCAACCAATAAGACCACCATTAAAACCAAAATCTTTTTGTTCAATAACTTGTGGATATTCTCCATCAATATAAAAATGTTCTTTTTTATCAGATAATGATGTAAAGGCAATATATTCAAAATCCAATGAAGTAGATAAAAGTTGCATTAATTTTCTAAGATATGGTGACCAACCATGATAATTTTTTTTCAAATCAGATAATTTATCCAATAAACATAAATAATCACCTGCAAAATCATTGGTATTTTGTTTTTCTAATAATGCAAAAAGTTGAGGTATCATTTTTGCATATAAATCTAATAATTTTTGTTGATTATCAGAAAAAAAATTATATTTTTTACTATCTAAGCATAAAGCACCATTACCAGAAACATAAGCACCTAAAAAAGAATGAATAGTATCTTCTGTTTCATCTAAATAATATCCTAAATTAGCGTTGTTTTCTTGTGGAATTTGAAAAATAAGAGGTTGTTTATTTTTTAATATCCACCCAACAAGTCCTTTTCCTTGAGGAATCATTGCTTCTTTATCAATGGATTTTTCAGTCATGGAAAAATATGCAATTAAATTTGCAGGAGTATTTTCGCTATTAGGCATAAATAACGTTACAGAATGTGCTTCAAAAGCACTTGCAATTAATCCTAAAAAATTTTTTATAATAGTATTTTCATTAATATATATAGAACTATTTTTTATATTCATAGCAGTATCCTTAATTCGTTATAAAAAGTATAGCCATAAAGCAAAAGGTTAATCAATAGAAATTTTCTAAAAATTATATAGAATATATTAAATTTTACTAGAAAAAAATTTAATTTTAGCATATATTAGCTTAGGAAATGATAGAGGTAAAAAAATGAAGAATATAAGTGAGGCATTTTCAAAAACCAAATGGCCTATGAATTGCGATGTACAAGATTCCTTTCAAGTTTTTTCCATAAAAACATTAGGAGAATTAAAGGAATATCTTGATCTTGTGCATATAAAGCATACCTTACTTACTCCATATTTTGAAACAAAAAATTATCCTTTAGTAGATATACGTTCACTTTTTCCTTCTTTTGAAAGTGAATCATATGAATACCATAATTTACCGGGTTTTTCTATGATTGTCTTAGATAGACAATTATCTACATTTCAAGAAGTTTTTCAATACGATGATTTACACCCTTTATCAGAATTTTTATCTTTTGCCAAAGGTCCTTGTTGTCCTTTAGAAAGCTTTGTTACACAAAAAAATAGTCAAAGTATGCTTTCACGATTACCTCGTCAATTACATGATGAATATAAAAAGAAATTTCAACGACAAGATATAACCGTAATTGAATTATATTCTCTTTTATTACCGTATTTATTGGAAATGGATAGAGCACACGTTATTAGCCGTTCATATAATGGATATTTTCAATTATCTGGTATATTTGCGTCTTTTCCATCTGATATTGATGGTGAAATAAAGCGTTTTGGATTAAGAATAGGCAAATTTGCTATGGGTAATAATGAACTTTACGAACGTAATCGTAATTTTGTAATGCAATTTTTAATGGAATTGTATGGTTATCCTATTGCTTCAGAAAGAAGAACTTCTGCTGCCCTTTTTTCAAGACGACTTCATAAATCAGGAGAAAATTTTCTTATTCGCGTGTTAGGGCAATCAGATAGAACCCTTACTACAATTTGGAATAATAATTTACATAGCCGATACCCTGCTGTGGAAAAAATTGCTCTTGTAGCTATTGATAAAGACCAGACAGATTTAATTGATGCAATAAAAGAAAAAAATGCTTTTGTTGATGAAAAAAAACGTGTGATTATTTTAAGAATTTATTATAAGCAACACGCATATAACAAAGGAAATATTCGTCAGGATAGAGCCTTATCTGTTGTTGCACATGAAATTATTCATCCAATAACAGGAGAACCTATTACAGATATTAATGTTCTTCGTGATAGTACCAACCTCATTTTACAATTAAATGATATAACACGTGGTGAACATGATGGAAGAACAATTTATAAACGAACAGAATTAATTGAAAATACAGATACAGAAGAAAAAAGATTAAAATTTTTATATACATGGTTAAGCAAACATCAACGTAGAATTATTGGTTATAGTGATGAATTTTTCACAGCTGTATGTAAGGTTTTAGATAATTATCTTGATAAGCTTACTAATGAAGATAACACAGAATTACGTGAATTTATTCAAGAAAATATCAATAAATATAGTTTTATTTTGCAAGCAAGAAAAGTTCGTATTTTAGAAGATTTGGTTATGCGTAAATATAAAGGTGAAACAATTAGTTATGATGAAATGCTTATAAATGCTGTTCTTATCACAAAAGAATTACGCTTTGAATCTGTTCATTATTTTGAAAATATTATTGAAAGTACATTATATGAAATAGATGCAATTCTTAATAATAGATATTTGCAAAAAAATTATATAGAAAAACCAGAAAGTAAACTTTCTGCAAAAGGTCTTGAAATAAAAAAGAATTATAGTAAACTTATTACTATTCGCGATGAATTTTCAGGTATTTATAAATCACACGCAAAAAATACAGAAATGGGATTATAAAATGCACGCTTTTTATCTTGAACCAACAAAATGGGACACAATGCTTTTAACAGGAAATGAATTTCATCATTTATCAAAAGTATTACGATTAAAAAAAGATGATGAAATAGTAGTACTTAATGGTGTAGGAAAAGAAGCTCTTTGTAAAATTATTACTATAACTAAGAAAGAAGCACAATTAGAAATAATTTCAGAAAAAAATTATCCAGAAGAAAAAAGAAAAATTACTCTTGCTCTTGGTTGGGGAAAAGCTGCAAGACGAGGTTTTATTTTAGAAAAAAGTGTAGAATTAGAAGCAAGCAATTTATGGTTTTGGCAAGCAGAACGTAGTCAATTTCCTGTTCCAGAAGATATTAAATCTTCTTGGCAAGAACAGCTCATTGCAGGAGCAAAACAATGCCATAATCCTTTTATTCCAGAGCTTGCCTCTATTTGTGGTGGAGTAAAAGAACTTATTCAAAAAACAGCTCATTATGAACATAAACAATTATTAGTTGAAAGTGACTATACTCACGATGCTTTTTTAACAGAAAAAGATCTTGGTCTTGAAGGAAATACAATTTGCGTTATTGGACCAGAAGGTGGTTTTACCCCAAAAGAAGTAGAACTTTTTATTCAAGCTGGTTTTAAAACATATACAATAGGTGATAGGATTTTACGATGGGAAACAGCAGCTCTAATGGTACTAGGCTTACACTGGTGGAGCAAGCAACAAAAAAGCATTTAAAACCATTACCAGAAGAACTACGTCCAAAAAACTTAGAAAGTTATGTTGGTCAAGAACATATCAAAAGTCAATTAGAAACTCTTTACCATGCGGAGCGTTTACCAAGTTTATTATTATTTGGTCCTCCTGGTTGTGGAAAATCTTCTCTTGCACTTCTATTAGCAAAGCAACATACTAACAAAATTTTACGGTTAAGTGCACCAGAAGTAGGATTACAAGACTTACGTAGGCAGTTATATGGAATAGATATTTTAATTCTTGATGAATTACATAGATTTTCCAAAGCACAGCAAGATTTCTTTTTACCAATTTTAGAAAATGGTGATATAACTCTTATTGCAACGACAACAGAAAATCCATCTTTTTCTATAACAAAACAATTACTTTCCAGATTACACGTTTTAAAGCTTAATCCTTTAGATAAAGAAAATCTTAAAAAATTAGCATTTTCAGCGTGTAAGAAAAAAGAAATTTTACTTGATGAACAATTAATTGATTTTTTATGTACTGCTAGTCAAGGTGATGCAAGAACACTTTTTAATCTCATAGAATTTGTTTTTAATTTACCTTTGGAAAAACAAAATTTAGAACAAGCAAAACAAGCTTTGCCACAAATCGTAGCTCGTCATGATAAAAATGGAGATAGCCATTATGAATTAGCTTCTGCCCTTATAAAATCTATTCGTGGAAGTGATCCAGATGCTGCTCTTTATTATTTAGCAAGCTTAATAGAAGGAGGAGAAGATCCTCGTTTCATTTGTAGAAGACTTATTATATCAGCATCTGAAGATATTGGTCTTGCTGATCCAAAAGCCTTGCCGTATGCTGTTGCTTGTCAACAAGCAGTTGAATTTATTGGATTGCCTGAAGGGGTTATTCCTCTTTCACAAACAGTAGTCTATTTAGCTCTTGCTCCTAAAAGTAATAGTACTTATAATGCGTACCATAATGTTGTTGCAGAAATAAAGAAAAATGGAATAAAAGCTGTTCCCTTGCATTTACGCAATGCCTCAACAAAACTACAAAAAGAATGGGGCTACAAAAAAGGGTATCTTTATCCACATGATGCACCTAATGGTTATATTGAGCAAGAATATTTACCTTCTGACACTACTACAAAAGAATTTTATAAACCAAAATTCAATGGTGAAGAACGTATGCTTTATACAAATTGGAAAAAAATAACAAAAAAATAAAATATAACACCTAGATAAGAATTTTTAAGGAATAACCTATGGAATTAATAACGCATTATGCACAAAACTATACAAGTTCTAATAAACCTTGTTTCTTTCCTACTCCAAAATTTTATTTTAAATTATATAATATTGTTTCTAATGCTTGCAAAGTAGCAAAAGCTAATCAATATTCTGCAGAACGCTGGGTTTATGATAGTTTTTTAGTGGGACAAGCATTAGAAAGCGTAGGCTGTAATATTTTTATTAATGGTTATGAAAATCTTAAAAAAATTTCAAGCCCTTGTATTTTTGTTTCAAACCATATGAGTACTCTTGAAACATTTTTTCTTCCTTCTATTATCCAACCTACAATTAATCATACTTTTGTTATTAAAGAATCCCTATTATCCTATCCTTTATTAGGACCTGTACTTTCAGCAAGAAATCCTATTGCTGTAACAAGAACAAATCCACGTCAAGATTTAACAAAAGTTTTAGAAGTTGGACAAGAAAAAATAGCACAAGGTGAATCACTTGTTATTTTTCCACAAGGAACAAGAAAAACAGAAGTAAAAACAGAAGATTTTAGCTCATTAGCAACAAAATTAGCTAAAAAAACAAATGTTCCTTTAATTCCTATCGCATTAAAAACTACTGCTTGGGGTTTTAGTTCTATAACAAAAGATTTAGGAAAAATTTCCCCAGAAATTCCAATACAAATTACTTTTGGTGAACCTATTTTTATAGAAAGTAATAATGGAAAAGAAGAACATCAAAAATCTATTGATTTTATTGTAACTACCTTTAAAAACTTTGCGTAATATTATGAATCAAAAATCTAATAAATATAAACCACTTTATACAATACGTAAAAGTTCTAATAAAACAAAACAAATACAAATAGCTACACAAAAATTAAGTCAGCAAAGTGTCTATGATATTTGTTTACAATATGGTTTTGCCTTACAAATGCCACAAGTAAATGCTCTTACTGAATACCTTTTTTTATTGCAAAAATGGAATCAATCTATGAATTTAGTAGGCAAAAATACTTGGCAAGATATTTTAAAAGACCTTATTTTTGATAGCTTACATTTAGCCAAATATTTAAATGAACATACATTTTTTGGATCGGATTTTTTATCCTATGGAATTACAGAAAAATTCCATACATTTCAATTTACAGAAAACACAAAACAGAACCTTGAAATATGGGATTTAGGAGCAGGAGCAGGTTTACCGGGAATTCCTTTAAGAATATTGTGGACTCAAGGAAATTATTCACTAATTGAAGCAAGAGAAAAGCGTACACTTTTCTTAAATATGGTAACAATGAAACTTGGTTTACAAAATACCTATGTTTTTAGAGAACGAGCAGAAAATTTTATGAAAAATAAAATGGCACATCTTATTATTAGTCGTGCTTTTATGCCTTATGAAAAAATGCTTCCCTTTGTTGCTCCCTATATAGAAACACAAGAAAACAATGGTTCTATTATTTTTCTTACTCTAGAAAAAATAGATGCAAAAAAATATAACAATGAACAATATCAATGGGAAACAGCCAATATCTATGAATATAAAATACAAAGTACAAAACGTTTTTTTTGTGAAATAAAAAAAATTTCTTAAAATTGAAAAAAAAGACTTGCCAAAATTTTAAAAATACACTAAATATATTTTCACGTTGCCTGGGTAGCTCAGTTGGTAGAGCAGAGGACTGAAAATCCTCGTGTGGGCAGTTCAATCCTGTCCCCAGGCACCACAAATTTTGCTCGGTTTATCCGAGCTTTTTT
>JARHYD010000145.1 GCA_029258655.1 Mailhella sp.
GGATTATAGCGAATAGGATTTTCAATAAATTTCCAAGAAAAACTGGCTATAATAATGGTAAGTCCAGAAAGAGCCAAGCCCATAGTTAAAGGCATTTCTCGTCTAAAGGGGAAGTTTTGGTAATAAACAAAGATAGGCCAATGCCATAGATAAATTGAATAAGAAATAAGTCCAATAAATATAAAGAATTTATTATATAGCATGGCATTTACCAGTGACTTTCGATATATATATATATATTGCGTTCCGCCCGCAATATAGAGGCAAGCCCCTAAGCAGGGAGGCAAAGCCCAAATACCGGGAAAAAGAATATTTTCATAAAAGAAAATAGAATATCCAATAAGGATAAGTCCTATCATTCTGCAGAGTAATTTATTTTTTTGGCTTTTGGGTGTCCAATTTGTATAAGCTAAAAGACTACCCATGAGCAATTCCCATGCACGGGTAGGGAGCATATAAAACGTGAATTTTTGATTATATTGAATAAGAATAAGAGAGCTAATAAAACTTAAAATAAAAAGTCCCCATAACATATGGATAATTTGTATTTTTCCTTTTAGTGCTTTAAAAAGAAAAAAGAGCAAAGCAGGCATAACAAAATAAAATTGTTCTTCCACTCCTAAAGACCATGTATGTAAAAGAGGGAGAGTTTCTGCTGCGGGGTCAAAGTAATTGGTATTGCTGTAAAAATAAATATTAGGAATAGTTAAAAGAACACGTTTTACAGAACTAAAGAGTTGCCTTAATTCAGGTGTGCTAACTGATGTATACCATGTGAACAAACTAAGGCAGAGAGTAAGAAATAATAGTGCAGGTAAAATACGGCGTATACGGTTTTCGTAAAACTCTACAAAACTAAACGTGTTATTTTCTAATTTCCTTTTAATAATGCTTGTAATTAAATATCCAGAAATAACAAAGAAAATACTTACCCCCACATATCCACCTTGAAAATAAGGGATATGGGCATGGTAAAAGACCACAGCCAAAACAGCAATGGCTCGAAGTACATCTATATCTGGTCTATATTCTTTTTTATGCATAATCAATTTTTGTTTTGAACAAGGTATTTTTTAAAGGCATTTTCATAAAGTGGACGAATAAGATTTACACCTTCATAGCAAAGGTGATCATCATCAATATAATAAATAATATTATCATTCATTACATTGTAAAGTTGTTCTTCATCATTTTTAAAATATGGCAATACATTTAATATATGTACATTAGGAAAATCTTTTTCTAATTGATAAAGAACAGCATTTATTTTGCCCATTCTTTTATCGTATTCTGTATACGTTTCAGCAAGAATTTTATTTATTTCTTTATTATTTTTTTTGAATAAACTTGAAAGCTTACTTGCACTTTCTAAAACAAAACCTTTTGTTTCTGGTACAGGAATTTGTATAAAAATATTTTGCACGTTGTTTTTATTTGCATCTTCAATGGTTTCTTTTAAAGAATGATAAAGAGCGTCCATAGGAGGAAGATCTGGATTATAATAATATTTAATATAACTTATATGGGATTTAGATTTAATAATATCTGTGCCTGTAACGTGCCATATCAAACGATAACTGATAAAAAGATTTTTAACATGATATTGCTTGTAAAGATCCGTTAATTCTTTTTGGTTATTAATGGAATTATTAATTTCTGGTAAAGGGGCATTAGCATTGTATGCACTTTTTAATCGCATTTTTATTATTTTACCATAAAGCCCATATTGTTCTGATAATTCCCTAAAAAGTGGGGAAAGCATTGCAGAATGGCTATCACCAATTAATACGAAGTCTAAGGTGTTTGGTGTAGAGGGTTTTCCAAACGTTGCTTTATCATTTATGGTTTCCGAAGTAGTGGTTTCTTGTTTAGAATTAGAAATATATTGTGTTGAGAGTTCTGGCGTGTGGGGAGCTTTAACTTGGCTAACAAAGGTTAAAAGAGGTGCAATAAGTAAAAGTGCCATTATCCAAGCAACATATTTTTTCTTGAAAAAGGGATTATGGCGAATGGGGGTTTCAATAAATTTCCAAGAAAAACTGGCTATAACAATGGTAAGCCCAGAAAGAGCTAAGCCCATAGTTAAAGGCATTTCTCGTCTAAAGGGGAAATTTTGGTAATAAACAAAGATAGGCCAATGCCATAGATAAATTGAATAAGAAATAAGTCCAATAAAGACAAGAAGTTTATTATGTGTTATACAATTTAAAATAGATACTTGGGCATTTTTGCCACCTGCAATATAGAGGCAAGCTCCTAAACAGGGAGGCAAAGCCCAAATACCGGGAAAAAGAATATTTCCATAAAAGAAAATAGAATATCCAATAAGGATAAGTCCTATCATTCTGCAGAGTAATTTATTTCTTTGGCTTTTGGGTGTCCAATTTGTATAAGCTAAAAGACTACCCATGAGCAATTCCCATGCACGTGTAGGAAGCATATAAAACGTGAATTTTTGGTAATATTGAATAAGAATAAGAGAGCTAATAAAACTTAAAGCAAAAAGTCCCCATAAAATATGGATAATTTGTATTTTTCCTTTTAGTGCTTTAAAAAGAAAAAAGAGTAAAGCAGGCATAACAAAATAAAATTGTTCTTCCACTCCTAAAGACCATGTATGTAAAAGGGGGAGAGTTTCTGCTGCTGGATCAAAGTAGTTGGTATTTTGGTAAAAATAGATATTTGGAATAGTTAAAAGAACACGCTTTGCAGAGCTAAAAAGTTGTTGCATTTCTGTAAGGTTAATAGCTGTAAGCCAACTAATAAAAACAGTACATAATACAACAACAGTAAGAGCTGGTAAAATACGGCGTATACGGTTTTCGTAAAACTCTATAAAACTAAATGTGTTATTTTCTAGTTTTCTTTTAATAATGCCTGTAATTAAATATCCAGAAATAACAAAGAAAATGCTTACTCCCACATAACCACCGTGAAAATAAGGGATATGGGCATGGTAAAAGACCACAGCCAAAACAGCAATGGCTCGAAGTACATCTATATCTGGTCTATATTCTTTTTTTTGCATAAAAAATATTCTTTATTGTTAAAGCGTTATTTATAAAAATGAATAATTATTTTGTTAATTTTAAAAAGAGAAAAAATATTTTATTTTTTTCTAAGTCGTTACTTATTAACTAAGTTTATACCTTGTTGTATTTTTATTATTTTTTTTCAACAAGGTATTTTGTTTTGCTATTTTTACAATAACTTAGTTTATGGTATAATTGGGTATTTTATTTATTTTGAGGGAAAAGTTTTTGAAAAACTTTATCGTAAGCCTCCATAACATATAAAGCTCCTTCTTTGCTAAGGTGATCATCATCGTAGTAGAGAGCTTGTTTTCCATGAATAACTTTATATACTTGTTGTTTTTCGTCAAGTAAATATGGTTTTACATCAACAAAAATAACATTAGGAAATTCTTTTTTTAATCGTTCAAAAACAGTTAAACATTCTGCTAATCGTTTTTGATAATTTTCAACAGATTCTCCTAAATGGAGGTTTATTTCATCTTCATTGTACCCAAAGAAAGAAGAAAGTTTCCCTGCACTTGTTGGTACATGGCTTAATGCTTCTGGTACAGGAATTTGGATAATAATGTTTTTTACGCCGTAATGATATGCTTCTTCGATACTATCTTTAAAGGATAAATAAAGAGCTTCATCGCGTGGTAGTTCTGGATTATCAATATAAGTTAAATTTCTAATTTGACTTTGACGGCGTACAATATCAGCACCGTATAAATAAAGATTAACACGGTATACTAAAATAAGTGTGTTGATTTTATTTGTTTTTAATACTTGTGTAAGGTTATTCCAATCTTCGTAATAGCCTTTTAATTCTGGTTTTGTTGTTCCTTCTTTATAAACATTTTTAAGTCTTCCGTGTCGTGTTTCACCGTAAATATGATATTTTTTTGCAAGTGGTGCAATGCCATTACTTATAGCAGCAGAATGGCTATCACCCACAAGAATAAAATCATATTCGTTTTCTGCTTTTTTTTCACCTAATTGATGTACTTGTGTTTTTGTTCCAATAAAATCTGTGTCTGGCGAAAAAGGACGATTAACGTGTTCAGCATATAAAAGAAAAAGAGCAAGAAGAATAATTGTAGTTGACCATAATAATTTACGATTTTTAAAACGAGGGTTTTGCCGTACGGGCTTTTCAATAAACCGCCAAGAAAAAACTGCAATAGCAAAACCAAGTAAGGATAAAAGAAAACCCGCATAAGGCGTAATAGCTCTATGGGTTGGAAAGGTAGAATAAAAAACAAAAATAGGCCAATGCCATAAATAAAAAGAATAAGAAACAACCCCAATAAAAATAAGAATAGTATTTTCTGTTATGAATTGTAAAATATTTTTTTCGCTTTTTGTTCCACCTGCAATATAAAGACAAGCTCCCAAACAAGGAGGAAATGCCCATAAAGCAGGGAAATTGATTTTCCCATAAAAACAAATAGTTCCAAGCATAAGGGCTAAGCCTATTAATGTACAAAGAAATTTTGCTTTTTGGTTTTTAGGTGTCCAGTTTGTATAGGCTAAAAGGCTGCCCATGAGTAATTCCCATGCACGTGTAGGGAGCATATAAAAAGTAAATTTTTGGCTGTATTCAATGCTGATAATTGAACCTATAAAACTTGCTAAAAATAGAAACCATAAAATATGAATAGTTTGTATTTTTCCTTTTAATTTTTTGTAAAGGAAAAAAAGTAAAGCGGGCATAATAAAATAAAATTGTTCTTCAACTCCAAGTGACCAAGTATGCAATAAGTGCATAGTTTCAGCTGCTGGGTCAAAATAATTTGTATTAAGATAAAAGAAAATATTAGGAATAGCGATAAGTATCCGTTTTACGGAGCTTTGGATTTGACGTACTTCTGCTTTATCAACTGATGTTATAACAACTAATAAGGAAATAATTAAAATCATAAATAAAAGAGCTGGCAAAATACGGCGAATACGATTTTCATAAAATTCTAAAAAACTAAAAGTATGATTTTCTAATTTTCGTTTAATAATGCCAGTAATTAAGTAGCCAGAGATAACAAAGAAAATGCTAACTCCCACATAACCACCATCAAAAAAAGGGATATTAGCATGGTAAAAAACAACTCCTAAAACCGCTATGGCACGAAGCACATCTATATCTGGTCTATATTCTTTTGCTTGCATAAAAACTCTTTTATAAAAGTAAATTGTCTTGCGTTGTTATAGTCAATAAGACTAAAAAAGTATAGTAAAAAGTAGGGGAGTTATTTTTTATTCTTTATGAAAAGTCTAAACTTTTTATTGTGGCAAAAAAAACACAGTACTGTGGTTTTTATGCGTGTGTGTTGTTAAAGCCACAATAGTAAAAAATGGTAAAAAAAGAAAAGATAATAAAAAATAGTCTATTAGAGAAAATGTATGTTTGGCATATTTTTTGCTTTGTAATAAATGAATTTGTTATCGTGATTAATTTTCACAAAAAGGATAGTTATGTTACAACAAACATTAATGCACGCAGTAAGTTATACAGGAATTGGACTTCATTCTGGTAAAGATGTTGAAATGAAGCTTGTACCTGCTAAAATTAATGCTGGCATTAGTTTTCATATACATCATAAAAAATCCGTGCATATTATAAAACCAAATCCTCATGTTGTTATGGCAACAGAATTAGCAACAACATTAGGAGCAAAAGGTGTACAGGTTTCTACTGTGGAACATCTTCTTGCTGCATTATTTGCTCTTGGTATTGATAATGTGGAATGCCATATTTTTGGTTTGGAAATTCCTATTATGGACGGTTCTGCTTTACCTATTACAAATCTTATTAAAAAAGCAGGTATCCGTTCCCAATATGCTCTTAGAAAAGTGGCAAAAATAGTTCGCCCTCTTTTATTTGAAGCTAATGGCAAAAAGATTAATGCACGTCCTTATGATGGTTTTTATGTTGATTATACTATTGATTTTCCACATAAAGCTATTGGAAAACAACACTATGCTTTAGAAATTACCCCAGAAACTTTTGAAGAAATTGCTTCTGCTCGTACTTTTGGCTTTATGAAAGAAGTAGAGTATTTACATAGTAAAAACTTAGCTCTTGGTGGATCATTGGCTAATGCTATTGTTATTGATGAAGATGGTATTATGAATCCAGAAGGCTTACGTTTTAGTGATGAATTTGTTCGTCATAAAATATTAGATTTTGTGGGGGATATGGCTATGTTCGGTATGCCTTTATGTGGGGCTTTTGAAGTTTCTTGCTCTGGACATCATCATAATAACCAATTCCTTCGTGAAATTTATGATCATAGTGATTTATACCTTAGTTTTGAAGAACTTACGCCAAAAGAACGAAGTGCAAAAGTTCCTTATATAGGACTAAATACTGCATTAGCATAATATTTATGATAAAGGACATTTTCAAAATGTCCTTTTTTTTATATTCGTTAAAAGAATAAGGAGTGTTTCTAAATTATTTTTTTTGGGGGGGTACACTTTTTTTATCCGTAGCTTTCTGTGTCACAACGGCTAAAGCGGGGGTAAGAGTTACTACCCAAAGGGCGATGAAGTCTTTTCCCTTATACTGAGTTTACGAGGTTTAGGGAAATAGACAGCAACACTAGGGGGGATTTCCCCTCGTTAGCTTACCTCCTGCTCGGGTCAAAGGAGTGAAAACCCTTATAAAACTTGATACTATGTAATAGTATAATAAAGAAGAAAATGTTATATAAACAAGAAAAATAAAAATTAATTTAGAAACATATTCTAAAAAGCTTATAACAATATAAATTATCTTATTTTTTAGGATAATATCATTAAAAAATAATATTATGAGTAACGAGGTTCATCAATACTCACAATTTGGAATGCTTTATTTGCTTTTACAATACCAGGAATTCCCCAATATTTTGTAACACCTGCAACAGTACAAGGAAGAAGTTGTTCCACATCAGTATCTAAGGTGATAATATCCCCAACTTTTAAACGCAAAAGTTGGTTACTAGTAATTTGTGTATTTCCAATTCCTATTTTAAGATCAACAGGAGTTTCCATAAGTCTATCTTTTAATCGTCCAGACCATGCATGGTCAACTTCCAAACGTTCTGTTTGATAGTTTGCATTAAGTTTAGAACGAATAGGTTCAATAGTTGAATAAGGTAAACAAACAAGCATAGAACCAAGTGAGTTATCAAGTTCAACTTCATAATTAATAACAACAACAACATCACTAGGTGGTACAATAGAAGCAAATTGAGGGTTAATTTCAGAACGAATTAATTCAAGGTTTACTTCATGTACAGGTCTCCATGATTCTGTCATAATTTCAAGAGCAATACGAATAATTCTATCTACAATAGCTTGTTCAATACGGGTAAATTCACGTCCTTCAACTTTTGATTGTGTTCCCATTCCACCAAAAACGTTTTCCACAAGAGCAAAAACAAGTCTTGCATCAACAACCATAAGAGCATTTCCTCGTAATGGTTCCATTTTAAAAATATTGATACTTGTAGGAACAGGCAAAGAACGCATAAATTCTCCAAATTTTGCCATATCAATAGAAATAGGAGAAATTTCAACACGTTTACGAATGGTATTAGTTAAAGCGTTAGTACATAGTCTTGCAAATCTATCATTTATGATTTCAAGAACAGGCATACGCCCACGAATAATACGATCTTGGTTTGCTAAATCAAAAAGTATAACACCTTCATTATCTTCATCTTCTTCTGGTTCAACACTTAAATCACTTCCAGACAAACCATTTAAAAGTGCATCTACTTCATCTTGTGCAAGAAATTTATTCATAACTACCACCTTGAAAACAACTGTGAACAATATAACCCAACTAAAAATTATAATCAATACACAATATATTGATTTTTTAACTATTATTAATAAATTTTTTTCTATTTTAATTGTAAAACCAAGTGTGACAGTATTGAATAAAAAATTAAAAAAATTTTATTAAATAGGGTATGTTTCTAAATTATTTATATTTATTATACGAAAATAAATAACTTTTTTATTTTTAAGAAAAAAATTTTTACTTATGTCTTAATACAGGTAAATTTATTGAAACTTGTTTTAATAAATTTGTTTGATTGAGGGGGCTTGGGGAAATCATTTTCCCAAAAGAAAAAATAAAATAAGATTAATTTAGAAACATACCCTATATTCACTTTTTCTAAAATAAAAAAACCACCTATCAAGGTGGTTTTAAAAGATATTTTTATGAAAATTTTAATAACCTAAAATTTTTAAAGTTGTTTGCATAATTTCAAGTTCTTCGTTAGTAGGAATAACAAGAGCTTTAATTTTGCTACCTTTTTTATTGATTTCACGTGGTTCACCAGAACGAATTTGATTTAATTCACTATCAAGTTCTAAACCAA
>JARHYD010000146.1 GCA_029258655.1 Mailhella sp.
GCAAAACTCAAAACATATAAGCGAATTGCACTGCGTTCAGAAAAACTTTCCATAACGTTCAAAGCCTCAATTATGATTGCTTCATATCTAATCTGGTTACAATAATTTATTTAGAGACAGCTCCTAGTTTTAAAGCGTATTTATTCATATAATACAGTATTTGCAATTTGTTCAGGAGATCATGTATACTGTAATTTTTTCTCAATAATAGTTGCAATATCTCGTGATAATTTTGTTTTACCAAGAATTACTTTTCTTTTTTTTATCATAGTTATTTTGAGCAGTTATAGAATTATAATTGTCTTTATTTCTTTGTATATCCCTCGCAATAGTTGAATGATGTCGCCTCATTAACTTAGCAATTTTCTACAACTAAAATTTAAGGCTAAATATGCCTCTAGCTTCCTTTGTTCACTTATAGTAAGATGTGTGTAGCTTAATAGTAAAATCTCTTTGTATTGTTTGGGAAAATTAGTCTACATAAAGGTTTTATATTGAGCTACCTTTTTATTCAATACTGTCGCACTTGAATTGACAATTCAGCATTAATAAAAAATTTTTATATATGATTAATTGTAGTAGGTTATCAGTGCAATATTATTATATTGTTAAAATGTTATAAAAAAATTGTTTAATGCATTCATTATGAAATAATATTTACAAATACTATCCCTTGATATATATTTATAAAAATTTATCCTTAATTGGGTATATCTATAACAAAAGGGTTAGATATGATTTCAAAAAATCTTATAGCAGAGTTTGAAACTCTTTTAGGCAAAGAAAATGTTTTATCTGATGAAACAGATAGACAAAGTTATTCTTTTGATGCTGCAGTGTTGGATTTTGTAACACCAGCATTAGTTGTTTTTCCTACTACCACAGAATTATTAGGACAAACAGTAAAAAAATGTTATGATGAAGGTTTACATATAACTGTTCGTGGAGCTGGATCAAATCTTTCTGGTGGAACAATTCCTGATTCTGAAAATACAGTTGTTATAGCAACAGGTAAATTAAATAAAATTATTGAAATTAATACAGAGGATTTATATGCAGTAGTTGAGCCTGGAGTAATCACAGCTCAATTTGCAAGTCAAGTAGCAGCAAAAGGGCTTTTTTATCCTCCAGATCCTGGTTCACAAACTATTTCAACTTTAGGTGGAAATATTGCAGAAAACGCAGGTGGCTTACGTGGTTTAAAATATGGCGTAACAAAAGATTATGTTATGGGGGTTGAATTTTATGATTACGAAGGTGAACTTGTAAAATCAGGTGCTAGAACTGTAAAATGTGTAACTGGTTATAATTTAGCAGGTATGATGGTAGGGTCTGAAGGGACACTTGGTGTGCTTAGTAAAGCAATTTTAAAACTTATTCCACCACCAAAAGCCTCTAAAGCTATGATGGCTGTTTTTGATGATGTACAAAAAGCTTCTGAGGCTGTTGCTGGTATTATTGCTGCTCATGTTTTACCATGTACGTTGGAATTTTTAGATCATGCAACGATTAATTATGTTGAAGAAGATAAAAAAATAGGTTTACCAAAAGATGCTGATGCTCTTTTATTAATTGAAGTAGATGGACACCCTGGACAAGTAGCAGATGAAGCTGTAATTGTAGAACGTGTGTTAAAAGAATGTGGAGCAACAGATATTCATGTAGCACAAAATGAAGAAGAAAAAGCAAAAATTTGGGCAGGTAGAAGAAATGCACTTCCAGCTCTTGCAAGATTACGTCCAACAACAGTTTTAGAAGATGCTACTGTACCACGTTCAAAAATTCCTGCAATGGTAAAAGCCTTAAATGAAATTGCAAAAAAATATAATTTGCAAATGGGTACATTTGGTCATGCTGGTGATGGTAATTTACACCCAACTATTTTATGTGATAAGCGTGACCATGAAGAATTTGTACGTGTAGAAGCAGCAGTTGATGAAATTTTTAATGTTGCACTTGAATTAAATGGTACTTTATCAGGTGAACATGGTATTGGTACTGCTAAAGCAAAATGGATGGAAAAGGAAACTTCTCGCGGAACAATTATGTTCTCAAGAAGATTGCGTAAGGCTCTTGATCCAAAAGGTCTTTTTAATACTCAAAAAATGGTAGGCATTTAGTATGACTGATATGGAACAGCTAAGGCAATCTCTTTTAAAGATTGATGATAATTTAGCGTCATGTATGCGATGTGGAAACTGTCAAGCTGTTTGCCCTATTTATGCACAAACATATAGAGAAGCTGATGTTGCACGCGGTAAAATTGTTCTTTTGCAAAATTTGGCGTATGAACTTATTAAGGATCCTAAAGGGGTAGAAGAACGTTTAACCCGATGTCTTTTATGTGGTGCGTGTCAGGCAAACTGTTCAACAGGGGTAAAAACTTTGGATATTTTTGTTGAAGCACGAATAGCTTTAACACAATATTTAAAGTTATCTCCTTTGAAAAAATTTATTTTTCAATCATTATTAACGCATCCAAAGTTTTTTTCTAAAGCGTTAAAAACTGGTTCTCTTTTTCAAGGACTTATTTTACGTAAACAAAAAAATGCACAACATACAGCTACTGCACCTCTTTTAAAACCTTTTCTTGGGGGGCGTTATGTTCCAAGTTTGCCAAGTAAGCAGTTAACAGAAAAATATGGTGTGTTAACTGGGGATAAGTCAAAACAATATAATGTTATTTTTTATCCCGGTTGTATGAGCGAAAAAATTTATACACAAATTGGTGATGCTGTATTAAAAATTCTTCGTTATTATAATGTAGGTATTATCATGCCAGAAGATTTTTCTTGCTGTGGTTTGCCAGCATTAGCATCAGGGGATAAAGTTGGTTATGATACGCTTGTAAAAAATAATATTAAAGTTTTTGAACGTATTGATCCAGAAAATAGTGCAAATTATATTGTAAGTGCTTGTCCTTCCTGTACAGAAACATTGCATAAATGGTGGCTACAACTTTCTGATAATTATGATGAAAAAGAAAGAGAAAAGCTTAAAGCTATTAGTGTAAAAGCTATTGATATGCATACGTTTTTATATGATATTTTAAAAGTTGATACCACTAAAGCTCAAGCAAAAGATAATGCTAAAATAATAACATATCATGATTCTTGTCACTTAAAAAAATCTTTAGGAGTAGCTAAAGAAGTTCGTGAACTTATGAAACTTAATAGCAATTATACACTTAAGGAAATGGCAGAATCAGATAAATGTTGTGGTTGTGGAGGTAGCTTTACACTTACACAGCCAAAACTTTCTGAAGCTATTGGTAATAGAAAATGGCAAAATATTGTTAATACTGGAGCAGATGAAGTTGTTGCAGCTTGTCCTGCTTGTATGATGCAAATTGCAGATATGCTTGGTAGGCATCATACAGATATGAAAATTAGACATAGTCTTGAAATTGTTGCTGAAAGTTTAGATTAAGTTTATTTTTTACTATAAGGGATTTTGAGGGAAAAATTTAAAAAAGTTTTTTCCTTAAAATCCTTTTCTCAATTTTGTATATTGAATATAATATAGTTTCTAATATTACTACATTGCAGATCTTTTATTTTTATTATTAGAGAACGAAGCTTAATAATTATAAATAATTTGGAAATACATTTTATTTATAGTTGGATTTATACAGGAAAAATAAATTCACATAATCTTCAAATGTTACCTCATAAAGGCAGAAAACAAAAAGGTATTGAAAAAAGAGGAATATTTTTAAATGGAGTATCAATAAGAGAATACTCGGAAAAGGCAAATAATCATAGTGAATTTGGACATTGAAAGTTTGATAGAATTATTTCTCGCAGAGGTTAAAGCAAAGGCGTAATTTTTACGTATGTAGAAAGAAAATCAGAATTACTTACGGCAGTTACAAGTAATGAAAAAAACAGCCCATGTAATGAAAAAAGCAATAACATATCTTTTTTTCATTTTCCTCAAAGAAGCTATAAAATCTGTTATATCAGATAAAAAAGGAATTTGCTTACCATAATCAAATCAAAGAAAAATAAATTTTTCTTTACAGACAATTATTTAATAAAAAATAATAAAATAAAGAAAACATTAATGAAAATACAAAAAACTTATTATGGGAGTTTTATCCAAAACAAACAAATTTATCTGAGGTTACACAAAAAGAACTAAGAAAGAGATTAAAACTTATCAATAATAGACCTAGAAAATGTTTAAATTGGAAAACTCCCATTGAAGTTTTTCTACATAAAGTGTCGCACTTGGGTTGATAATTTAGTATATTAAAATAAAAAATTATGCACAATCATGTTTTTCCCATGGTTCTCTATTATCACGAGCAATAACAGATTCCATGCGAGCAATAGCTTCTTTAAGTTTATTAATTTCCGCAATTTTAAGGTTTGGGTCTTTGAGCATTTGATATAAAATAGCACCTGTACATTCAGATGTTATTTCTAAATCAGTAATACTTGCAATAGTAACATAAATATCTTGAGCATTAATAGCTCTTGCTATTGCACCAACTTTACCATTAACTCCATGTCCCCAAAAAGCTACGCCTGTGTTAGAAATAACAACTACTAATGTTCTACGATCAACAGCATCTAAAATAATATCAATATTACTATCATCTGTATAAACACATACTTCGCCATTTTCTATTGCTTCAATAGCATTTTGTGCATTTTCAACTTTTTTAGCGTAACTTGCGATTAATGGTTCTAATCCTGTAATATCAGCGTTAGCAAAAGTTGCTGCTTTTTTACCTAATTTACTATTTGTATCAAATGCTATTTCATTTGAAAAAAGAATAATTGCTTTTTTATCTGCCATGATATTTTCCTTTATATTTTATACAAGATTTGGATTTTCTAAAATTTGATAAATTGGTCCACCTTCTGCATCTGCTGGAATTGGATTACCTGTTACATAGCAAAGAGTTGGAACAATATCTGCAAGCCAACGTGGACGTTCATAACGATATCCTTTTTTAATATTAGCACCATAGAACATAAGTAAATTTTTAAGACTTCCGCAGCCTGATTCACCTGTTGGGAAGCCATATCCATGTTCTGCCATATATTCAGGTTTAAGGGCATAAACAACATCACCAGCTTGTGCTCCACCCATACCAAAAACATGAGCGTCTTCTTTGCGAACAGCTAAAAGAACAGGACGTTCACCAGTTTCAGGGTGTTTATAATCAAGTAATGCATCAATAATTTGATCACGAACTTTTTCGTAATCTTCTGCTTTTACAATACCACCAGGATATTTACCTTCAAGGTTTACATATACAAACATATACCGTTGTGGTACTGCAACAGATTTTGAAACATCAAGAACATAATCATATCCTTCTGTTTCTTCATAAATATCCCAGTAATTTTCTGATTTTTTAGGTTCATAAGAGCAAAGACCTGCTTGTTGTAATGCATGAGCAGTATTTAAAATTGGTCCTAATGGAGTTGCTCCATGATCAGAACAAATACAAGTAATGCAATCATCACCAAAGCTATCAAGTAAACGTCCAAGCATTGTATCTTCAATTTCATAAATTGTTCTTTCAAGTTTTCTTGCTCTTTCACGTTTAATTGGATCTTCACTATCAATTTCATGTAAAAAGCCATGATAAAACCAATCAATGGGGTGAGAATGCATATAGAAAAGATCCCAATCTGGATTTTTCTTAAGTAAACCTTCCACAACAGCCCAAAGCCAATTACTATGAAATTGTGCCAATTCTCCAACTGTTTCAATGTCAATAACACCATGCATATATGCAACTAAGCCAATATCATTAGCAGTAATTTGTTGACTAAGATCAACACCTTCTAAAGCATTTGATGGTGACATATAACCACAATATCCAGCAATACCAGAAACATACATCATAAAATCTTCTGCATCATCAGAAAGACGCATAAGTTTACAACGGAATGTTCCTTTTTCCATACGTCCATCTTCTATTACTTTAAATGTATGTGTTACAGCTTTACTCCATTCACCAACTTTTATGCTAAATAATGCTTTTGAATAATCACGTTCAAGACAAAGGGCAACTGTATCATAGCCATCACCTTCACTATCCCATGTAAGTACATACCATGTTTGTTCTTCAAGTGGATTCATACAATCACGGAATTTAATGGTTACTTGCATTTCAAGTGGATCATCTTCACTTTCAGGAAGATTTGCCCAACCTCTAGCTCTATCAAAAGTTCCTTGAGAACCCATATGATAAAAATCTGTTGAAATAACACTTTCAGAAGCTAAAAATTCTTTATGTTCATTACCAACTAAAGGCCAACGCTTTTCAATAGGAGAAATACCTTCACCCATTACCATAACACCATTTTGCATTTTAGAAGGCCAAGAAACAGGATAATTTACTACAATAGATTTTTTTCCTACTTTATCCCAAGCGTCCCAAATAGTTTCAGCTGTTAGAATTTGTGAACCAAAAGCTTGTGTTGTTTTTTTATGTTCAAGACTTTCACCTTCCATATAATAATAGTAATCTTCAACTCCATGAGTACGAGGATATGCTCCTGTACAAATTGTAGCCCATGATGGAGGTGTTACTGTTGGTAAATTAAAACCTTCAGGAATAAAACTACCTTCATTCATAACTCTACGAAAATTTTTTAATCCACCTTCTGCAAGTAATGCTTCTAATCGCTTAGGTATAAGACAGTCAAACCCAATAAGGGCTGCTTTTGTAGCTTTTTTAGTCATATTCCTTTCTCCTTCACTATAAATATGTATTTGTTATTTTTATATCAAGAAATATGCCAATATGTATTTTTACTTATTTATCAATAAAACAAGATAAAAAAAAGTAATTTTTTTTTGCTATAAAACAAAATATTCATAAGTAATAAAAAAAAGCGACAAGATTGTCGTATTTTTTTATTATGAGATAAAATGATACATTATTTTAAAATATACAAGCGACAATATTGTCATTAAAAAATAATAATTATTATTTATTAAATAATATTATTCTATAATATTTTGATTTAAAAATTCTTTTTTATTTTAAATATTAAATTCTTATAAAGTAAATATTATATTTATACGACATTTTTGTCATTTAATATTAAACACTAAAAAAGGCATTGTAACTACAATGCCTTTTTACAAATTTTTAATTATTTCTTATTTAATACATTATAATATTAGAAAAATTTTTAATCATTATATTCAGCAGTAAGGTTATATGTCATATGAATACCTTCATGTACAGAACCTGTAACTAAACAGCCATTTTTCATAATTTTTTGGCAACGTTCAAAAATTTCATCATCATCACCATCAATTTCAACTTTTACATCAAGATTTAAACCTGTAACACGAGCTTGCATATTTGTATTATGTCCAAGATCTATATGTGCAATACCTTCTATTGCAGAATAATTTGCACCTCTAGCAGTTAATGCACTACCTAATGTTGCAATATAACAAGCTAAATTAGCAGCAGAAAGTAATGATTTTGCCAATCCTGCTCGTTGTTCTTCTGGAATTTTATCATAATCAATAACAATATTATCTATTGATGGAATACCAAAATCAATAGTATGAACATTACCTCTTCTTGAATATTTTACTACTGGTACAGACATAAGATATCTCCTTAAAATAAGTATATTATCTTAGTAGCAAAAACTATTCCAATATTATCTAATTTGTAATTGTTTTATTTTTCTTTGTAATGTTCTTAAATTTAAATCTAACTGTTCTGCACAATGCAATGTATTACCATTATTTTGCTTTAACGCTTTTGCAATTAATTGTTTTTCAAAAGCTTCCATTGCATCTTTGTGTGATAAACTATCAGAAGATAAACTCATTAAAAAATTATCTTCTTCATTAAATTGCAAACTATTTAATGCTGATTCACCTAAAAATAAATATCTATCTAAAAAATTATGTAATTCCCTAACATTACCAGGCCAATGATAATTTTGTACAGCCAATCTAACTTTCATTGGTAATTTTATATTTGCATTTTTTTTCTTTAAATATGCATCAATAAGTAAAAAAATATCATTATCACGTTCACGTAATGGTGGTAAATAAATTTCTAATACATTAATCCTATAAAAAAAATCCGAACGCATAAGCTTATCTTGAACCATTTGAGCTAAATTTCTATGTGTTGCAGCTATTAAACGAAAATTAGAATTTTTTGCAACATTACTTCCAAGTGGTATATATGTTCTATTTTCAAGTGTTCTTAATAATTTTACTTGTAGATTAAGAGGAATTTCCCCTATTTCATCTAAAAATAATGTACCATTGTCTGCTGCTGCAATAAAACCATTTTTATTAGCATAAGCACCAGAAAAAGAACCTTTTGTATGGCCAAAAAATTCACTTTCCATTAATTGCTCTGGTATTGCACCACAGTTTACAGGAACATAAGCTCCTTTTTTACCACTAAACTCATGAATTGCCTTTGCAACTAAATCTTTACCACACCCTGTTTCTCCATAAATAATAACATTCATATCATTTTCAGAAGCTTTCATAATAAGTTCATAAACATTTTGCATAGCTTTACAATTACCAATAATATTTCCTAATCCATTAACTTGTGAAAGAGAAGCTTTTAAAAGTTTATTTTCTTCTTGTAATTCAAGTTCTTGAAATTTTTGTTCGGTAATATCCATAATAACACCTTGCATACCAATAATATTACCATTTTCATCGTAATCACCAGCACCATTATCCCATACCCATTTGACTAAACCATTATTTAATTTGATTCGATATTTTACTTCATATACTTTATGCTGTTTTACTTGTTCATAACAATAAATATGTGTTCTTTTAGCATCATCAATTACCATTAATCGTTCTAACACATTCCAATTTTGTTTTAAAAGAATTTTCGCTGGAATACCAAAAAGCTCCAAAGAACCACTACTTGCGTATTCAAGAATAACTTTATAATCATAAGGATTATCTGTTTCTGAAGGAATAAACTTACAATAATATGCCATACCCGGCAAAATATCAAAAATACTTTTTTCAAAAAGACTAAAATAATCATCTTTTCTATATATTGCCATAGCTTCCTCAAAATCTAAAATAATTTTTTATTAATTATGTTATTCTTTATTATTTATCAATCATAAAAATAAAAGCCTGTATAAACAGGCTCTTATTTTATCTACAATCTGTTATAGAATCTAATCCATCATTTTTTAACATTTTTATCCACGAATATGCTAATAATATTACTGGGATACATATAAATATACCTGCTAAATTACCTAACATTTTGGCAGTTCCAATACCACCAATAGTTAAACTGCCCAAAGCTAATAATCCTTGTAAAATTGCCCACATAACTAAATTTAATTTATGAGGATCATCATTTATTCCTATGCGTTTAGTTACTGTTGCAGCCATAACATAGCAACTAGAATTAATACTTGTAGCCAAAAATATGGTAGAAACTAAAGCATAAACTCCAAAAACAATGGTACTAAATGGTAATGTATCAAAAACTTCTGCCATTAAAACTGCACCACCTTGATTAACTAAAATTCCTGTAACATCAATTATTTCATTTCGAGATAAATATAATGTATATGACCCTAACACGCCATGCATACAGTAACCACCAAGTACAGCAAAAAATAACCCACACCCCACAATTTCACGAACAGTTCTACCACGAGAAATTCTTGCAATAAATAATCCCATAAAAGGGCCATAACCAAGCCAGTTCATAGCATAAAACATAGTCCAATCTTGAGGAACTGTATTATCAGTAAATGGATCTGTCCATAAAATACAAGTAAGAAAATTATTTGCTGTTCTTCCTACTGCATTAGTAAACGTATCAAAAATAACAACAGAAGGACCACATAAAAAAACATAAATAAGTAATGCAAATGCAATAATAACATTAAAATCACTAACTCTTTTAATGCCTTTTTTTAAACCAAAATAAACACTTATAGCAGAAATAGCTATGGTTACAATAAGAATTTTTCCTTGAAGCTCAATAGATGATTGCCAACCAGTTAATTTACAAATTGTTGCTTCAACAGTAGGTAAAGAAAGACACATAGTCATCGCTGTACAAAACATTAAACCCAATATAAAACAACAGTCTAAAAATCTACCAAGTATCCCATTTTTTTGTTTACCAATTACAATTTCAGAAGCAGCACTTACACGTAATAGAGGTTGTTTTCGTATATGAAACATATAGCAAATTGGTAAAGCACAAATAAAATAAGAACTCCAAGCCGTAGGACCCCAATTTAATAATAAGAAACTTAAACTCCATTCATAAGCTTCTATACTTTTTGGTTCAACATTCATAGGTGGTGTTACAAGATACCATGAAGGTTCTACTATTGCCCAAAACATACAAGCTCCAGCTACTCCTGATGTAAAAATCATAGCCGCCCAAGATCCTAAAGAAAATTCTGGTTTTTCATCTGGATCACCAAATTTAATATCTCCATATTTACTTACAGCAAAATAAATAAGCATAAAAACAAAAATGGTTACTAACCATAAAAATGAACTTCCTAATGCTCTATTTAAAGGAGTAACAATATTTTTTAAAATTGTTTCGGTTTCTGCACTATAAAAAATTGCAGGCAAACTAATCAACAAAAGAACTAATACAACGGGTATAGCTATTGATTTATCAAGACATAAATCGTTTTCTTCACACGTTTGACAAGTAAAATCATCTTCTTGCATAAAAAACTCCTTATATAGCAAAACTATTCTTATGATACAAAATTCACAATTTATTCCATATAAACATTAATATTATTATTTCAATATATTATATAATATTAAATTATTTATTCTTAAAAATCTTATAATTAGATACGACATAAATGTCATATAATAAAATTTACTAAAAAAATAACGACATTTTTGACATTAATTATTATTTTATAAAATTAATAAGTATAAATAATTATATAAAATATAATATAAACTTTTATTATTTAATTAAACAAAAATAAAATAATATAAAACGACAAATTTGTCATGTATTATGAAATTATATTGTTAACTTATCAAAAAAATATTGATAATTCAAATAAATACTGAATAATTATTTAATATTTTTACAAAAAAAATTGGCATATTTTTTGCTTTTTTTTAATTGAAATAATTTGAGGTATATTATGAAAGACAAAACAAACCTAGAAGCTACGTTATTACGAGAAAAACAAACATTACTATTTGCAAAAAAAGGTATTTTTTTTGGTTTACTTAGTGGTTTTTTATGGGCTATTGCAAGTATTTTTTTATTGGGAACAGGATTAAAAAGTCCAGAATTCACAAATCCTCATTTATGGCTTTTGGTTCCTCTTTTTGCTGCAGGTATTCATGATACTTGTGCTGCAATTACATCTATTGGTATTAATTTTTATCGAGGACAATTAAAAGAAATACCAAGAACATTAAAAAATAAAGCAGGGCAATTATGTGTTTTAGGTGGTTTTTTAGGTGCTCCATTAGGAATGGGAGGATATTTAATTGCTGTTTCCTTAATTGATCCTGCCTATGTTCTTCCTATTACATCACTTTTTCCTGCTTTTGCTGCTATTTTAGCTATGATTTTTCTTAAAGAAAAAATTACTAAACGAGCATGGAGTGGATTAGCTGGCTGTATTTTAGGTGTTTTTATTATTGGATTTATTGCTCCAACTTCTGGTATGTCTGAATATTTTTATCTTGGTTTATTATTTGCTGTTATTGCTGCTTGTGGTTGGGCAAGCGAAGGGGTGGTAGTTACAGCTGGAATGGATTTTATTGAACCAGGTATTGCACTTAATATTTATCAACTAACTTCTTCATGTATTTATTGGCTTATTTTAATTCCTTTAACAATTACTTTTACTTTACCTCCAGAAATGGGTTATAGTGATTGTTTTAAATTGTTTTTTTCTAGTACAGGACTTTTTTTTGTCATTGCAGCAGGTATTGTTGGCTCTATTTCGTATTTATGTTGGTATAAGTCTATGAATACCACAGGTGTTAGTCGTGCTATGGGTTTAAATATTACCTATGCTCTTTGGGGAGTGATTTTAAGTGCTATTTTTTCTGATACAGAAATAACTATTAATCTTGTTATTGGTGCAATTTTAATTTTTATTGGAATGATTTTAGTTATTGGAAATCCAAAAGATATGATAAACTTACGTCAAGTTAATTAGAGGTTAATATGAAACGTCCTTTACGTCTTGAAATTTGCCATTTATTAGATACTTACCAAACTCTTACTACAAAGGAAATTATTCAAAAACTAGAAAAAATATATCATCATGAAAAACAAATTTATGCTGCTGAAAATCATATTCTTTCATTACGTGCTGTTGGTATTATTGAGTTATTAGAAGAATGGGTTGAAACAAAAAATAATAAACCAATTCTTATACAAAAATGGGGGTTAACAAATTATGGAAAAATAAAATATAATACTTATTGGTAATTAGAATATGTTTATAATGTTACTATATTACAATTTTTTTATTTGTATCATGAAAGAACGAATTTTATAATTATAAATAATTTAAAAATATACCTTATAAGATAATTATAACAATTTTTCAAAAAAATATATTTGCTCAAAAATAATAATTCTTAGAATATAATTTATTTAGTATTTCTCCTCAACTCCTCTTTTATAACTTTTTATAATTAAACATAAAAAGTATTAAAAGAGGAATTTTTTATAAAAAGCTGAATTGTCAATCCAAGTGCGACACCTCTTGTAGAAAAACTTCAATTGGAGTTGTCCAATTTAGACACTTTCTAGGTCTATTATTGATGAGTTCTAATTTTTGTCGTAATTCTTCTTGTGT
>JARHYD010000124.1 GCA_029258655.1 Mailhella sp.
TCCTCTTTCAATTAGTGTAAGATGTGTGTAGCTCAATAGTAAAACCTCCATGTATTGTTTATCCAAATATTATTCTACATAAAGGTTTTGTATTGGGCTACTTTTTTTAATACCTGTCGCACTTGGGGGTACAATTAAAAATACCTGTCGCACTTGGGTTTACAATTAAAAATTTTTTAAAATTTGACACCATCTATTAATAGTTACTCTATGAACACCACACATCATAGCTAATTCTGTTTGTGTAGCATACACAATATTATTTTTTGCTAATTCTTGTAGTAAATGATAAAGTCTTATAGGATCATTTGCATAAGAATTTTCAGCCATTTCATTCCCATAAGATAAGACTTTTATAGAAAGTCCTGTTAGTAATGCTATTCTAAATTCGTTATTTGTTTCAAGTAAATAAAAAACTTTTTCTTTACTAAAAATAGCAAGTTCAACATCGGTTAATGCTTCAATATTTGCATTAATATATGGTGTATAAAAAAAATGTGCTTCTCCAATAAAATTACCTGATTCTGCTTGTAAAAGAGTTCGGCTATTACCTGTCACACTATCAACATTAAGTCGAATTGAACCAGAAATAATATAAAAAAGACTTGTTATTTTTTCTTGTGAAGTTAAAATAATATCTTTTGCTTGCCATTTTTTTCTATGAGCATGATTCAAAATAGCAATACTTAAAATAGGAATACTCTTTATTAAAGGAAAACATGAAGAATCTATCATAATCATCCTTATATCTCCTGCTCCTTGTAAGGAGCAGGAACAAAAGTTTTTATGAACGTTTTTCTCTCCAATTTAAACAAAGTGTACCATTTTCTTGATGAACGGTCAAAAATTTATTAGCAAGAAGTGGATTAGTAAAAGTATAATCAGAACGTATATGCATACCACGAGTTTCTTTTCTCTCTCGTGCTGCATACATAACAACTTCTGCACAATCCATTAAATCGAAGGTTTCAATAGCTCGCATAAGAGTATGTCCACAAGGTGTATAAATAGCCTCCATAGCATCTTTTCTTAAATCATTAAGATATTTTAATCCTGCAACAAGCAACGTTTCAGAACGTACTCTATAAGGACCTGCTGCTGCATAATCTGCGGTTAATTGCTGTAATGCTTTATTAGCCTCTATCCAATCCGCAGCAAAATTCTTTTTTTCTTGAAAAGAACTATAAAAAGCAAGTCGCTCTTTTACCCATGTACTATTTTCAATATCTGGATGTTTTGCTTCTTTTTGTCGCTCTCCTGCATGTAAGCCACCTATCCAGCCCCAAACAGCAGCTCCTGCAATATCTGCACGGAAATTTCCTACCATATCACCTGCAGCATAAAGTCCAGAAATATTTGTTTCACCATTTTCATTAATTTCTAAACCACGTCCTATTAAATGTGGTTCGTATGGGGTAAATTCAAAAGCGTGTTTTTCTGGTGATAAGCCTTTTCGTTTCATATAATCTAAAACTGTTGTTAATCCTTCACTTTTCATTCCTTTATACATATATTCAAGATCTTCTGGTGCTGTTTGAGAACAATCTAAATATGAAGGACCACTACCATTTCTAATTACATCAGAAAAAGCTGTATTCCAAACATCAGAAGTAATATCACCTAATTCTTTTGTTGGTTTTGTAACAAAAGGTCCTAATAATTTACCATTAGGATATTTATATAAACCTATCCATGTAGATTTACCACATCGAGCTAAATATTTAGGTCCAGCGTGTCGATTAGGAAATTCTAAATTTATCAATTTACCACCAATTCTCCAAGCCTGTGCTTGTGCAGCACCTGCACAGCTTGGACAAAAAGCCGTATTAAATAATGAAGCAGGAGTTCCAAAGGGGACATAAAGTCTATTTGCTGTACCAGTAGAAAGAATCACTGCATGAGCTTTAATACAGGTAATTGTAGGTTCTTCTTCATTATTAAGATTTAGTGCTAAAGCACCTGCAATTTTTTCATCATATTTTATTAACTCAATAACAGGATGATGATTTAAAATCTCAACACCATTTTCTTTTGCTACTTTTGTTAATACTAATTTTTGATTATGCCCATCATATTTTAACCAAATTCGCGGACGATCGGGATATGCATGCCCCATACATTCCCATTTTCCACTAGGTTTCATATTAATTCCCCATTCATGCCACAATTTTGCAACACTAAAAGAAGTTTTTAAAAATTTTCGCGTAAGCAACGTATCATGGCATAACCCCACAAGACTATCAAGAACTTCTCGAACTATTACTTCCATATCATCGCCATGTAATTCAGGGTGATAAAGACAAAAATGATCATTTCCTGTTGCACCTGATCCACTTCGTTTTGTATTTGCTTTTTCGGCTACAATTACTTTTGTTCCTTTTTTAGCTGCACCAATAGCAGCCATCATTCCCCCAATTCCTCCGCCAATAACAAGGACATCAGTTTCTATTATTTTTGTGATTTTTAACATAATTAATTCTCCTTGTTATTAAGTTCTGCAGCATCAATATGTAACATATTATAATTTAATGGTATTCTTAATTCGATAGCTTCTTTTGGACAATCTAAAACACAAGCATTACAGTGCCAACATTCATCGGGAAATTTAATGTTGGGATATGTTTTTTCTTTTTTTGGTAAACTAAATACACTAACAGGACAAATGTCTGCACAAATTTGACATTGAATACATTTTTCAAAATTAATAACTGGAGGCATATTCTATCTCCTTTATGTTAAAATTAAATAAAACCTAACCATGAGCCTATTATCATAACCGTGATACAGGTTATAATTATCCAAATAAACATTACAAAAATACCAAGTTTAAACCAATCAAATATCCGATAATAACCATATTGATAAGTAATTAAAGGAACAGGATCTATTGGTAATAAAAGAGCCGCAGAAGCACAGAAACCTAATGGAATAGCAAGAAGAGCAGGGTTAATACCTTTGCTTAAAGCTAACGTAATAACAACTGGTGAAAAAACAGCAACTAAAGCTGGATTATTAGGAATAATTAAATGCACTAATACCGTAAATAAACTTACACAAAGAATTAATCCAATATTTGAAAAATTTAAAAAATTACCAAGTAAACTTTCACCAATCCAAGAAGCTGCTCCTGTATGCCACATTAACATTCCTAAAGAACAAGTTGCACCATTAATAAATAATGCCTCCCAACTTATTTTATTCCGTGTATATTCCCAATCTAGTAATTCTATACCTGGCATAAAAAATAAACATCCTCCTAAAACTGCCATAATGGCAATAGGAATTTTATGAAATGGTTCTGTAAACCAAAAAATAATATTAATTAGTAATAATAAAACAAAAATCTTTTCTTCTTTAGTTAATGAACCTTTTGTAAAATAAGATTTTTTAATTTCTTCAAGATTGGGTATTTGTCGAATTTCTGGTGGATATAACTTTATTAAAACAAACCAAGAAAGCGGAGTAATAATAATTGCAGACGGAAAACCTATAAACGTCCATTCTACAAAATTTATATCAATTTTAGCAATATCTTTTAAAAATTGTATACTCATTACATTCATTCCAGACCCCATTGGAGTCCCTATTCCTCCAATTAAACAAGATAAAGGAAGACCTAGTAAAAGAGCTTTACTAAAATTTCCACAGGGATCACAATTATTTGAATTAATAATTAATAAAGCAATCGGTGCAAGCATAGCAATTACAGGAATATCTGCAATAAAAGCAGAAGCAATACAGCCAAAAATCATAAGATAAAGTAATAAATAATGGGTATCACCTTTTGATTTTATTGAAATCCACAATGCAATACGTTCACTAAGTCCACATCGCTGAAGGGCTAGTGAAAAACAGAACATACCAAAAACAAAGAAAACAACAGGATTAGCAAAAGTTGCAAGAGATTCTGATAATTTTGCTATACCAACAAGTGGTTGTAACACAACAAATAACGTACAAGAAACTAAAATAGGTATTACTTCTGTACACCACATAATAATAGCACAAATCATTAATGAAATAGCTATTTTTCCTTCTATGGATAGACCCTCAGGAGTAGGTAAGTAATGAAAAACAAAGAATAAAATAAGTGTGATACTTAGCCACATCATTCTATTTTTAGGATAATAATCTTTACATTCCATAAAAAACCTCCTCTTTTATCTATGATATAAAAGCTTGAGATTTTTTTATCAATAACACTTGTTACAGAAGAAAAAATATATTTTCCTAATACAGAATATTGGTACTTTTTTTATATAATTGTGATAAACAATATACCATGTTTTATCAAAAAAATAAGATTTTCAATAAGAGTAAAGAATATCTTTATAATAAGTGTAAATTATGCAAAATATTCTTGAATAACTGCGTCTACATCTTCAAAATTACGGCATTTTATTAAGGCTTGCCGAACAAGTTTTGCATTTTCTAAATGGCGAACATAGCGAGGTACAATAGTTCGCATTTGCAATACAGCCCTAAAGGGACAATATTTTTTTGCATAGCTTAGGTGCTGCATTATCAAAGCATATAAATCTTTTTTTATTTCTTCAGGAGTTTTAGGATAGAGCATTTCATAATCTGGAATATTTTCTAAAGTACAATTATTTTCTATAACATATTGATATAATGTTTTATGTTCATCAAATATACGTGGATTACTCATAGCCCCTCTTGCATACATAAGACCATTGACCCCTGTTTTTAGCAAAACACGCACACCATCACGTGCTGTAAATAAATCTCCACTTGCAATAATGGGAATTTCCACTAATTCTTTTAAACGGATTAAAGCCTCATATTCTGGTTCGCCACTAAACCCTTGTTTTGCGTAACGTGGGTGCAATGTTATCCAGTCTGCCCCTAAATCTTGTAGACGAACGGCAACTTCTTCATAAACATTTTCTTTTAATTGATACCCCAAACGAATTTTAAAGCCAATTTGATACCCATTATCTTTATGTACTTCATTAATAACAGCTTTTGCCACAGCATAAAAATTAGGCAAATCACGTAACATAGCTGATCCTGCACCAGTTTTTACAACTTTATTGACAGAACAACCAACATTTACATCATAGTATTGAAAACCATGTGTTTTAAGTACTTGTATACTTTTTTGCATAAAATCAGCTTCTGCACCAAAAATTTGCACAACAACAGGTTTATCTTGTGGAATAGTTTGCAAAAGATTTTCGGTATTTTTTCCACCGTAAACAAGCCCTTTTGCACTTACCATTTCCGTACAAGTAACGCTTGCACCATGATCACGGCAAAGTAAGCGAAAAGGTAAATCAGACCAACCAGCTAAAGGTGCAAGCCAAGGAGTATAAGGAGTTATTAAATTTTTCATATTAAAACACTATAATATAATAAAGTACAGCTACAAGAGCCAAACTTGTTATTCGTGAAAATTGATTATAAAAAATAAGTTTTACAGCAAAAGAAGGCGGATAATAGCTTGCATAAGCTGGGAGTTGATGTCTAATTCCTCGCATAGGAGTTGACAAAACATTACCAATTAAAAGAGCAAGTACAACCTCATTTGCAGTAATACTTCCTGCTTGATAGGCAGTGCCACCAGCAATTAATGATGCTCTTAGCTCTGCTGCCATATAAAAAACAATTATACTTAAACTTTCAGGCTTTAGAAAATCAAATCCTAAATTTTGTACAAGAAACGTTTCTAGCATATCAAAATAGCCAAAATACTGTAAATAATACATCAAAAAATAAATAGGAATACCAATAAAAAGCATACGTGGCATACGTTTTTTAAAACGTTTCCAAGCTGATTGCAAAGCTTTTTGCCAAGGTGGTATTTCTTCTTCTATTTTTTTTGCTACGCCAAGTATACGCACATTGCTTGCAGGCAATAAAAAACGCCCTACTAAAACAGTAGCTAATGTCCTAAAAACAGCTGTACACATAGAAATAGAAGTATAAATAACAGCAGCTTTACCAATAAGAGCAAAACTCATTAGAAAAAAAGTAGGGATATGTGTAAGAGTAGAAGGTAAGCTATTAAATAAATTTGAAATGACAACTTCTTTTTCTGACAATTTCTTTTCACACAAAGCTTCTCCAAGCATAGCATTAGCTGATGCTGGCGAAAACAAAGCCACAGCAAAAGCAGCTGCAGAAATATCACTCAAATGAGCAAAACGAACAAAAGGTTTTGTTATTTTTGCTATTTTTTTTGTAATATTAAAAGCTTCAAGTAGAGAGGCTAAAAATACTCCAAGAGCTAAGCCTGTAAAAATATTGAGTAAAGGCTTTAAAGGCGGAAGAAAGGCTAAAAAATCGTGCATTAATGTGCTTCACCCCAATTTTTACCAATACCATAATCAACCAAAAGGGGAACAGATAATTTTTTACCTAATGGTGCAATATTCATCATTATTTCTGCCAAACGTTTACCTGCTTTTTCGGCATTTTCTTGTGGAACTTCTAAAATAAGTTCATCGTGTATCTGCAATAAGAGTTTTGCACCCCAATCTTGTAGTTGTTTATCTTTATACACAGCAAGCATAGCAAGTTTAATAATATCTGCGGCACTTCCTTGTATAAGTGTATTAATAGATTGTCTTTCTGCCATTGCTCGTGCTTGTTGATTACGGGAAGCAATATCAGGCAAGGAACGTTGTCTACCTGCAATAGTCACTACAAAAGCGTGTTCTCTTGCAAAGTTTTCCACTTCTTCATAAAAAGTTTTTATAGTATGAAAACGTTCAAAATATACTTCCATAAAATGCTTTGCTTCTTGCATGGAAATACCTAAATCTTGCGATAATTTTCTTGCTCCCATGCCATATAATAAACCAAAATTGATAGTTTTTGCATGGCGTCGCATATCTGCTGTAACATCTTGTATCGCAACATCATGGAGCAAAGCTGCTGTTCTTGCGTGAATATCTTCATTTTGCATAAAAGCAGAACGCAATGCTTCTTCCCCTGAACAATGGGCTAAAACGCGTAATTCCACTTGCGAATAATCAGCAGACACAAGCAAATATCCCTCACGAGCAGTAAAACATTTTCGCATACGTTTACCAAAATCACCACGAACAGGAATATTTTGTAAATTTGGATTACTTGAAGATAAGCGTCCTGTACCTGTGCCAGTTTGATTAAAAGTTGTATGAATACGATGCGTTATATCTGCTATTTTAGGTAATGGTTCTAAATAAGTAGAACGCAATTTTTCTAATTTACGAAATTCTAATAAATCTTCAATAATAGCATGAGAACCAGCTAATTTTTCAAGCACTTCTTGCGAAGTAGAAGCTTGCCCTCCTTTTGTGGATTTTGCTTTTGATAAGCCCAATTTATCAAATAAAATCTCTCCTAATTGCTGACTTGAACGAATATTAAATGTTTGTCCTGCTGTTTCATAGATTTTTTCTGTTAGTGTTTCTAAATCTTTTTGCACTTCTTCTAAAAAATTTGTAAAAGCGGATAAATCAATTTGTATTCCTTCTTTTTCCATTGCAAAAAGAACAGCTAATAAAGGCATTTCCATTTCTGCCATAAGCTTTAATAAAGATCGACCTTCCATTTGCCCCACAAAATGTTCGTACATAGAAAAAGCCACAAAAGCAGGATTTTGCATTGATAAAGCAAAATCTTGGGCATGAATTGCAGAAAGATTTTCCCAAGTATAATTTTTTTCATCAGCAGAAAGTAACCATGCAGATACAGCTAAATCAAAAAAACAATTTTTTGCCCCAAACTTTTCCCAAAGAAAAGGATAACGATGATACAAAGCCTTTACATCGCACGTAACAAGTAATTCTGCTTCATTAAATAAAGGCATTAAATCAAGAAATTCTCCTTGAAATAAATATTCTTCTTTTTCTATATCTTGGGTATTTTTTTCAACTTGATTTTGCTCTTCCTGTAAAAAAGCCATTAAACTATTTTGATTATTTTTTTCTCTTTTTTGTGCTTTTTCTTGATCTAAAGAAAAAAGAATATCTTGTACTGCTTTTGGAGTTTGTCCAAGTGTTAAATAACACCCTGTTTCATGGAGAATAAAAGCAATACTTTTTCCCTTTGCACTAGGCAAATTTTCTTTATCAATAAGAGGTAAAACCTTTTCTTCTGCATTTTCTTCTTTCTTTTCAAAATCTTCCTGCAAACTCTTATCAATACCAAATAAAGATCCTTGTAAATTCTCTTGTAAAATAACTTTTTTACTTTGCAAAATATTTTTTTTGCTTAATTCAAGAAAATCTTTTGCTAATGAATTTAATTCATATTCTTTAAAAAAGTTTAAGGCTTCTTGTTCATTATTTGCTTGTATTTCCATTTCTTGCAATGGTAATTGACAACAACTTGTATCAAGCGTTGTTAATTTTCTAAATAAAAACATAATGTCAAGATTACCGTCCATTTTCTTTTTTATAGGAGCTGGTAATTGCTCAAAATTATCTCTAATAGCTTCAAGGCTTGGAAAATCTTGAAATAATTTTATGGCTGTTTTTTCACCAATACCTTTTATTCCCGGAATATTATCCGCACTATCCCCTATAAGAGCTTGCACATCTGGCCACTGACTTGGCTTTAATCCTGTTTCCTGTGTAAAAAAAGTTTCCGTAATAATTTTTTCTTCCTTACTTGCAGGATCCCACATAATAACCTTAGAATTAAGGCATTGCTTTAAATCTTTATCCGTACCAATAATAACAACAGGACGCTCATTTGAATATTGCTTAGCTAAAGACGCAATATAATCATCAGCTTCTGCTTGTTCAGAAACCTTCACATGAATACCTAATTTTTGTAACATTTCTTTTGTTGGTTCAAACTGCTTTTTCAATTCTTCTGGAATAGGTGGTCTATTAGCTTTATATTCTGCATAAACTTCATGGCGAAAATGTTTCCCTTGCCCATCAAGCACAAAAAGAAAATATTTAGGTTTTTCTTCACGAAAAATTTTAAAAACTGTTTTGCCTACAATATGAATTGCTCCCGTTGGAAAAGAATCAGAACGCGCCATACGGGAATTAGCAAAAAAACCACGAAAAATAAATGCGTTTCCGTCCATTATATATAAAGGTTCTTGTTGAAAACCAAATTTTGCTTTTAAAGACATAATTATTCCTATACATACAATTAATAAAATTTTTATAGCCTAGCTATAACAAGATTTCAAGTATTCAAAGAAGCATTTTATTTGTGATCTTTTTTTGTTTAGGGGGAGGACTTTTTATAAAAAGTCCTCCCCCTAAAACCCCCTTTCAAAAATTTTTAATCCAAAAATCCTTTTGCAAGCAAAAGGATTTTTTCTTTTATCATACAAAAGACAGAATTATTATTTTATATAGAGTGTGTTTTCAAATTA
>JARHYD010000100.1 GCA_029258655.1 Mailhella sp.
ATGTTTTAGCTTATTTTATAATTTGTTATTCTAACATAGAAATAACTTGTATTTAATATTCTAATAGGTAAGATATAATAAAATTAATTTAGAAAGCTATCTTAGATTATTTATTATATTAGTACAAATAAAAGGGAGAATTAAAAATTCTCCCTTTTATTGTGTGATATTATAAAAAATGAAAATAAAATATTAAAAATCTTTTTTCAATAATGATTATTTCCATGCGTTAAGCATTTCTTGGTATATTTTATCAAATTCTGATTTAGAATTTTCTGCATCAATTTGTTTTTTTTCACTAAGTTTGCGGATTTTATATTCAATTACGCCTTTATCAAGACTTTTACCACCTATAATAATTTGTAATGGAATACCGATAAGGTCAGCGTCTTTGAATTTTACGCCTGGTCTTTCTTCTCTATCATCATAAAGAACATCTATATTTTTTTCTTGGCAATAGGTATAAAGTTCTTCACATTTTTCATTAACAGCTTGATTTTTAGGATCAAGATTAATGATAATGACTTCATAAGGAGCAAGTGGAGGAGGAAAAAGAATACCGTTTTCATCATTATTTTGTTCAATACAAGCAGCTACAACACGAGAAACTCCAATTCCATAACAACCCATAATAATAGTATTTTCTTTGCCATTTTCATCAACATAAACAGCGTGCATTGCTTCAGAATATTTTGTTCCAAGTTTGAAAACGTGTCCTACTTCAATACCTTTTTTAAATTCAAGAGCATTGCCACAACGTGGGCAAATATCACCTTCTTGTGCATTTCTAATATCAGCAAATTGAGTAATTTTGCAGTCACGATGTAATGATAAATGGCGAACGTGCATATCATTTTTATTTGCTCCTGCAATCCAATCGTTACTTTCAAGTAATTCATGGTCAGCAATAATGGTTTCAACCCCAATAAGGCTATGAGGTCCTGCAAAACCAACAGGAGCATTGGTGTATTGCATAACTTGTTCTGGGGTGGCAAATTCTATTTCATCAGCATGAAGTAAGTTTGTTAATTTAATAAGATTTAATTCTCTATCCCCACGTAAAAGTGCTGCAACTGGTTTGCCGTCAGCAACAAAAAGTAGTGTTTTTAGAATTTTTTGAGGAGCTACATTTAAAAATTCTGCAACTTCTTCAATTGTGTGTTTATTTGGTGTTTCTACAAGTTCCATTGCTGGACATTCAGAATTATCTTTATGAGTAGGTGCATTAATAGCACAGCGTTCTACATTTGCAGCAAAAGTACATTGAGGCCAATTAGTACAAGCAGCAATAGTATCTTCACCTGTTTCAGCAAGTACCATAAATTCATGGGAAAAATTACCACCAATAGAACCAGAATCAGCTTCTACGGGTCTAAAATTAAGTGCCATGTTAGTAAATACATTGCTGTATGCTTTATGCATAGCCCAATAGCTTTTATCTGCACCTTCATCGTTACGATCAAAGGAATAACCATCTTTCATTAAAAATTCACGACCACGCATTAAACCAAAACGAGGGCGAATTTCATCACGGAATTTTGTTTGAATTTGGTATAAATTAATAGGTAATTGCCTATAAGAATTTACTTCATTTCTAAGAAGATCTGTAATAACTTCTTCATGAGTAGGTCCAAGACAATAATCTCTATCATGTCTATCTTTAAAACGGAGAAGTTCTTTTCCGTATTTTTGCCATCTTCCAGATTCTTCCCAAAGGTCAGCAGGTTGTACAGACGGCATTAAAATTTCTTGAGCTCCTGCTGCATTCATTTCTTTACGTACAATATTTGCAGCCTTGTTTAATGCTCTTAAACCAAATGGTAACCAAGAATAAACTCCTGATGTAAGTTTACGAATCATACCTGCTCTAAGCAAAAGTTTATGGCTAATAACTTCTGCTTCGCTTGGTGCTTCTTTTAGAGTAGGAATATAGGAAGAACTCCAACGCATAAGACCCTCTTTTTTTATTTTTTTAGCTTATCAAGTTCAGCTAAGAATGTTTGTAATAAATTTTCTTCGCCTTGTATAGAGTGAATTATTTCACCTTTGCGAAAAATTACACCTTTTCCTTTGCCACCTGCTAAGCCAATATCTGCTTCTTTTGCCTCACCAGGACCATTAACTACACACCCCATTACAGCAACTTTTAAGGTATCTGGTAAATCAATTAATTTTTCTTCAACAATTTTGGCTATCTTTATTAAATCAATTTCTGTACGACCACAGGTAGGACAAGAAATAAGCTCTGCTCCCATGTTTCGTAAACCAGCAGTACGTAAAATTTCTTTTGCAACAGCAATTTCTTCAATAGGATTAGCTGTTAAAGATACTCGAATAGTATCTCCAATGCCATTTAATAATAAATTTCCAATTCCAAGAGTTGATTTTACAGCACCACGTATAGGTGTGCCTGCTTCTGTTACACCTAAATGAATAGGATAATCTGTTTTTTCATCTAAGAGTATATTGGCTTTTATGGTATCAATAACAGAAGAAGATTTAATAGAAACTTTTATTTGTGTTACGCCTCGTTCTTCTAAAAATTGAGTATGACGTAAAGCACTTTCTACAAGAGCCTCTGGGCATGGGTGACCATATTTTTCTAGTAAATCTTTTTCTACTGATCCAGAATTAACACCAACTCTAACCGTAGCATGATGTTCTAAAATTTTTTTTGCTAAAATATCAATAGGACTTGTATCTATAATAGTATTGTTAGATTTTTTTAAAATATTACCAGGATTTATACGTAAAGCTGTTAATCCTGCTTCTAATGCCATGATAGCCAAGCGATAATCGAAATGAATATCAGCAACAAGAGGTAAAGGACTTTTCTTTTGTAAAGTGTTTAAGGTCTTGGCTGTTTCCATATCAGGAACAGCTACACGTACAATTTCGCATCCTTGATTTGCTAATTCTTCAATTTGTTTAAGAGTAGCATTAGTATCTTTTGTAGAAGTATTGGTCATGCTTTGGATACGAACAGGATTATTTCCACCTAATATATATTGACCTATTTTTACTTCACGTTTGAGTTTTTTTTCTTTAAACATAATTATACTTTTTTCTTCTTTAGTTTATGCACCATATCAAGAGAATAAATTGCAAGAGCTATCCAAACAATAGGAAATGTAATATAATCAGAAGCCTTGATTGGTTCTCCGTGATAAAATACTGCAAAGATAAAATTAATACTAGGTGCAATGTAGAGCATAAAACCTATTGTCGTCAAACTTATTGTTGTAGCAGCAAAACTAAAAAGCATGAGTGGAATACCTGTAAAAAAGATTGTTCCAATTAATAAAAGATAATGAGAATATTGATACCCTAAAATAGCATATTGTGGTTCTGTATATATAATCCATCCTAAGCAGAATGGAGATAAAATAAGAGTTTCAAGAAAAAGAACAGAGATAGCATTTGCGTTAATAAGTTTACTAAAAAAACCATATAAAGCAAATGTTCCCCCAATAGCAACCCCTAAATAGGGTATATGTCCATAAGAAACAATACCACTGATAACACCTATTATTACTAAAATAATTGCAATTACTTGATATTTATTGAGAACATCATTAAAAAATATTCTTCCTAATAAAATACTAATAATAGGTGTTATGTAGTAGCCTAAACTTGCTTCAATAGCTTGTTTTGTATGCAGTGCATATAAATAACAGCCCCAGTTAATAGCTAATATAATTGCTGCAAAAAAAATATTTTTTATGATTGTTTTATTTTTAATTAAATTAAAAATATTTGTAAATTGCTTTGTATAATAAATAAGAAAACTTGCAAAAAGCAAAGAACAAAATAATCTTAAGCATAGTACGGTGATTGGGGATAAATAATTTAAAAGAGGCCAGAAAACAACGCCTAAGCCCCAAAGTGTTTGTGCTGTGATACAGCAAATTAATCCATTTTGTTGTTTTGTTAGCATAATATTTGTACATGATAAAAGCGACCGAAGTCGCTTTGTCTTGTTAAATGTTATTAGAAAATATTTTTTATATTGTTATATGAGGTGTTTTTCTAAATTAATTTTATTTTTTTTCTTTTGGGAGTACATTGCCTTTATTCGTATTTCCTTTGTCATAACGGCTAAAGTGAAATGATTTCCCCAAAGCTTCCTCAATTAGGCAAATTTATTGAAATAACTTTCAATAAATTTACTTATCTTAGGCATAAATAGAAAATCTTTTTTCTCAAAAATAAAAAAGTTATTTGTTTTGTATATTGAATATAAATATTTTCTCATATTATTACACTACAAATCTTTTATTTTTATTGTAAGAGAATAAAGTTTAATTATTATAAATAGATTAGAAATACACTCTAATTAAGTTGATAAAGATATGGAAAAAAATTAATATGCTTCTACACGAGAATGATTACTACCAATCATAACTTTTACGCGTTGTCCAACATGGAATTGTACTTTGGGATTTTCAATAACTGAAATAGTACGTCCTTCATCTGTTTTTACAATAATTTCAAGAGCAGAACCATTTATTTGATTACCAATCGCTGCACCCGCAATAGCTCCAGCAACAGCACCTAAACCAATAGCAACAACATTACCTGATCCTTTACCAATGGTACTACCAATGGCTGCACCAGTTACACCACCAGCTAAGCCACCCATACTTTGTTCGCTATCATTTTCTACTTTTACTTCTTTAATACTTTCAATAACGCCATAATGGACATAGTATGATTGAGATTGTCCTACTTTTCCTGTTTGGTTAACAGTAGTACAAGCAGAAAACATAAAAATAGCAAGAAACATAAGATAAATATTTAATTTATTTTTCATAATAACCTCACTCTTTTTAGATAATAATATATACTATCTAATAGTAATATTAGCCTGTTTCATTTTTTCTTTCAAGTCTTTTATTGTATAGTTTCCATAATGGACTATTGAAGCTATTAATGCAGCAGAAGCTCCTCCTTTTGTAACAGCCTCTATTAGATCTTCTGGTTTTCCTGCTCCACCTGAAGCAATAACAGGAATATTAACAGCATTACAAATAAGCCGAGTTAGATTAATTTCATAACCGTTTTTTGTGCCATCAGCATCAATAGAATTAACACAAAGTTCTCCTGCTCCGTGTTTTTCACAAGTTTTTGCCCATGTTATGGCATCAATTCCGCAAAATGTTCTTCCTCCATGAATAACAATTTCATAGCCTGAAGGAATTTTTTCTGATTTTTCAACTTGTTTTACGTCCATTCCTACAACAATAGCTTGAGAACCAAATGCCAAAGCTCCTTCTTCTATAAGATAAGGATTTTTTACAGCAGCAGAATTAATAGAAACTTTTTCTGCACCTGCCAATAATACGGCACGCATATCTTGTACAGAATTAATTCCTCCACCAACACTAAAAGGAATAAAAATATTTTTTGCAACATTTTCAACAACATCAAGCATAATTTTACGTTTATCGCTTGAAGCTGTTATATCATAAAAAACAATTTCATCAGCACCATCTAAATAATATTGTTTTGCTTTTGCAACGGGATCACCAATATCAATATTATTTTCAAATTTAATACCTTTTGTGAGTTTACCATCGCGTACATCAAGGCAAGGGATAATGCGTTTACAGAGATTTTCTTTCATATTATCCTACTTTTTTATACAATAATCATAAAAATTTTTTAAAATTTGTAAACCTATTTCACCACTTTTTTCTGGATGAAATTGTATAGCCCATAGCCCATTATAACCATAAATTGCAGGAAATTCTTTTCCATATATTGAAGTTGCTAATATTAAATCTTTATTTTCTGGATTTGGATAAAAACTATGAACATAATAAATACTGTCACCTGTTTTTATATTTTTTAAAAGAGGACTTTCTTGTTTTATGGTTATAGTATTCCAGCCCATATGTGGGATACGAATTTTTTGTGGAATATTATTTTCATCAATACCATCAGTCCATGTTTCATTAAATTTATCACAAGTTCCTTTAATAATACCAAGTGTTTGTGTGTTATTTTCTTCGCTTTTTTCTAGCAAAATTTGACAGCCAAGACAAATTCCAAGTAAAGGTTTTTTGAGTGCAACAAGTTCTTTTAAAAGAATATCTTGTTTTTGTTCAATAAGTCTATTCATTGCTTGCTTTGCTGCACCAACACCCGGAAAAATAACACCATCTGCTTGTAATAGTGTATGATTATCATCAGTAATACAGGCTTCTATTTGAAGAAAATTTAATGCTCGAAGTACGCTTGTTTGATTGCCAGCCTTATAATCTAGGATTGCTATCATATACTATTCCTAAAAAGTTAATTTTTTAATAAATTATCCTTGCTAATAAATAAAGTAAAGGCTAAAATAATTAAACAAAATATTTTATACGCTATGAGAATATAGCAAGGAGGCTATTGTGCTTGATTTGAAGCTTATGCAAAAAGAACCGGAACGCGTTGCAAAAGCCCTTAAAGATAGAAATTCATCTATCAGTATTGACGAATTTTTGACCTTAGATTCCCGCCGTCGTGCTGCATTAGCTGAAGTAGAAACTCTTAAAAGCAAGAGAAACGCTGAATCGGCACAAGTAGCTAAAATGAAAAAAGCAGGTGAAGACGCTACTGCTCTTATGGCAGAACTTGGACAACTTTCTGATAAAATTAAAAATCTTGATGTTGAAGCAGAAGCATTAAAAGCTCAACAAGAAGATTTTATGCTTACAGTGCCTAATATTCCTGATAAATCTGTTCCTTATGGAAAAGATGAAAACGATAATGTAGAAATTCATCGTTTTGGAGAACCTACAAAATTTAATTTTGAAATTAAAGATCATGTTGATATTGGAGCAAGATTTGGACTTGATTTTGAACGTGCATCTAAATTATCTGGAGCAAGATTTTCTGTTTCTATTGGTAAATTAGCTCGTTTAGAACGTGCGTTAATGAATTTTTATTTAGATGTGCAAACAAAAGAATTTGGGCATACAGAAGTTTACGTTCCTTTGCTTGTTAATCGTAATACAATGAAAGGTACAGGGCAATTACCTAAGTTTGAAGAAGATTTATTTAAAATTGAGGGTTGGGATCATTTTCTTATTCCAACGGCAGAAGTGCCTTTAACAAATTTACACGCAGGTGAAGTGTTAGAAGAAGATATGCTTCCTCTTTGGTATACTGCTGCAACTCCTTGCTTTAGATCTGAAGCTGGTGCTTACGGTAAAGATACTCGTGGACTTATTCGTCAACATCAATTTACAAAAGTAGAAATGGTTCATTTTTCACACCCAGAAAAATCTTGGGAAGACCTTGAGCAAATGCGTGGTTTTGCACAAACTTTATTAGAACGATTAGAATTACCTCATAGAACTATTACTTTATGTACAGGAGATATGGGGTTTAGTTCTGCTAAAACCTATGATGTAGAGGTTTGGATTCCTTCACAAAATACTTATCGTGAAATTTCTTCTTGCTCAAATTGTACGGATTTCCAAGCAAGAAGAGCAAATATTAAATTTAAACCAAAAGGTGGTGGTAAAGCAGAATATGTTCATACATTAAATGGTTCTGGTTTGCCAACTGGTCGTTCATTAGTTGCTGTTATTGAAAATTATCAACAAGAAGATGGTTCAATAAAAGTTCCTAATGTATTAATTCCATACATGGACGGTATAAAAGTTATTAATTAAATGGGGTAAAATTTATTTAACAAGGTAAGATTATAATAAGAATTTAACTTTTTATTCTTATACATTCTTACTATAATAATTTTTGAATAACTTTTTAAAATTATTTTATTTATTATTTTAGGATATTAGTAAAAAATAAATTTAAATAATGTAAAGTTGTAAAGAAAAACTTTAGTTTAACTTGACTTTTTTAATAATAATGATTATTATTAAAAGACAATATAAATTGGAGGAAATTATGAATAATCTTCATGAAATCTATAAATGTGAACACTGTGGAAATATTGTAGAAATTGTACGTGCAGGCAAAGCACCTCTTATGTGCTGTGGAGAAAAAATGAAACACATGGCAGAAGGAACTTCTGATGGTGCTAAAGAAAAACACGTTCCTGTTTTAGAAAAAACTGCTAATGGTTATAAAGTAACTGTTGGTTCTGATCTTCATGCTATGACAGAAGAACATTTTATTGAATGGATTGAACTTATTGCTGATGGCGTAAGTTACAAAAAATTCTTAAAACCTGGTGATGCTCCTATTGCAGAATTTGTTCTTGAAGCAAATGATGTTTATGCTCGCGAATACTGTAATTTACATGGTCTTTATAAATCTTTATAATTTCTTATAACTATTTATAAATTATATAAAATAACAATAAATTCTAAACTATAATTGGAGAAAAAAATGGAAAAACATGTATGTGATGTTTGTGGTTATGAATATGATCCAGCAGCTGGTGATCCAGATAACGGTGTAGCAGAAGGCACAAAATTTGAAGATATTGCTGAAGAATGGGTTTGCCCAATCTGTGGTGCACCAAAATCTCAATTTAGCCCTGCTTAATTGATTTGGTTAAGAGATTCAAGTATACCTTGAATCTCTTCTTTTTAAAAAATTTTTGTATGAGGAAATTATGCAACCTGTGCTTTTAAAAAATGATATTTATTGGGTTGGAGCAGTTGATTACAACTTACGCAACTTCCACCGTTATAGTCGCTCTCCTATGGGAAGTACCTATAATGCATATCTTGTAAAAGATGAAAAGAATGTTCTTTTTGACACAGTAGATGAAGAGTATTGCGATGAACTTTTAAAGCGTATTTCTGATCTTATTGAACCTTCTAAAATTGACTATATTGTTTTAAATCACATGGAAAAAGACCATGCAGGAAGTATTGAACATATAGTTGAAGTTTGCAAGCCAGAAAAAATCTTTTGCTCTGTAATGGGTGAAAAATCATTAAAATCTCAATTTAATACTGATGGTTGGCCTATTCATGTAGTAAAAGATGGCGAACGTTTAAATATTGGAAAAAGAAATATTACTTTTCTTGAAACTCGTATGCTTCATTGGCCAGATAGCATGGTTTCCTATCTTGAAGAAGATAAAATTTTAATTTCTAATGATGCTTTTGGACAAAATGTGGCTACTAGCCGTCGTTTTGCTGATGAATATGAACGTCCTTTATTGCTTCAAGCAATGAAAGATTATTATTATAATATTATTCTTCCATATTCCCCATTAGTATTAAAAACTCTTGAAAGAATCAAAAAACTTGGTCTTGAGTTTGATATGATTTGCCCAGATCATGGTCTTATCTTTAGAACAAAAGAAGACATTGAATTTCTTATTAATACATATATTGAAATGGCAACACAACCATATAAACTTAATGCTGTTATTGCATATGAATCTTTATGGGGTGCATCTAAAAAAATGGCGTATGCTATTGGTGATGGCTTACAAAGTGTTGGTGTTCCATTTACAATTATTGATGCACAAGAAAATCATTGTAGTACAGTAATGAATGTTTTAGCTGATTCTAGTGCGTTAATTTTAGGTTCTTCTACAAGAAATAATATGCCTTTAGTCAATATGATTGGACTTATTGCTCATATAAAAGGTTTAAAACCTAAAAATTTAGTTGGTGCTGCTTTTGGTTCTTATGGTTGGTCTGGTGAATCACCAAAAGCTATCAATGATGAGCTTGTTGAAATGGGTGTTGAAGTGGTTGCAGAACCAGTTCGAGCATATTTTGGACCAAATGAAGCAGAGTTAAAAGCTTGCTTTGAACTTGGTCAAAAAGTTGGAAATGCGTTGAAAGCTAAAGTAAACGCTTAATAATATACTCATACCTCTTACTTTTATCTAGGGGTATGAGTTTTTTTTAAATTCTTTATTGGAGGGACTATGGACGTTGTTCTCCTTTCAAGATTGCAATTTGCAGTTGCTGTATTTTTCCATTTTATTTTCGTTCCGTTAACATTGGGTATTACAGTCCTTCTTGCAATCATGGAAACAGCCTATGTAAGAACTGGTAATGAAATGTACAAAAGAATGGTAAAATTTTGGGGAAAACTTTTTATCATCAACTTTGTGTTAGGTGTTGTTACTGGTATTACTCTTGAATTCCAATTTGGTACAAACTGGTCAAAATATAGTACCTTTGTTGGTGATATTTTTGGTTCATTACTTGCTATTGAAGCTACTGTTGCTTTCTTCCTTGAATCTACCTTTGTTGCTGTGTGGATTTTTGGTTGGGATAAAGTAAGTAAAAAAACACACTGTGTAGCTATTTGGCTTGTAGCTATTGCAAGTAACGTATCAGCTTTATGGATTATTTTAGCTAATGGTTTTATGCAAAATCCTGTTGGTTATGTAATGCGTAATGGTAGAGCAGAGCTTGCAGATTTCTTTGCTGTACTTACTAACCCTTATGCGTGGGGACAATATTTCCATACTATTACTAGTGCATGGATGACAGCAGGTTTCTTTGTTCTTGGTATTTCTGCTTGGCATTTAATTCGTAAAAATGAAATTGACGTTTTCAAAAATTCAGTACGAATTGCAGCTCCTTTTACTCTTGCTCTTGCAATTTTAGTAGCTCTCTTTGGTCATCATCAAGGTAATAATGTTGCTGTATATCAACCCGCAAAATTAGCTGCTATGGAATCTCACTGGGAAACACAAACTCAAGCTCCAATGTATGCTCTTGTATGGCCTGATGAAGAAAATGATAAAAATTCTATTGAAGCAATTAAAATTCCTGGTTTACTTAGTTTCTTAGCTTTCAATGATTTTAATGCAGAAGTAAAAGGTTTAAAAGATTTTGCAAAAGAAGATCGTCCACCTGTACTTTTGACTTTCCTTTCTTTCCGTTTCATGGTTGGAGTAGGAACATTATTTATTCTTCTTTCTTTCCTTGCATATTGGAAACGTGAAGATTTAGCTCAATATCCTTTACTCTGTAAAGCATTAACATATATTATTCCATTGCCATATATTACCATTATGGCTGGTTGGATGCTTGCGGAAGTAGGTCGTCAGCCTTGGATTGTTTATAATCTTATGCGTACGTCTGATGCTGTGTCACCTGTTCCAGCTTCAAGTGTTGTTGTTTCTTTACTTAGTTTTATTGTAATTTATTCTTTACTTGGTATTTTAGATATTTATCTTCTTATCAAATATGCACGTAAAGGTCCTCAACCTGCAGAAGAAGCAGTGACAGAAGGAGTTGCATAATGAGTATTGAATTTTTACTTGGTATTTGGTTCTTTTTATGGGCTTTATTATGGGCTATCTATTTTATGTTAGATGGTTTTGATCTTGGTATGGCAACTTTAATGCCTTTCCTTGCAAAAAATGATGATGAAAAACGTACCATTTATAATGCATCTGGTCCTTTTTGGGACGGTAACGAAGTATGGCTCATTACTGCAGGTGGTGTGACATTTGCTGCATTCCCTGTTGCCTATGCTGTAATGTTTAGTGCTTTATATGCTCCTTTACTTCTTCTTTTATTTGCTCTTATTTTCCGTGCTGTTGCTTTTGAATTTAGAAGTAAAATTGATCACCCAAGCTGGAGAAAACTTTGCGATGCAACTCTTGTAATTGGTTCTTTTGTACCTGCATTATTATTAGGTGTTGCTTTTGCTAATCTTTTTATGGGTATTCCAATCGATGCTGATGGTGTATATCATGGAAATATCTTGATGCTTCTTAATCCTTATGGTTTAGCTGGTGGTATTTTATTTGTTCTTATTTTTTGTATGCATGGTGCATTGTGGTTGCGTTTTAAAGCAGAAGGCGATTTAGCAGAAAGAGCAAGAGCTGCTTCTCATATTTTATGGTATTTAGTTCTTGCTGGGGTTATTGCATTTTTAGCTCTTACCAATATTTATACAGATCTTTTAGTAAATATTTCAAAATCACCATTTATTTATGCGTTCTTAGCTCTTGCTGTTCTTGGACTCTTAGGTGTACGTTTTAATATAAATGGTAGACCTATTGGTGCATGGGCTTGCAGTGCAATTTTTATTGTGTGTTTAACTTTATTCGCTGTACTTGGTATGTTCCCTAATATCATTATTTCAAGCATAGATCCTGCTTATAGCGTATCTGTGTTAAATGGTGCTTCAAGTCACTTAACTCTTACTATTATGTTTATAGTTGTTCTTCTTGGTGTACCTGTTGTTATTGGCTATCAAGCATGGGTTTATTGGGTATTTTCACATAAAATTACAGCAAAAGAACTTGCATCTGATCATGCATATTAATATTCTATTATAATAGAATATATATTCTAACCTCCATAGTTTTTATTATGGAGGTTTTTTGTTGTCCTTTTAACAATAAGAAAAGAGTATAAAAGTTCTCTCATTAAGTTTATTTGAGTGTGTTTTTAAATTAATTTTTTATTTTTCTTAATTATATAACATCTTCTTACTTATTCTATTATTACATAGTATTAAGTTTTATAAGGGGGTTCACTTCTTTGACCCGAGCAGGGGGGGTAAGCTAACGGGGGAAATCCCCTCTTGTTTTCACCTCCTGCACCTCCAAGCAATGCCCCCCCAAGAGTTCTTTCTGGTACACACTTTTTCTGCAAGTGGCTTCGTTCCTCGCTTCCAGAGAGTGAAACTATTAGGTCAGTGACGTTATGAAAATATTTTTTGTTTTATAAGTCTAATATGTTAAAGTAATTATAAATAATTTGGAAACATACCCTAATAATTATTGTATTATTCATAGTTTTCTGTGTTACACTGGCTAAAACAAGGGGGGGATCAGCTACTCAGAGGGCGATGAAGTCGTTTCCTTTATATTGAGTTTACGAGGTTTAGGAAAATAGACAACGACGCTAGGGGAGATTTTTCCTTATGTACTTATTCCCCCTTGATTTAGTCAAAGAGTGAAACTATTTATAATAGTACTATGTAATAGCGTAGTAAATATGAAAATTTTATATAAACAAGAAACATAAAATAAACATACCTTATATAATAAACTTACTTTTTATTAGGATAAAATTATAATGTTATATATGTAAATGTTATGTTGTCCTATCAGCTTTGTTATTAATAACATCGTTGTTATATTGAGTTGTTGGCATTGAAATTTTATGAGCTATAAGTTTATTTATTTTTGTACCGTCCATTTCAAGAATTTCAAATTTCCAATTATTCCACTCAATAATATCACCTTTTTTGGGTATATTACCTGATAAATATGTGATAAATCCATTTAAAATAGAATAATAGCCTTTTTCTTCATTGGGAAGTTCTGTGATTTGTAGTTTATCTTTTAATTCTAAAATAGGAATAGAACCATTTAAAATCCAAGAGTTCTCATCTTGTTCTTTTGCCCAGTTTTCTTCGTTGTCTTCTTCAACTTGACCTGCAAGAATAGATAATAAATTTCTAATGGTTAACATACCTTGCACAATACCATATTCATCAATAACAAAAGCAAGATATAAGCCTTTTTGTTGAAAAATTTTTAATAAATCAAGGGTAGTAATGCGTTCAGGAATAAAATATGGTTTAAGGCTATTTGTAGCTAAGATACTTGAATTATGTGTATTGGTTTCAAGTAAAAGCATAAGAGCTTGTTTAGAGTGAATAAGACCAATAATATTATCAATATCTCCGTCACAAACAGGTAAATATGTACAATTAGCATTTTTGAGTATATTAATACTTTCTTCTGTTGTATCTTGAATATTAAGATAGGTTATTTTTCTTTTTGGGATCATAATAGAATTGACTGGTCTATCATCTAAACGAAAAATATTATGAATAAGTTCTTTTTGTTTACTATGTATTGTACCATTATCAGAGCTTTCATTAATAATCGCTTGAATTTCTTCTTCTGTAATAGTGTTATTTTCATCTTCATTTGATTTAAAAAGTTTTAGAACTAAGCTTGTTGAAAAACTTAATAAAATAATAAATGGCTTACTGATAATAGATAAAATATACATAGGACGAGCTACAAGACATGCAATATTTTCGGGATTGAGTTGTCCTAGTCGCTTTGGTACAAGCTCACCAATAATAATTGAAAAAAATGTAATAATAGTTACAACACTTATTGTAGCAATAAGGTTTGCTGTGCTTTGAGGTAGAGAAAATACTGCTTGAAGTTTATGAGAAAGAGGAATTGCAAGTGCTGTTTCTCCAAAAATACCACTTAATATTCCTATGGAAGTAATACCAATTTGAATTGTAGATAAAAATTGCGTTGGATTTTCCCCTAATGAAAGTGCAAGTTTTGCCTTTTTATCCCCTAGTGCTATTTTGGATAGTAATCGAGATTTTCTTGCTGTAACAAGTGCTATTTCAGACATAGCAAAAATGCCATTTAAAATAATCAAAACAACTAAAATAATAATTTCCATTAACTAAATAATAATCCTTATAAATTTTATGAATTTTATTAAAATGATTTTTTTTTATTTTTTTGTCAATGGACTAAATGTAAAATGTTTGTAAAGTATTACTATTAAGAATTTTTAAGAAAAAAGACTTTTTAATATACTATAATAGGCAAGGTTATTGAAATTTACGTCAATAAATTTGCTTGACTGGGGGATATTTTTTAGGAATTATTTCTTCAAAAAAAATAAAATAAGATTAATTTAGGAGCTGTCTCTAAAAAAATGGACATATTTTTAACTATATTTTTAATTGTAAACCCAAGTGCGACAGGTATTAAAAAAAAGTAGCCCAATACAAAACCTTTATGTAGAATAATATTTGGATAAACAATACATGGAGGTTTTACTATTGAGCTACACACATCTT
>JARHYD010000108.1 GCA_029258655.1 Mailhella sp.
AAGATGTGTGTAGCTCAATAGTAAAACCTCCATGTATATTGTTTATCCAAATATTATTCTACATAAAGGTTTTGTATTGGGCTACTTTTTTTTTATACCTGTCGCACTTGGGGTTACAATTAAAATATTAAAAAATACTAAGAAAAAATAAAAGAATTTATACTAAACATATATCAATAAAATAGTATTAAGTAATTATATTTGTAAATTAGCAAAATCAGCAATACGACCAACACGACTCATAAGAGCGTAAAGCATATTCATACGATTTTCACGAATTTTTTTATCTTCTGCCATAACCATTACATTTTCAAAAAATGCATCAACTAAAGGACGAAGTTCTGCAACATTATTCATAATTGCATGATAATTATGTGTTTGAAATCTATTATCAAAACTAGCAACAAAAGTATCAATAGCCTTAGCTAAGGCTTTTTCTGCATCATGTTCAAATAATTCAGCCTGATAAGAACCAGATAATAATCCTTCTGCTTTTGCTAAAATATTAGTCATACGTTTTAATGTTTGTGCATTATCAGTAAAATCTGCCTTTGCCATAAAAGCTTTTAATGTATTTAAGCGTTTTTCTGTTGCCCAAACAAATTCAGATTCAAGTTTTCCATCAATACTTTTACCATTCATAACAGCATCAACAACTAATGTTTCGTTCCCTTCACCAACAAAATAGTGTTTTAAACGAGCATTACAAAAATCTAAAAGCTTTTCTATTGTCTCTTGTTTGCTTAATTTCCATTTTATATCAGGTGAATAATAAGAATAAGCTTTTTCAAACAATTCAGATAATGGAATTTCATATCCAAATTCTAATAAAATTCTTGAAATACCTAATGCAGCACGACGGAGAGCATAAGGATCTGCTGTACCTGTTGGAATATTTCCTAAACCAAAACAACCTACTAATGTATCAAGTTTATCTGCTAAGGAAATACAAGCTCCTAAATCACTCATAGGCAATAAACTATCAGGACCTGTTGGTAAATATTGTTCCCGAAGAGCCATTGCAAAAGGAGGTTCCCAACCATCTTTTAAAGCATAAATACTTCCCATAATGCCTTGTAATGTATCAAATTCACCAACCATTTTAGACATAAGATCTGCTTTGCACCAACGACCAGCTCTTTGAGCTAAAAGTACACCATTATCTAAATGATCACCACCACGAAGATCTACTTTTTCACCAAGCCAACCGCAAAGTTGTTCTAAGCGACGGCTTTTATCTCCCATTGATCCTAAAGGACCTAAGAAAATAACATGGTCAAGCATTTCAACCCATTTTTCAAAGCCATCTTTTAAATCTTCTTTCCAATAAAAACGAGCATCTTCTAATCTAGCACGAACAACACGTTCCCAACCTTCACGGACAACTTCAATATCCTCTGGTTCTACATTTAGAACAGTTAAAAATTTTGGTAATAATTTTCTTGTAGAATCTTGAATACCAAAGCATTTTTGATGATGTTCAATTGTTGTTAAAATAACTTCTTGTGGTAACTCAAGAAAACTTTCATCAAAACTACAAATAAGCGGAACTGGATTTTCAACTAAGCCTTGAACTTCATCAAGTAACTCATCTTCCCAAATAATTCTTGCACCTTCTTGCAATTCTGCTGCAAGCATATTCCCTTTATCAATAATTAAATCACGACGTTTTTGAGCATCACAAACAATTTTAGAATTATTAACAAGAATTTCTTCTAAATCATCTGCATTTCCAATAACAAAAGGACCATAACCATGTATTCTATGTCCAAAAGTTTGGTTAGAAGAAGTTATATCTCCAACGGTAAAAGTAATAGGTAAATTATCAAGTAAAGCTAAAATCCATTGTAAAGGACGTGCATAAGCAAAGCTTTCTTCTCCCCAACGCATACGTTTTGGAAAAGGTAATGCACTAATAATTTGTGGACAAATTTCTTTTAAAACAGCTTCAGCTGTTTTTCCACCTGTTTGTTTATTAACTGCAATATATTCACCTTTTTCTGTTTTTTGACGAATAATATTTTCTTCAGTAGCACCTTGACCACGAATAAAGCCTTGACCTGCTTTAGTCAACTTCCCTTCACTATCATAAGCTATGGAAACTGCGGGTCCCATAACTAATTCTTCATGTAAAGGTTGAACTTTTTCTAAGCCAAAAATATGTAAAATTGCACGTCTAGGTGTGCTATGTGCTTCTATTTTATCAAAACCTAAACGACTTTCTTGCAGTAAAGTAGTAAAACGTTGTACAAGCTCATTTTCCGTTGTGGATAAAAAGCGAGCTGGAATTTCCTCTGTACCAATTTCTAAAACAAAATGACTCATATCTACCCCTAACTACTTATTTATTTTATTAAGCAATGGATAATTTAACGCTTTTCTTTGTTCAACATAAAGACGAGAAATACCAGAAGCTAATGCTCTAACTCTGCCAATATATCCAGCTCTTTCTGTAATAGAAATAGCATTTCTTGCATCAAGTAAATTAAAAGTATGGGAACATTTCATACAATAATCATAGGCAGGTAAAGGCAAACCACATTCAATAAGTTTTGTACATTCTTTTTCAAAATCATTAAAATGTTGCAAATGCATTTCAGCATTACTTTCTTCAAAATTGTAGCGAGATTGCTCTACTTCATTTTGATGATATACTTGACCATAAGTCACATGATCATTCCACATAATATCATAAACATTATTTTTATCTTGTAAGTACATGGTAAGACGTTCAAGACCATAGGTAATTTCAACACTTATAGGATGTAAATCAATACCACCTACTTGTTGAAAATATGTAAATTGTGTTACTTCCATACCATTGAGCCATACTTCCCAACCAAGTCCCCAAGCTCCTAATGTTGGACTTTCCCAATCATCTTCTACAAAACGAATATCGTGTTTTGCTGGATCAAGATTTAAAGCTTTTAAACTACCAAGATAAAGTTCTTGAATATTTTTAGGAGAAGGTTTCATAATAACTTGGAATTGAAAATAATGCTGTAAACGATTAGGATTATCCCCATAACGTCCATCAGTTGGACGACGAGAAGGCTCTACATAAGCAGCTTTCCAAGGTTCTGGCCCTAATACTCTTAAAAAAGTAGAAGGGTTAAAAGTTCCAGCTCCACATTCAATATCCATAGGCTGTACAACAGCACAACCTTGTTTAGCCCAATAATTTTGTAATGTTAAAATAACATCTTGAAAATTCATACTTCTCTCCTACGATCTAAGCAAATCCAATTAAGCTAAGCTTCTTCTAAAATTTCCGTCATTCCATTCAAGCCCAACATGATAACGGATATGAGAATCAATAATTCTTGCCAGTTCACGCCAAATAGCTGAATCATCATTTGTTAAATTCCAGTATTCGGGAGAATAATCTTGAATATTAGCAAGAATGTCAAGTGTTTCTTTTGAAGCAAGTAAGCCCATACTTCCTAGAGGCTTACATTGTTTACAAGTAAAATATCCTTCTGATACTAAAAAGACAGAAGTTGTATCCAATTTTTTGCCACATCGTTGACAAAAGCATGGATCTAACAAATACCCTTGTTCTGCCACTATACGCAAACGAAAAAGTAAAGGCAACATTGGAAAAATGTTTTCTTTTATATTTAATAAAAAAAGCATGGACTTTGTTAGATGAAAGATTTTTTCTGAATCATCAGGAGTAACACCTAATGCCTCAATAAATCGAATACAATTTGCTGCCATGCCTTGTTTTTTTAAATTTACACGTAATGAGGTATATTGTTCTAAAAGAGTTGTTTCTTGTAAATTTAAAAACTGTCCATTTTTAGAACTTGTAACCCGAGCAGAAATAAAATTATAATTATCAAGACAACCACTAAATCGTCTTCTACTTTTACTCCCACCAAAAGCAAAAACCGTAACTATACCATGATGTAACGTTAAAATTTTTACCCATAAATCTGTTTCACGAAATTTTCCAACTCGTAAAACAATGCCATTATCATTAAATTCCACAAAAGACTCTTAATCTAATTGCATAGCACGTTTTAATGCTACTGTACCTGTGCGAGCAATTTCTTTTATACCAAAACGATTTAATAAATTTAAAATTGCTTGCAATTTATCATAAGTACCAGTTGCTTCAATAGTAAATTCATTAATACTTACATCAACAACTTTACACCGAAAAATATCTACAATACGTAAAATTTCTTCACGCTTTGTTTCTTCTGCATTTACTTTTACAAGCATCATTTCACGTTCAACATGGGTATGTTCTTCAAAATCAACAACTTTAATAACAATAACAAGTTTGCGTAATTGTTTTATAATTTGCTCTACAATTTGCTCATCACCATAAGTGGTTACTGTCATATGAGAAATACCTTCTTCTAAAGCAGGAGCAACATTTAAAGACTCAATATTAAAACCACGCCCACTAAAAAGCCCTGCAACCCGTGAAAGTACCCCCGGTTCATTTTCAACTAAAATAGATAAAACTCTACGCATAACATCTCCTAAACTAAAAGCATATCATCAAGGGCTGCACCAGCAGGAACCATAGGATAAACATTTTCTTCTCTTTCAACCATAACATCAATAATAGCTGCTTTTTTAGAAGAAAGAGCTTTTGGTAAAATAGTAGAAAGTTCTTCTTTATTAGTAATTCTATACCCTTCTGCACCATAAGCTTCTGCTAATTTTACAAAATCAGGTTGTGCCATCATATTTGTATGGCTATAATTTTTTTCATAGAAAAATTCTTGCCATTGACGAACCATACCTAAGTATTTGTTATTTAAAATTAATATTTTTACAGGTAAATCATTTGCTACTGCTGTCATAAGTTCTTGAATATTCATTTGAATAGATCCATCACCAGCAACATCAATAACGGTTTTATCAGGATACGCTATTTGAGCCCCAATAGCTGCAGGTAATCCATACCCCATTGTGCCTAATCCCCCTGATGTAATCAATGTACGAGGTTTTTTAAAAGCTAAAAATTGTGCTGCCCACATTTGATTTTGTCCAACCTCTGTGGTTATAATGTATTCATCATTTAAAATATGTCGCACAGCTTCTAAAATTTGTTGAGGACGTAATGCATCTTTTTGTGCAAGATAATAAAGTGGATGTGCTTTTCTCCAACCATAAAGAACATCAAGCCATGATTGATGTTTTTCTTTAAAATCAATAGGATTTGCTGATACCTTACTTGCTAATATATCCTTAAGCTCAAGTAATGCGGGTAAAATATGTCCGACAACAGGTACATCAACTTCAACATTTTTTCTGATTGATGTAGGATCAATATCAATATGGACAATTTTTGCTTTTTTACCAAATTTATCCAAGCGTCCTGTTACACGATCATCAAAACGACAACCAATACCTAAAATTAAATCAGCATTATTAATAGCTTTATTAGCTGTATATGTACCGTGCATTCCAAGCATTCCAATATATAATGGATCTTCTGTTGATACAGCTCCAAGCCCCATAAGCGTTGCAGTAGCAGGTATTTTATATGTATGAATAAATTCCGTCAAAATTTCTGATGCATTTGAAGAAATAACCCCTCCACCAGCAATAACAACAGGACTTTTTGATTCAAAAATTAAATCAGCAACTCGGCGTAATTGATTTAAATTAGGTTTATATGTTGGGTTATATGTACGCATACGTACTTCTTCTGGCCATACAAATTCAGCTTTTTTTGTCATTAAATCTTTAGGAAAATCTACAAGAACAGGTCCAGGTCTACCTGATCTAGCTAAATGAAAAGCTTCTCTAATAATTCTAGTAAGCTGACTAAGATCTTTTACTAAATAATTATGTTTTGTACAGGGACGAGTAATTCCAACAATATCTACTTCTTGAAAGGCATCATTACCTATTAAATGCGTATGTACTTGTCCTGTAATACAAACCATTGGAATAGAATCAGCATAAGCAGTTGCTAATCCTGTAACAGTATTTGTAGCACCAGGTCCACTTGTTGCAATACATACACCAACTTTTCCAGATGCTCTTGCATAACCATCAGCTGCGTGAGCTGCTCCTTGTTCGTGACGTACTAATACATGATTAATTTGTTGATGATTAGTCATTTCATGATAAAGGTCTAAAACAGCACCGCCCGGATAGCCAAAAATAACATCAACACCTTCACGCTTTAAACATTCCATCAATATTTCAGCACCTGTCATTTCCATAAGAAACCTCTACCATTAAAAATTCTTTCAAAAAAATTTGAATAATACAAAATATAATATGCATAAGGTATAAAAAAAACAACACTTTTTTTTTAAGTGTTGTTTTTATAATTTTTCTAAATTTATTAGTATGTTATACTATTATGCTTCTGCTTTACTTTCAACAAGTTTTAGTAAAAGTGTTTTAACTTCTAATTTTTCTTTTTTATAAATTTTTAAATCAATTTCATCTTGGGGAGAATGATAAGCTTTTGCTTCTAATTTTTGAACTATTTTTTTTAAGTTAATATGTTTTTCCCATAGCTCATTAATTTGAGGATCACTTTTTGCGAGTTCTTCTATTGCCAAAAGTTCTTCAGTCTGCATAGCATACTCCTTGGTTAAAGGGTTATACCTTTAATGAAATCGCTAAATCATAAAGGCTACCAATTACTATACCATCAAATAACTGTAATATTATGATTAGTAAAATCGGAGAAAGATCAAATCCACCAATCATAACAAATGGAAACCATTTTCTAATCCTATAAAATACAGGCTCTGTTAATCCTGTTATAACACGTACAATAGGATTATACGGATCTGCATTTACCCAAGACAAAATACAGGCAACAAATACTACAAAAGAATAAATTGTAATAAGTGAGCCTAATATTTGCCCAACTGTTAATAAAATATTTCCCAAAACAAACATTAAAACTCCAAAATCTATTTATAACCAATATACACTAAATAAAAAATGCGTCAACTAAACTACGAACAAAGACAGCGTAAAGATTTTAATCCTTCAGAAAATAAAATATCCGCTTTGTTTGGGGGATATAATTCAATAACAAAGCCAACCCCAAAAACAGGGTGTTCTACAAATTCATCTTTAGATAAGTTTATATCCATACTATATTGTTTTGCATTATTAGAATAGCTGACCATTCTATCTTTCCAAACAGCTTGCATATCTTCTAATTGCTTAATATTAGCTTTTTCTGATTTTGTACTACTTACTTTTTTTACTGCTTTTATTGTAGGTTCTTTAACTTCATTCATGCGTTTAGCACGTTGTTTACTTTCTTGTACAGCAATAGAACGCTCTTCGCCTGCTCTTACTCGTACAGTTTTTGCTTCAATAATTTCTTTTTTCTTTGCTGGTTCGTAATATTTATGTACACTTTTACAAGCACAACACTCAACTTTAGCAATTTCTCCATTTATTTCAGCAACAACAATATGTCCTGTAATATCTTTGCATCGCGTACAACGAGCATTTATTCTATCACCAGCAACAGCCATTATAATATAACCTCACATATAAATTTATAATATAGTATAAATGTGTTTATAAAAAAACACAAATAAAATTTATTTATTAATATATTTTTCTTAATTAAAAATTCATAGAAAAATAATAAGCCAACAATAGTAAATATTTTTATAATAATGTGTTATACAAAAATATTTTTTAACTATTTTATCTAACAAATCTTTTTTATTATACCCCTCATAAGGTATTAATAATCAAAACGCCATTTAAAACCAACTTCGGTTTCTTCTGTTCCTGCTTTTGTTCCAACAGAAAGATTTTCATTTACTTCATATTTTAAAACTCCAGAAGTGTTTTGTTGTCCTAAACCTTGTTCTATTCCAATATAAAAATTATTTTTTATATATTTTCCTATTTCAACACTTATTTCTTCTTCACCGTCAGCACTTTCTTGACTATTGACCTCTAGCACATCAACACCTAAAAAATTCTTTGTTGCACCTGTAATACCAGAACTAATATTAAAACCAACTAAGCTTGTTAATACACCTGCTAAACGTATTTTTTCAAAATCACTTAATTCTGATACAGAACGAGAAAATAAAATATGTGCAAGCACTTCATCAGAAGGTAAATAAGGATTACTTGTCATTTCAAGAGTTGGTTTTAAAGCCATACCTTTTAATGTAATAAAAGATTGAACCCCAGCACTATTATGCTCAAGAACAAGATTTAATGTAGGAACAATAGGAGTAGAACCATCAAAGCTAACTTCCCCTTTATTTAATACTAATTCAGTTCCTACTAAATTCATTTTCCCTTTCCAAGCAATTAACGTGCCTGTAACAGAAGGCTCTTGAATTTTACCATTTACTTGTAAATTTCCTTTCCATAAGGTTTCAATACCTGGAGCATAAACACCAAAATTTCTATCTATATTAATATTAATCGCTAAATTTCCATTTTGCCCTGCTTTTCTTTTTCTTACTCGTTTTGTAGAATCTTCTACAATAGTTAATGTTGGAATAGAACTTGAACGAATATTTTCTAAATGTACTTCACCTTTATCAACATTTATTTCTCCAATCATTTTTAATGATTCAATATTTTCTTTTATAATAGTTTGACCAGATAATGTTGCTGAAAAATCATTTCGATAAAATGGACTAAAATTATGAAAAACTGTCTGCATATCCAAAACAAGCAAAGAACGCTGAATTTGCTTTTCTTTCCATAAGTTTTTTGCTTTATCTTTTACTTTTTCATAAACTGGTTTATATTTTCCATGATATAAAAAAGGAACATCAAAATTTCCTGATAAAGAAAAATCACCTTTTCTACCATCTTTTGCAGAAAGCATGATGTCCCCATGTCCTTTTTGAAAATCAACATTAAAATTTAAATCTGTTAATAAAACACCTAATAATAAATCTTCAAATCGTGCATTTTGAGTATTAGCTTTTAAAGAAATATTTGGTCTTGCTAATGATCCAGAAATATTTGCTAACAAATCAAAATTACCTGTAACTCTTCTACCGTCCAAAGGAACATAACCCCATAAGGTTTTAAGACTTCCCTTATAAACAATTTTTCCTTGTAATGGTCTAATATGTGATAAACTCAACATTGGTTTATATTTTAATGGAATTTGTAAATGAGCAAAAGCTTCTTCAACTTGATATTTTTCTTTATCAATCATTTTTATATCTAAATTTAATTTATGTTCATCTTTTACTTCAAGAATTTTTCCTTTAACAACAAGAGAAACTTTTGGACTTGATAATGTACTAAAATCTCTTAAACGAGCTTCTAATAAACCACTTGGTTTTGTTGTTGCTCCAGAAACTTTAAATTGCCCATCAAGTAACCCTTTAAAATCTTTTGGTAAGTAAGCTAAATCAATTTCCTTTAACCAACCTTTTAGATCAAGCATATTTTGTGTGACACGACCATTAATAGAAGCTTCCCCTTTTGGAGCAACACTAAATCGTAAGTTTTTAAAATTAATATCATTAGGAGCAAAAAAACATTCGGCTTTTTTTATTAATTTAATATGTGTTTTTTTATAAGGATAAACAAAATCAAATTTAGATAATTTTATATTCAATAATTCAAAATTAGTGCTTAATTCTGCATTCATACCAAATACAGCATCACCATCAAACTGCATGGCTAAAAGCATTTTTTGAAATAACCCTTTTAATGTTAATTTCCAATTTTTAACAAGTCCAATATCTGTTAATTCAAGGTCATCAAAGCTTATAGCACTATCAATAGCACCATTATTCCATATATCTGTAATTGAAACTTTAGTAAGAAAATTATTCCAACTATTTTCTTCAAATTTACCTGTTTTAGCAGAAATATTAATAAAAACATCTTGTTTTTTGGTTTTCTTTTCTGAAAAAGCAAGTGAATAATCAAATTTTTCTAAAGATAAAGGAAGTGCAAAAAGCTTTGTTATTTTTTCCGTATTTTCCATATTACCTTGTAATTTTCCAGAAATATGAAAATGTTCATTTTCATTTTGTGCAAAATCAAAACGTAATTTTCCAGCTGAACCAAAATCAAATAACTTTATATTAATATCAGAAAATTCAATAAATTTTTCTTTATGATTTCCTATACCAAGTATACTTGGAGCCATACGTATTTTTGAATTAATATAAAGCTTTTCTCCCATATAATCAGCATTTACACTATAATTCATTTTTACAGGGTAATTTACTGCACTATGAAAAAGTTCTTTCATTCTTTTTACAGGTGCAGCATAAGGATTTTTTCGATAAAGTTCTGCTAATGCTGCTTTATCTAAAGGAATAACATTTTCTTTTTTTTCAAAGCCTGTTGTTTCAAGCGTTAAATCAGCATTTTCTAAATAAAGATACCGTCCATTTATATTATCCCTTTTATCACGTTTATATTTATATTTTATTAAATTAAATTCTGGAATAATGGCAGATAATGAAAATTTTGGATTTTCTAATTTACCAGAAGCAAGAAATTTTCCTGTTAATTTTCCTGTATATGTTTCTTTTTCTGTATCTAAAAAAGAAAAACTATCAATAATAAAATCAGAATGAACATCAATATTCCGTGAAATAGTTACGGCTGTTTTTGACGATAAATGTTTTGCTGTAATTTCTACATTTCGAGCAATTATTTTAGGAAGTTTACGAGTAAAAAATTGAACATTCAATGTTCCTTTTATTTCTTGTTTTTCACCTAAAAATGCTTGTAAATTTTCTGGTACATATTCTACATTATCAAAAAGTATTTTATACGAAAATCCTACATTTTTATTAGGTACTTCTTTTTTTACAATTTTTTGTTCTTCAGTTTTTTGTGTATTATTATCAATAACATTAACTTGTTCTTTCGGTACATTAGCCTGTTCTTTAGTTATATCGTTATGATGAACTTCTGATTCTGCTACGTCCTTTATTTTTTTACCTTCATTTGAAATAGAATGTGTATCAAGTTCTGCTAAAAAGGATAATTTTCCTTTATTAATTAAATGTGGAATACTTGGTTTTGCAATAAATTTTATATTCCCTTTAAAAGGTTTAGAACTATAAAACATATCCAGTTTTGCTGGTTCTACTAAGTAGCTGGTATCAAAAACTTTTCCTGTTGCTTTTATTTCATAAGTATCTATATTTCCTACTGTATTTAATTGAAAATCAATAAAAGCTTTTTTTGATTGTGGTAACTGACCAATTTCCTTGATAATAGCAAAAGTTAAGCCATTATCATCATTAAAATTTAAACCAAAACGAAAATCTTTAGTAGCTAATATGTCAATACTATTTTTTAAAACTGCTTGTTTATCTTCATTTTTTATAGCTAATTCTCCAAAAAAACGAAATAAATCTTTTTCCAGTCCTGCATTCCAAACTCCATCAAGAATAATTGGTTTTGTAAAATAATTTGATAATAATTTCTTAGCATTTTCTTCTGAAATATTAATAGGTTCTTGCTCTTCTTCAAATTGATTTTTCTTTTCTTTTTGTAAAGAATGCAATACTGCTGGATTAATAGTTGCATGATTTATAGCAATTTTACTTAAATAAATTGAAGGAAGCGAGGAATTAAAAAGAATAGTATGAATAAAATCAAATTGTTCTTTTATTGTTTTTTTAGGGGATTCTTCCTTAGGCTGTTCTGGTAATATAATATGAGGAACACGTGATAACGATAAATAATTTAAGTCAATACTAGGAATAACAACTTTATATCGTAATAAAGCCCAAAAACGGCTATTAATAGTTAAACTCTCAACTTTTGCAAATTCCCCTTCTTTATCCAATATTTTCACATTTTCAATACGAATTGAAAAAGGTAAATTCAATTCTAAATCTTCAACTGACACTTGAAGATTATATGAAGATAATATATTATTCAAATTAGTTACAGAAAAATCTTTTATTATATTTTCTAAAAAACTTATTCGCAAACAAACAAAAATAAAAAAAGTAAAAAAAACAAGAACACCAATACTTATAAAAATATATCGAAAAAATTTTTTTATGCATAATTTTAATTTTAAACTATTCATTAAAACGCCTGCCCAATACTGATATAAATCTGAAAATCTGCTAAATCTTTTTCATCGCCATCATACGCCCCTGTTAATGGCACAGCAAAGTCAAAACGTACTGGACCAACAGGGGTATCATATCTAACTCCTATACCAGCACCCAATGCCATTTTTTCTGAAAAATCAGGGTCAACTGTTTGATATACCATACCACCATCTAAAAAGGGAACTAAGGCAAGCTCTTTTGTTATATGATGACGAATTTCTGAATTAAATAAACAATAAGATAAACCACCAATAGGATCATCAACAGCATTATGTTTTCCTATTTCTTGATGCTCAAAACCACGAACAGAACCACCACCGCCTAAGAAAAATCGTTTTCCTTTTGGAATATCATCAGAAGCACCAAGCATAGAACCAATAGCTCCACGCAATGCCAAAACTGTTTTTTCTGAAAAAGGAAAATAAAATGAAGTATCAAATTCTGTTACAACAGCAGAAAATGATTGTGATCCAAATCCATAAAGTGGTGTAACTTTAAATTTTGTTACATAACCATTTTTAGCATTTTTTGCATTATCTCTATTATCATATTTTAAGGTATTAGCTAAACTAATAGAAGAGTATTCTTCTCCCTCCCATTTTTTTGGAATAATATGATCCCCAAAGAGCATACTTTCTATCCACCATTTGTCGTGAATTTCTCTTTCAATACCAATACCAAATTCGGCAAATTTTTGATTATAAGCATCTGTTTTTTCATAACCAACACGAGAACGCACAAGCAAACTTTGTTTTTTATAACCAAAAGCTGGCTTTCTAAAATCAGCACCAACATAAAGTTTTTCATCCATAATTGGAAAAGAAATTTTTAAAATTTCACCATTTCCTAAAAAATTTCTATGTTCCCAAACAGTATCTAAACCTAATCCTTGATCTGTTGAATAAAAAACTGTTCCACCAATACTTCTTTTTTTTCCTTCTTTCACATCTAATATGATAGGTAGCTCCACAGGTTCAACAATTAAATCTTTTTCATGTTTTTCTTTTCTCTTTTGTCTATATTCTTTATTATATTTTTTATAGACCTTATCATCAAAATTTAATTTTATACTTTCAAATAACCCTGTTTTTTGTAATTCATCACGATATTCAATTAAATATTTTTCGTCCCAAATAGCCCCTTTTTTCCATGGGCATAATTTATAAATATATGTACTTGAAACTTCAGTATTTCCAGATAATTTAACTTCACCCATTGTAGCAGGTAAACCTTGATTTACAAAAACTGTACCGTCTAATTCTTTTGCTTGTTTATCTATACTAAAAGCAGAAGAAGCTATTTTTGCTTTAGGATACCCATTTTCTCTTAAAGGTTGTGGCAAAGCATTAACAGCATTTAAAATATCAGAAGCAACAGCATACTCATTATCTACTTTTAATTTTTTCACAAACTCTGGGAATTGATATGGTCTAGTTCGCTTAAAAAAATGCTCTTGTTCTACTTGATAATTTTTAAAATATTGTGGCAATTTAGTGCTATGGCTATACCTAACCCTTATAAAAGAAATTTTGTATTGTTCTTTTGGATAAAGTGTTATAATTACGTGTAATTTACCATCTTTTTCAATAATTTTATTTTTAGCATAACCAGAATAATATCCATACGATTGTAATACATTTTGTGCTACATTAATATCATTACTAACACGTCTAATTAAAGAAAACTCATTATCCATTGCTTGATTTTTTAAAAATTCAAGCTGACTATTCTCCATAATAAGACTAATTATTTTTTCCCGTTCAACTAAAGGAACATGAGAAGAATTTGCAGAAAAAACAAACTCAAATGTATAAGAAACTTTTGATTTTTTTTCTTGCTTTGATTTGTTTGCTCTATTTTCTTGAGAAGCTGAATTTTCTTCTGACACAGAGTTTTCTTGAGTTAAAAAAGAACAAGAACATAAAAAACAAAATAAAAATATATAAATAAAAGCAAAAGGCTTTTTCATCAGTAATCCAAATTATAATAATTTTTTTTCTTATAACTAAAATTTCTATAATTAACAAGCTAGATTATTTTTTATATTTAAGATATACTTTTGCACAACGAATTTAACTATGAGGATTATATGGATATAATACCAGGTAAAATGGCTGACTGGGAAATTGCTGAATATTTTGAAAAATCAATGCTCACCATTACAGAATTAGGTGAAAAACTTAATTTACAACATCATGAACTTCTCCCTTTTGGGCATTATATGGGAAAAGTAGATTTTCAAAGTGTTTTGCAACGTCACCAAAATACCCCAAATGGAAAATATATAACTGTAACATCAATTACACCTACACCTTTAGGAGAAGGAAAATCAACTACAACTATTGGTTTATTACAAGGACTTGGAAAACGTGGTAAAAAAGCTTCTGCTGCAATACGCCAACCCTCTGGTGGACCTACTATGGGAACAAAAGGATCTGCAGCAGGAGGTGGACTTGCACAATGTATTCCACTTACACAATATTCTTTAGGATTTACAGGCGATATTAATGCCGTAAGTAATGCACATAATCTTGCTATGACAGCTCTTACAGCTCGTATGCAACATGAAAGAAATTACGATGATGAAACCCTTTTAAAACTTAGTAAAACGCCACGATTAAATATTGATCCAAAACGCATTAATATGGGTTTTGTTATTGATTTTTGTTGTCAATCATTAAGAAATATTATTATAGGTCTTGGTGGTGCAAAAGATGGTTTTACTATGGAATCCCACTTTAATATTGCTGTTGCATCAGAAATTATGGGAATTTTAGCTATTTGTAATGATTTAAAAGACTTACGCGAACGTATAGGAAAAATTATTGTTGCCTATGATAAACACGGAAAAGCCATTACAACGCATGATCTTGAAGTAGACGGTGCTATGACAGCTTGGCTTTTAGAAGCAATAAAACCTAATCTGATTCAAACATTGGAAGGACAGCCTGTGTTTGTTCATACTGGACCTTTTGCTAATATTTCCATAGGACAAAGTTCTATTATTGCAGATAAAGTTTCTCTAAAACTTAATGACTATCATGTAACTGAATCAGGTTTTGGAGCTGATATTGGTTATGAAAAAATGTGGAATTTAAAATGCCATTATAGTGGATTAAAACCTGATGCAGTTGTTATTGTTGCAACTGTACGAGCATTAAAAAGTCATGGAGGTGCACCTGAATTTATTACAGGTCGTCCTATGCCCGAAGAATATAAATATGAAAATATTGAATATGTAGAAAACGGTACACAAAATCTTCTTCATCATATTAATATTGTAAAAAAATCTGGTATTAAACCCGTTGTTTGTATCAATGCTTTTATTACAGATACAAAAGCTGAAATTCAAAAAATAAAAGAATTATGTGAAAATGATGGTGTTCGTGTTGCTATTTCTAACCATTGGGAAAAAGGTGGTGAAGGAGCATTAGAACTTGCTGATGCTGTTATTGATGCTTGCGAAAATAAAAATGATTTTACCCCTCTTTATTCTTGGAATAGTCCATTTATTGAACGAATTACCAGCATTGCTCAAAATGTTTATGGTGCTAAAGATATTGAATTAAGTCTACAAGCAAAAGAAAAAATTCAAGAATTTCAAAAACAAGAAAATTCTAATGAAATTGGAATTTGTATGGTAAAAACAAGTCTTTCTCTTTCTGATAATCCCAAAATAAAAGGTGTTCCAAAAGATTGGACTTTGTATATTAAAGACGCACTTTATTATGGAGGAGCAGGATTTATTGTTCCCGTAGCTGGTGATATTAGTTTAATGCCAGGCACTGGTTCTAATCCTGGTTTTAAGCGTATTGATGTTAACACAGAAACTGGTAAAGTTTATGGTATTTTTTAATAGGTTTTAGGTTATATTATGGTTGGCTATACTTTTATTGGTGTTTTTTCTGGTAGTGCTCCAAGCAAAAAAAATACTCCTTCTGGAGAACCTGCTCTTTGGAATGTCTATCTTAAAAATGGTGAAAAAAATTACCTTATCCAAAAACTTGATGAAGATAATATTGTTACAAAAGAACAATATCAAATTTCTGCTATCTATTTTGGTATTAATTTTAGACAAGTAAAAAATCCCAATGCAAAAATTGAAGTTAATCGAGATATTAAGAATTTAATAAATACACAAGAAGTTACTCCCGAACTCAGTCCAGAAAAAGCAAATGAAGCATATACAAACCTTATAAAACAAATACAACAAGAACAACAAGTTACATCATTAAAAAAACAAATTATCCAACCAGAGCAACAAAATATACCAGAACAACAAAATGTATTTGTTAGTCAGCAATCTTCAAAGAAAAAAAATGTTACTTCTCCAAAAGATTATAAAATTAATCTTAATAGTAAGTATTATGGAAAAGAGGAAAAATTTTCTTCTAGCCATAATCAAAAAACTCACGATAACAAATTTGCTTTTTCTATTTCTGCACCTTCAACTATCACCCCCCCTAAAAACTATAAAAACATTCAAAACGATATAGAAGAAACAGATCAAAATCCATTTGATGATAAATATTCTCCAGAAAAACATAGCTTAAAAGCTGTTCTAAAAAAAGTTGAAAAAGCACAAAGAGAAAATATACATAAAAAACTATTACCAATAAAAACTTCACAAACAAGAAGCCCTATTAATAACCAATTTCAAACAGTGACAAATAATTCTTTATCAGAAAATGATGAACCTTTTGCTATTACTCTTGAAGATGTTATTACAGAGGCAGAAAGCACTAATCCTGCAGTAAACGATGCAATACAAGTAGTACCAAACAATGTAACAAAAAAAGAATATAATCTCATTGATAAAGATTTACTCAAACAGCTTGGTGATGAAGAATTACTTTATACAAAAGGAAATAGATCTACCAATAATTTATCAGATAAAGCAAAACGACTTGATAATATTATTCGTGGTGAATTTCAACAAAGTCTTAATCATTGGAATTCTTTGAAACGAAATTTAGCTATGAAACAGTTCCATAATATTATTAATAAAGATGCAAGTTTTGTTCCTGCTCATAAACATATGTTTACAGATTTTGCAATTCAATTAAGAAAACTTAATCTTCATGATTTAGCACTTTCTGCTGCGATACGCTGTACAAGACTAAGTCCTGATGATAGTCATGCTTTTTTTAATGTTTCTCGAATATATTTTGAACTTAATCGTTTTGATCAAGCAAATGAATTTATTACAAAATCATTAGAACTTGAACCTGATCTTGCTCCAGCACTAAAACTTTCTGCTATAATAAAAGAATGTATAAGACGAAGAGCTAGAAACAGATAATAATAAGGAGAATACAATGAAAAAAAATATGGTTCTAATTATGTCTGGCTTTGTAACCTTACTTTTTGTTATTTGTATTGGTTATGTTTTTACAAGTCCAACCCCCAAAACAGAAATACCACAAATTGATTTACAAGAACAAGATGCTAGTTCTTTATCTGAATCCAATTCATTAACTTCTGATCAAACTCCTCCATTGGATTCTACTAATTCTTTAGTTTTTAATGCAAATGCAAATAATACAGATATTACAACACCTCCAATTCCATTAGAAAAAACAGAAGAAAAATTTCCACCTGTTATGTCTTCAACACAATCAAGCTCTTCTTCTACTACTCCACAAACAGAAAAAAAATATGAAATAGCAGAAAATGCAATTCCTCTTGAAAATACTTCTCAACCACAAGATTTATTTCCACTTGATAAAGAAGAAGTAATTATTCAAGAAAATCCTTATGAAAAAACAGAAGATAATACTAAAACAAATATAAACCAAAACATAGAAGAAAAACAAGAAAAGAAAACTATTATACAAGATAAACTTCCTGTTCCTTTTGTAGAAGATTCATTAAAAACGCATACTATTTTAGCCCCAAAGAAAAATGCAAACACTATTATTTATGCAGAACTTCTTATGGACGGAAACCAAGTTGGTCTTGTAATAGAAGGTGATAAACCTATTAAACCTAAAACATTTCGTTTGCAAAATCCAGATAGAGTAGTTGTTGATATTGAAGGCAGTTGGATAATAAAACTTCCAAGACTTATAAGCAATAGAATGGTAAAAGAAATTCGTTCTAATATGCAACAAGATAAAACACGTATTGTATTTGATTTAAAAATTCCTGTAACTTCTTCATTGCTTTACAGAATTCACAGCAGAAAATATCAATTAGTTTTTAAATAACTCATGCATAATGCTAAAAAAATAAAAATAACAGATATAACAATAAAATAATTAACTTTTATTATAGGTTATTATTGTTCTCTTTGAGAAAATAATTATGAATATCAATAACAAACACTATACAACTATCTGGTTAAATGAAAATGATGAAGTGCAGATTATTGACCAAACTACCCTTCCTTTTTCTTTTAATATTCTTACTCTTTCACATCTAACAGATGTATGTCACGCCATTTCTTCCATGCAAGTTCGTGGAGCTGGACTTATTGGAGTTACAGCTGGATATGGTGTGTATATTGCTGCAAAAGATTTTTCAAAACAAAATAAACTTTCTTGGCTTGATTTTATGGAAAAAGCCTGCACTAAAATTTATCAAACAAGACCAACAGCAAAAAATCTTTCCTATGCCCTAGAAAGACAATCAAAAATTTGGAAAAAATATTCTTTTGAAGAAGCATTACCACTTTTACGTGAACAAGCTTTACAAATAGCTCAAGAAGATATTGATTTTTGTAAAAAAATTGGCGAGCATGGAAAAGAATTAATAGCAAATATTGCAAAGAAAAAAAACGGACAACCTGTTAACATTCTTACCCATTGTAATGCTGGCTGGTTAGCATTTACGGATTATGGTTCTGCACTTTCACCTGTTTACGCTGCTTTTGATGAAAATATTCCTGTCCATGTTTTTGTTGATGAAACACGCCCACGCAATCAAGGTGCTAGTTTAACTGCTTTTGAATTAGGTGAACATAATGTACCACATACATTAATTGCTGATAATGTTGGTGGTCATTTAATGCAACATAATATGATAGATTTAGTTATTGTAGGTGCTGATAGAGTTACACGTAATGGTGATGTTGCAAATAAAATTGGAACATATTTAAAAGCATTAGCAGCTTATGATAATAATATTCCTTTTTATGTGGCTTTTCCGTCTTCTACTTTTGATTTTTCTATTTCTGATGGTGTAAAAGAAATTGTAATTGAAGAACGTTCTGGAAATGAAACAGAAAATATTACAGGATATTTTTATAATAAAAATGGACAAAAACAAATACAGGAAATTAGAATTTGCCCAGAAAAAACAAAAGCAATAAATTTTGCTTTTGATGTAACCCCACAAAAATACATCACTGGTCTTATTACTGAACGAGGTATTTGTAATGCTACTGAAAAAGCAATTCTTGCATTATTTCCAGAAGCAAATCAATAAAGGTTAATCAATGCATACCAAACAGACACAAAATATTAATGATGGATATATAAAATTTCATTGTGAACATACAAATACCACATGGAATAGTGATTTATTGCCATTATCAGAAACAAGAAAAAATTTAATAGAAAAATTAGACACATTTCGTACAAAAATATTTGATCAACAATTTATTGGTATGTATGAAAATGGTATTGGTTACGGAAATTTATCCCATAGAATAGAAGAGAATTTTCTCATTACTGCTAGTGCTACTGGTGGAGCAAGAGAGCTTGGTATCGATGGATATACATTGGTTAATAATGTTTTTATTGAAAAAAATACCGTACAATGTATTGGACCATTACCTGCAAGCTCTGAAACTATGACCCATGCCGCTATTTATTTATCTGCCCCTAAAGTTCAATGTATTTTGCATATTCATAATCAAATAATTTTTGATACAATGATAACTTTAAATTGTCTTTCCACAGCAAAAGAAATACCCTATGGGACAATAGAAATGGCTCTTGCCTTAAAAAATATCGCAAAAAATAATCCTCTTGAAGCTTGTATTGTTATGCAAGGACATAATGAAGGAGTGATTATTTACGGAACAAGTATTAATCATGTGGAATCACAATTAACTTTTTTATGTAATGAAATAAAAAAAATACACTGTGAAAATTGCAAAAAAGGAGAACATAATGGTTAAAATAGCTATTATTGGTGGTAGCGGTATTGAAAAAACTAGCCTTGTTCAAGATATTACAGTTAGTGAAGTCAATACCAAATGGGGAAAACCATCTTCCCCTATAAAAGAAGGTATGCTTGGCAATATACCTGTGGTATTTCTTTCAAGACATGGATATGACCATAGCATTCCCCCTACCCAAGTTAATAACCGTGCGAATATTGCAGCTTTAAAATCTATTGGTTGCACACATATTATTAGTAGTACCGCTGTTGGATCATTAAGAGAAGAAATTCACCCCGGACATCTTGTTATACCAGATCAATTTATTGATTTTACCAAACATAGAGTAACCACTTTTCACGATGATTTTAAAGAAGGTATTAACCATTTAAATATAGCAGATCCTTTTAACGAAACTATGCGTCAAGCATTAATCAGTGTTTGCAAAAAATTAAAATATATATGCCATGAAAAAGCTACTGTTGTAACAATAGAAGGTCCTCGTTTTTCTACTCGAGCAGAATCCCATATGTTTAGAATTTTAGGTGCTGATATTATTAATATGAGTGTTGCTCCAGAAGCTATTTTAGCAGCAGAACTTAGTATTCCCTACGCAACTATTGCTATGAGTACAGATTATGATACGTGGCGAGAAAATATTACTCCTGTAACTTGGGAAGAAATTGAAGACGTAATGCTAAAAAATTCTAAAAAAGTGTTACATGTTTTTGCAGAAGTTATACCTCTTATTGCAAATTCATAACATTATAATTTATACAAAGTGAGGTTTTCTGTGAAAATTAGTCTTACAACACAAATGCTACTTGCTCTTGTTCTTGGTTGTATTTGTGGTCTTATTATTTCTCATATTGGTATTAATCCTGACTATTTCAAACCCTTAGGTGATATTTTTATTTCACTTATTAAAATGCTTGTTGTACCTCTTGTTTTTACTACCCTTGTGGCTGGTGCTGCGGCTGTTGGTGATGTAAGTAGATTAGGTAAAATCGCTATCAAAAGTTTAATTTATTATACACTTACTACTGCTTTTGCCGTTAGTATTGGACTTTTAGTTGCTAACATTTTACAACCGGGTAGTGGCGTAGAACTTACTCAATCAACACAAACCAATATTAGTGTTAATCCACCATCTCTTCTTTCTGTTTTTATGGGTATTATTCCTACAAATCCAGCTAAAGCAATGTCAGATGGTAATATGCTTCAAATTATCTTTTTTGCAATTTTTCTCGGTATCTCTATTAGTTCTTTAGGTACAAAACATAACCATGTACACCAATTTTTTGATAGTTTTGCAGAAGCAATGTTAAAGCTTACCTCTATGGTTATGCTCTATGCTCCTATTGGGGTTTTTGGATTACTCACCTATACTGTTGGCACTTACGGAGCTGATGTTTTATTACCTCTTTTAAAACTTATCTTCGTTATGTTTGTTGCTTGTCTTATTCACGTTGTTATTATTTATATACCTTTTATACGTTATTCTGGTATTCCAATTCGAAAATTTTTGAATGAAATGACATCAACTATTCTTATCGCATTTTCTAGTGCCTCCAGTGCTGCTGCCTTATCCAGTAATTTGCAAAGCGTACAAAAACTTGGAGCATCAAGACCTGTTTCAAGTTTTATGATTCCACTTGGTAATACTATTAATATGGACGGAACAGCAATTTATATGGGCGTATGTTCAATTTTTGCTGCAACATTTTTCGGAATTGATCTAACATTTGATAAACAACTTCTTATTATTCTTATTGCTATTCTTGCTTCTGTTGGAACTATGGGCGTACCAGGAGCTGGTGTTATTATGATTTCAATGGTCTTTACACAAGTAGGTATTCCTCTTGAAGCAATAGCTCTTATTGCTGGTATTGACCGTATACTTGATATGATGAGAACAACCCTTAACGTACTTGGTGATGCAACAGGTGCTTTAGCTGTTTCAAAAGCTGAAAACGATATGCGACCTATTCAAGAATAAAATTATTGCATTAAATTATTAACATCTTAATAATTCTTCTAAAAAGGAAAACTGTAAAAAGTTTTCCTTTTTTTATAACATCAACATAATAACACTGCTTAAAGGAAATACCTCCGTCACCTTTTGGGTTGTTATTTCTCCCCCCAAGCCGTTGTAACGCAGAAAACTACGGATAAAGACAGAAATTAGAGTGTGTTTCTAAATTAATTTTATTCTATTTTTTTCTTTTGGGGAAATGATTTCCCCCAAGCCCCCTCAATCAGGCAAATTTATTGAAATATGTTTCAATAAATTTGCCTATGTTAGAGTATGAGTAGAAAATCTTTTTTTTCAAAAATAAAAAAGTTAGTTATAATACCACGATATTGCAACTCTTTTATTTTCATTATTAAAACATAGAGTTTTAATTATACATAATATAGTAAAAACAAAAACTCTTTTTATGCAAAAGAATTTTTGGATTAAAAAGTTTTGAAGGGAGAGTTTGAGAGGGGAACTTTTTCAAAAGTTCTCCTCTCAAAAAAAGTTAATTTAGAAATATCTTAAAAAGATCATTTTTTTCAAAAATAAAAAAAGGGAGCAATGCTCCCCTTGTTATCGTGTAAGTTTTCTAAACTTCATTCTATGTGGTGTATCTGCACTTTTGCCAAGACGTTTACGTCTATCTTCTTCATATTCAGTATAATTACCATCAAAGAAATTGACTACCCCTTCATCTTCATAAGCAAGAATGTGTGTTGCAATACGATCTAAAAACCAACGATCGTGGCTGATAACAAGTACACAACCTGCAAAATTTTCTAAAGCGTCTTCTAAAGCCCGCATGGTATTAACATCAAGATCGTTTGTTGGTTCGTCAAGTAATAATACGTTTGCACCAGATTTAAGCATTTGTGCTAAATGTAAACGTCCTCTTTCCCCACCAGATAATAAACTTACATCTTTTTGTTGGTCACTACCATTAAAATTAAAACGTGAACAATATGCACGAGCATTAATATCTCTATTACCAAGTTTAATAAACTCTGCACCCTCACTGATAATATCATATACACTTTTACCAGCTTCCAGACTATCACGGCCTTGATCAACATAAGCAAGCTTTACAGTTTCTCCAACCGTAAGTGTTCCACTATCTGGTTTTTCTTGTCCTGTTATCATTTTAAATAACGTAGATTTACCAGCACCATTTGGACCAATAATTCCAACAATAGCACCCGGTTGGATAATAAAATTCAAATTATCAGTAAGAACTTTATCTCCCATTGCTTTACAAACATTTTCTGCTTTTATAACATTATTCCCAAGACGTGGTCCTGGTGGAATATAAATTTCAAGATCAGCAGCAAGCCTTTCACTTTCGTGACTAACCATAGCCTCATAAGCATTTATACGAGCTTTACTTTTTGCATGCCTACCCTTTGGTGCCATGTGAATCCATTCAAGCTCACGAGCCAATGTTTTTTGACGTTCTTTATCAGCTCTTTCTTCTTGAGCAAGACGTTTTTCTTTTTGTTCAAGCCAAGAAGAATAATTACCTTTCCAAGGAATACCTTTGCCTCTATCTAATTCTAAAATCCAACCTGCTACATTATCTAAAAAATAACGATCGTGGGTAACAGCAATAACAGTACCAGGAAAAGTATGTAAAAATCTTTCAAGCCAAGCAACAGATTCTGCGTCTAAGTGGTTAGTTGGTTCGTCAAGAAGAAGAACATCAGGATTTTGAAGAAGTAAACGACATAAAGCAACACGACGTTTTTCCCCACCAGAAATAACAGAAACAGGAGTATCCGCAGGCGGACAACGAAGAGCATCCATTGCCATATCTAACCGAGAATCAATATCCCAAGCATTAAGAGCGTCCATTTTTTCTTGGACTTTTGCTTGACGTTCAATAAGAGCGTCCATTTCTTCAGGTTCCATTGGTTCAGCAAATTTAGCATTAATATCGTTAAATTCATTAACTAAATCAATAACTTCCTTTACTCCTTCTTCTACAACTTCTCTTACAGTTCTTGTTTCATCAACAAGTGGTTCTTGTTCAAGATAGCCAATACTATAACCAGGAGCTATAACAATATCACCTTCAAAATTTTTATCAACACCAGCTAAAATTTTTAAAAGTGATGATTTACCAGCACCATTTAAACCAAGAACACCAATTTTTGCACCATAAAAATAACCAAGAGTAATATCTTTTAATACCTCTTTTTGTCCGTGACGTTTTGTCACTCGGTGCATGGAGTAAATAACTTTTTCTTGTTCGTTACTCATATTCCCTCAAGTAGTTTTATTATAAAATTTCTTTTAAGAAAGCTCTTGTTCTTTCATGTTGTGGATTTGTAAAGAACACATCAGGGCTTGCTTTTTCTAAAATATTTCCATGATCAACAAAAATAACCCTATCTGCAACTTCTCTAGCAAAAGCCATTTCGTGTGTTACACAAATCATAGTCATACCATCAGAAGCTAAATCTTTCATAACATTTAAAACTTCATTAACCATTTCTGGATCAAGAGCTGAAGTTGGTTCATCAAAAAGCATAACTTTTGGTTGCATAGCCAATGCTCTTGCAATAGCAACACGTTGTTGTTGTCCTCCTGATAATTGGACAGGATATTTATGTGCTTGATTTAAAATTCCAACTCGTTCAAGAAGTTCCATAGCAATAGAAACTGCTTTATGTTTTGCTAATTTTCTAACTTTTATAGGAGCTAAGGTAATATTATCAAGTACACTAAGATGTGGGTATAGATTAAATTGTTGAAAAACCATACCTACTTCACTTCTAAGTTCATTTACATCAACACTTTTATCATAAATATCAACACCTTCAAGCAAGATTGAACCTTGTTGAATAGTTTCTAATCTATTTAAACAGCGAATAAGAGTACTTTTACCAGATCCTGATGGACCACAAATAAAGACAACTTCACCTTTTTCAACAGATTCATTAACTCCATTTAAAACATGAAAGTCACCATACCATTTGTGTACATCACGAATTTCAAGAATAGGCATATTACCTCCATATATAACACAATACAATATTATTCTATTGTAAATAGAAAGTATAGATTTAGAAAGACTACTTTGTCAAGTTTAACCTTAATATGTTATCTGTCTGTAATACATGATTTTTTTTATATAATCTATTGATACCTTATATAAGGTTAATAAATTAAAATTATCTTAATACATAATCATTGCCATAAAAGATAAAAATATTATCATAGAATTACGTTATTAAGAATAAAAATATTTTTTAACTATATAGTATTACATATAAAAATAATAGCACAACTTATACATAAAAAAAATGATAAAAAAATTATATTTATCATGTCATACTATTGACACTTTTTTAAATTTGACTAAAATATTTAATTATTTTTATGCTCCTTGGAGGGGGTATGTCCCAAAAATTATCGGGGATAATTGGCGAAAATACCTCGTTAACTGAAATTTTTAAAGTTCTTAAAAAAGTTGCTCCGACTGATAGTACTGTACTTGTTACAGGGGAATCTGGTACAGGAAAAGAAGTATTAGTAAGAACTCTTCATAATCAGAGTAAACGTGCTAATGCTCCCTTTATTCCAGTAAACTGTGGAGCTATACCTAAAGAACTTCTTGAATCTGAACTTTTTGGACATGAAAAAGGTGCTTTTACACATGCTATTCGTACAAAATTAGGGAGATTTGAATTAGCAGAAGGTGGTACTATTTTTCTTGATGAAATAGGTGAAATGGATACTTCTTTACAAGTTAAAATTTTACGTGTTTTACAAGAAAAAGAAATTGAACGCGTTGGCGGAAACGGTCCCAAAAAAATAGATGTAAGAATTGTAGCAGCAACTAACCGTGATTTAGAACAGGAAGTTGCTCTTGGCAATTTTCGTGAAGATTTATATTATAGATTAAATGTTATTCCTCTTCATTTACCTCCATTACGTGAACGTGGTAATGATATTTTAATGTTAGCAGAACATTTTCTTGCATATTTTTGCGAAAAAAAAGAAAGAGAACAACTTTGTCTATCAGAAGAAGTTGCAAAAGTTTTTTTAAATTATGCTTGGCCTGGAAATGTTCGTGAACTGGAAAATTTTACTGAAAGATTAAGTATTTTAGCTGATGGACCAGAAATTGTTCTTTCTGATTTATCCTCCAAAATTTTAGGAGGAGTCGGAGATATTGAAAAACTTCCCCCTCTTCCCCAAAACATTACACTAGCAAAAGCTGAATCCAAAGATAAAATTATTTCTTTAGATTCTAGTGTAAGTGCAAAAGAAAAACAAACACTGACAACAATGTTAACACAAAGTTTAAGTGACACTGTACAAACAAAAAAAGAAAATATTGCTCAAAGTAACAATGATTTCTTAGTTAGTCTTGCTGATATGAAAAGGCGGAATTTAAATCTTAAAGAATTTATGGAGCTGATTGAAGATAAAATTATCAATGAAGCTTTAGAACAAGTTGATGGTGTAAAAAACCAAGCAGCGGAAATTTTAGGAATTAAACGTACTACTCTTATTGAAAAATTAAAAAAACGTAAAGATGAAGAATAAAAAGATTATATTATGAAAATAAAAACAGTTCTCTTATCTCTATTTATTGTTTTGGCAAATACTCCATTAGCTCACGCTCTTTCATGGTCTATCAACTCACAAGCTAATTCTGATCAAATTCATATTACCAATAATGGAAACAAAGAAAAATTAAATACTATTCGTATTGATAAGAATAAAATATTAATACAAAGTAAAAATTTTGACAAAACCCCACAATTAGTAGATGGAAATTTTGTTATGGATATTCTTCCAACAGAATATGGTCTTACTATTCAATTAAAAGATAGTGCGTTTGGTTTTGTTCAAAATATAGATCAAGATGGTAATTTAACGCTTGAAATTTATAAAGACCCTATGGGAGCACGTTGGAAACCAACTGCTCAACGGCAAGAATTTAATAATGCAGTAAAAAAACAAGAAGAAAAAGTTCAAGTAAAACTTGAAGAATTAAAACAAGAGAAAAAAATTCAAGAGCAACTTTTAGCTCAAGCACAAAATAAACAGCTTTCTAAAGAAGAAAATAAACAAAACAAACAAGAAATTATACAACCTCAAAAAGTACAACAAAAAGATATTCCTTCTACACAGAAGATAAAGTCAGCTCAACCAATCATTACAGAAAATTTTGGAAATAATACTCATTTTATTCCAAAATTATCTGCACAATCTAACACTCTTATTGCAGAAAATATTGTTCCTGAACAAACAAATAAACTTGAAAAAGCAACAGAAATTACAGAAAAAGAGTTACCTAAACCAAATTTAGAGAATAAAGCTACGCAAGAAAAGTTTGATCCAAAAACTTTTACACCACCAAGTGTATCTTTTAAACTAAATCAAAATAAACCAGGTGAAGCTGAGGTTATTTCTGAAGAAGATTTAAAAAATGCACAAATAAATAATAAATCAAATGCAGAAGAAAATCCAGATGCAAATAATTTATTAAAAAAAGAAGAACAAGATTTACCTCTTGTTATAGAAGATAACAGCTATGAAGAAACATTGCCTGCTACACAAGAAGAACTAGAAGCTCTTCTTAATCCAGAACCTAAAAAAGTAAATGCAACTCCAGTACCTGGTGAAATTCTTTATGTTGATGAAGCTGGCAATCCTGTACCTGCACCTTTAGATATTCCTGCTACAATCCAAAAAATGCGTAAAGCTTATAATTTAAGCATTTTTGAAACAGTATTAGAAGAGGCAGAAAAATTAAAAGATTTAAATTTACCTAAAAATCTTCTTGAAGAAGTTTATTATAACAGATCAAAAGCGTTTTTTGCTCTAAATAGTAGAAATCTTAAAAATGCAGGTAAAGAGTATATTGATATTGCTCAAGAAGCATTAAATATGAGCCATGAATCAACGCGTAAACCAGAAGTTTTATCTAATCTTGCTGTTACCTATTTAGCATTAGATTTACCAGAAGAAGCAAAAGCCTATACAGATATTTTATGTAAAAATTATCCTTTTAGCATTGATACACCTAATACAATTTTGCTTTTAAGTGATTATTATTTACGTCATGGTGAATATTCTTTTGCAACAAAATATTTACAAATTCTTATTGATAACTATCCTGATAATACCTATGCAAAAGATGCTTCTTTATTACAAGTTAAAGCATTGTATAAATTAGGAAACTATGAAAAAACTCTTGCTATGATTGAGTTTATTGATAGAAGATGGCCTAAAGTATATCTTGAATCTTCTGATTATTTAATGATTAAAGCCCATATATTAGAAGATAAAAAAGATTATAAAGGAACTATTGATACCTATTGGAAACTCTTTAACTTAGATCCACAAAGTGAAGATGCAGGAGATATATTATTTAAAATTGCTAATCTTTATTACGACATCGGTGATAAAGAATCTGCAAAAAAAGTTCTTGAGCAACTTTATAATGATTATCCAAAAAACAAGCAAAATTCAAAAGGCTTACTTTATATTGGTGAAAATGGTCGTTTTGATGTTCCACTTAATTTAGATCAAACAATAGAAATATTTAAACAAGATAATCCTGTGTATCCATCTTCCTATTATAATAAAATTATTGATGAATACCCAGATAGTCACGAAGCTGTTTTAGCTAAAGTACGTCTTGCTACATTACACTATTTGGAAAAAGAATATTTAGAAACAGCACAACTAGCACAAAATATTTTTATTGCTGATATGGATAAAAATGAAAGTAAAAATGCGTCCGAATTACTCTACCGTTCTTTTGATCCTATGCTTAATTTAGCTCTTGCAGAAGAAAATTCAGAACGTGTTTTACAGTTGTGGGAAGAATTTCCCTCTGTAAGACAATATTATGAACCAATCAACACAGATTTACGCATGGCTATGGCAAAGGCTATGTTAAATCGTGATCAAGTTGAACAAGCAGAAAAACTTTTAGCTCCTTTTTTAGATACTGTTCCTAACTCGGAAGATCAATATAAAAATAGCCTCTATGCCTATGATGTATTTTTAGCTCATGCTATAAATAAACAAAATTGGGATAAGGTATTAGAACTTAATGAAAAAATAAGTGATTGGACATTACCTAAAAATAGAGAATTAAATAAACTCTATACAACAGCTTTAGCCGCTGAAAATTTAGGATTAAATGCAAGAGCTCTTCCTATTTGGGAAACATTAGCTAGTAATGAAGAAGTTCCTTTATATCAAAGAGCTTATGCTCAATATTTTCTTGCTAGAGATGCAGAAAAAAAACAAAATTTACGTGGTGCTTATCAAGCAAATCTAGATTCTCTTGCTATGTTTGAAGATTTAAGAAATACTCAATCACCTTATGCAAGTCCAGAACGAGAAAGAGAAAGTATTGCCGCTTTAATGGATATTACAGAAATTGCAGGCAGATATACAGAATCTATGGAATGGCTTAATCGTTATCGTACCTATGTTCCCAATGATTCAGAAGATTATGCAGGTTTACAATTACGAGAAGCACGTCTTCATAGAAAAATGGGCGATTTAGCAAGATGGCGTTCTATTTTAGAATCTATCAGAACCAAAGAACCTGATTCTGTATATGGAAAAATGGCAGCTTCAGAACTTAATACCTATGAGATGTCAAGAGATTTAAATCGTTTTACAGGAAATTAACATGGAGATAAAAGGTGTTATTGTTGGATTAGGAAATCCAGGATCACAATATGCAACAACACGACATAACTTAGGATTTTTAACATTAGAAGCTTTTTTAAAAAATATTAGTTCTGAACAAAGAGTTGATCAAATTTCAACTTCAAAATTTAATAGTATTACCTTTAAAGTAGAATACAATAATTCTGCATGGATTTGTGTTTTTCCACAAACTTTTATGAATTTAAGTGGAGATTGTGTACAGCCACTTCTTTCATGGTATAAAATTATGCCAGAAAATTTGTATGTTATACACGATGAATTAGATTTAATTCCGGGAAGAATTCAATTTAAAAAAGGCGGTGGTAATGCTGGTCATAATGGCTTAAAATCTATTAGCAATAGACTTGGCACACAAGATTATTTTCGTTTGCGTATGGGAATTGGCAGACCAAAAGATTCTTCTCAAGTCAGTTCTTGGGTATTAAGTGGTTTTGGACAAGATAAGCCATTAATTGAAGAAGCCATACAGCAAGGTATATACGCTATAAAAGATATTATTGAACTTGGTACTGTCAAAGCTATGAATAAAATTAATACTAAGAAAAAAGAATAAACACTTGCTTTTTATTGAATAGTTTACTATTGTCTTTTTTGTCATGTTCATGATGTCCTTATTTTTCAAATCATTTCTCTATATAAAATAAAAAAAACGGACGGATAATCTATGTCTGAAGTTGTTGCAAAAACAAGAAAAAGAAAAATTGTAACCGAAAAACAGTTAGAAGAAAAACCAAAAAGTACACGTGGTAGAAAACCCAAAATTGCAAAGAAAGATGTTGAAGTAGCTTTTCAAGAAAATTATGAAAATTTAACTTCTTCAGAAACTCAAGAAAAATCTTTTCCGATTGAAACATCTGATACCAATTTTTCTGAAAATACTTTTATTGATTTATCAAATAACCAAACAAACGAACAATCAAATGATTTATCAGATGAATATATTACTCCTAAAAAAACATATAAAAAGAAATTTCATCATAATGTAAAAAAACAATACCAAGCACAAGAAACAGAATATTCTAATACGCAATGTGCGGATACATTATTAAGCCTTTCCGAATTAAAAACACGTAATATGAATGAACTTATGGATCTTGCAGAACAGTATCAACTTGAAAATGCAAGTTCTATGCGTAAACAAGAATTAATTTTTGCATTACTTCAAACTTGTGTTTCACAAAATGGTACTATCATAGCTGATGGAGTACTTGAAATCTTACCTGATGGTTATGGTTTTTTACGTTCTCCTTTAAGTAGTTATATGCCAGGTGCTGATGATGTTTATGTATCCCCTTCACAAATTAGACGATATCATCTAAGAAAAGGAGATATTGTTAAAGGACAAATTAGACCACCTAAAGAAGGGGAACGATATTTTGCCTTAGTAAAAGTCAATGAGGTTGGTTTTGAAGCACCAGAAAATGCAAAGCATTTAGTTTTATTTGATAATTTAACTCCAATATTTCCTGATCAACAACTTTGCATTGAAACTGATGAAAAAAATCTTTCTGGACGTGTTATTGATATGATGGCACCAATAGGAAGAGGTCAACGTGGACTTATTGTCGCACCTCCTCGAACTGGTAAAACAACTCTTTTACAAACCATCGCAAATTCCATTAGTGCAAACTACCCTGATGTTTATTTAATTGTACTTCTTATAGATGAAAGACCTGAAGAAGTAACAGATATGGAACGTACAGTAAAAAATGCTGAAGTTATTAGTTCAACTTTTGATGAACCACCACAACGTCATGTACAAGTTTGTGAAATGGTATTAGAAAAAGCAAAACGTTTGGTAGAAAGAAAACGTGATGTTGTTATTTTACTTGATTCTATCACACGCTTAGGAAGAGCTTATAACGCTGTAACACCTTCTTCTGGTAAAGTTTTATCTGGTGGATTAGACGCAAATGCCTTACAAAGACCCAAAAGATTTTTTGGTGCAGCAAGAAATATTGAAGGTGGTGGTAGCCTTACTATTATTGCATCAGCATTAATTGATACTGGTTCGCGTATGGACGAAGTTATTTTTGAAGAATTTAAAGGTACTGGTAATATGGATCTTTACCTTGAAAGACATTTAGCTGAAAAAAGAGTCTTCCCTGCTATTGATATAAACAAAACAGGAACTCGTAAAGAAGATCTTCTTTTATCAGATGAAAATCTTAATCGTATTTGGATATTGCGTAAAATTCTTGCATCAATGTCACCAATAGATAGCATGGAGTTTTTACTTGATAAAATGCGTGGCTCAAAAAATAATAAAGAATTTCTTAATGGAATGAGCAAATAATTAGGATTAATTATGGCTAAAAATAATAAAAAATCAAATCGTACTAAAAAATCAAAGAATGAACAATTATCTATTGGCGACTCCAAAAGTTCTATTTTTAGTAAATTATCTTTTTTAAAACAAAAAAAAATTTGGATACCTTTAATTATTGGACATTTATTAATGTTTACAGGTATGGGATATTTTTCTATCCATCAAGCAACAAAAGTTAATAAAGCTAATTATGTTATTTCATCCTTAAAAGAATCTTTTGAAAATAATGATCCTGTTTTATTTAATAGTATTGTTGATATAAATTCATTATCAGAGCATTTTGTAGAAGATTTTGTAAAAGCTATTCCTAATTATAATCATTTATATGTTTATATGGGCGAAATTCCAACAACAGAATCTATTAAAGATCATCTTTCATTATTTTTATTAGATACAATTCGAGGTAATGAATATCAAAATGAATTTTATAAAAAAACAAAATTCATTCCTACTGATATTGTACAACAAATTATCAATACAGATTATGATATTGTCAGAACTGATGAAACAGATAAATATAAATTAATTGTTACTTTTTATGATCCAAAATGGGAAACTATTACTATTAAATTTGAATTAAAACAAACGCCTGATGGATTAAAAATTTCAAAAATTTTAAATCTTGATGAAATTTTACAAGTGTACAATGCTAAATTAGCAAAAGATCATCAAACATTACAAAATAATAAAACTATTCTTATTAATAGAGAATTAAATAATATTAATAAATATATTAATAATCCAAAATGTGCTGTTCAATTAGGAGAAATTGCAAGTAAACGCGTTCTTTTTATAGAACTTACTGCTGATCCCAATTCAGCAACAAGTGATGTTGTTTCATTTTCAACCAATATTCTTATAAAAAATTCCGATAATGAAGAACTTATGCAAAGTGAATTAAAAAGTAACAAATTATTTTTACCTAATACTCCTATACAAACATCATGGAATATTGAATTAAATGATGAAATATTTCAAAAATTATTAAGTAGTCAAGAACTTTTTTGCTCTGCTGATATTATCATGGTTAACGCTGCAAATGGTGATTATTATGATATTAGAAAAAAATAATTGATAAGTTTTTTAGAATAGTTTATTAGTTATATATATTTTTTAAGGAGTCAATATGTCACGTTCTATTCATTTATCACTCCACATTCATAAAGACCCTGCTGCTATGGCAGAGCGTGTAGCTCATCATTTAGTGCAACTTTCTGAGGAAGCCATTGAAGAAAGAGGCATTTTTACACTTGCATTATCAGGTGGTACAACACCTATTCCCCTCTTTCGTTTATTAGCTGAAGATGATTGGGCTGAGCGTCTGCCTTGGGAAAAGATAATGATTTATTGGGGGGATGAATATTGTGTTCACCCAGATGATCCTCGTAGTAATTATGGTATTGCAAGACACGAACTCCTTACTAAAGTTCCTGCAACACGTTTTTATAGAATGAAAGGTGAAGGAAATCCTGTTGAATCAGCTTTAGCCTACGAAAATTTGATAAAAGAACATTTTCGTCTTGCTCCTGGTGAATTTCCTCGTTTTGATTGTATTCTTTTAGGATTAGGTGATGATGGACACACAGCTTCACTTTTCCCTGGTGAATATGCAATTCAAGAAAAAGAACGTATTGTTATTGACCAATATGTAAGAAGCAGAAATGCTGATAGAATAACACTTACATTACCAGTTTTAAATAATGCTCGCTGTTGTTTATTTATGGTTACAGGTAAAGAAAAACATCATGCATTAACAAAAACTCTTAATTTATTAGATAAACCAGAATTACCTGCACAATTAGTTCGTCCAAGTGGAGGTGAACTTATTTGGGTAGTTGATGAAAGTGCTGCTTTAGGAATTGACTAAATATGATAAAAAAAGTCACAAATAATGTGACTTTTTTTATTGTCACTTTAACACAATAAAGACCACCCACTAAGTGGGTGGTCTTTATTTCAAAATGTGTTTCTAAATTAATTTTATTCTATTTTTTCTTTGAGGGAAATGATTCCCCCTCAATCAAGCAAGTTTATTGAAATAAAATCTAATAAATTTTTCCATATTAGGACATTAGTAAAAAATTTTTCTCTCAAAAATAAAAAAATCCTTTGTTTTCACATTGTAATTATAAGTATTTTCAATGCTATTGTATTACAACTATTTTTATTATTAGAAAACAAGGTTTAATAATTATAAATAATTTAAAAACACACCCTTAAAGTATAAGTAGAAAAACTTTTTTCTCAAAAACAGAGTGTGTTTTCAAATTAATTTTTATTTTTCTAATTTTTGTTGTTCTTGAACTTGTTGAATATATTTTTCACGACATTCATGGGAACAAAAATGCTCTACTTTTTCACCATTTCTTACAGAAAAACTACTTTCTTTTTCAACATA